>JANNBP010000218.1:0-13838 GCA_031385555.1 Deltaproteobacteria bacterium | reverse complement strand
GCATGCGGCCGGCGCGCTTGCCGAGCTCCTCGATGACCGGGCCGGTGTAGGCCTCGTCGACGTCGACGACCACCTCCTCGTACGGCTCGTCGGAGCCGTGGTAGATGACCTCGGGCTGCGAGACGCAGAGCTCGTAGCCCTCGCGGCGCATCGTCTCGATCAGCACCGAGAGGTGGAGCTCGCCACGGCCCGAGACCTTGAACGCGCCGGCGTCCTCGGTGTCGATCACGCGGAGCGCGACGTTCGACTTGATCTCGCGCATCAGGCGCTCGCGCAGGTTGCGCGACGTGACGTACTTGCCCTCCTTGCCGGCGAACGGGCCGTCGTTGACGCGGAAGTTCATCGAGATCGTCGGCGCGTCGACCTTGAGCGGCGGGAGGACCGTCGGGCTCTGGATCGAGGTCAGCGTCTCGCCGACGGTGAGCTCGGACATGCCGGTGATCGCGACGATGTCGCCGGCGATCGCCTCGGCGAGCTCGAAGCGCTTGAGGCCCTGGAAGCCGAGGACCTTCTGGACGCGGAACTCTTCCTTCTTGCCATCGCGGTGCGCGAGGAGGACGCGATCTCCGACCTTCGAGCGACCGGCGCGCATGCGGCCGATCGCCATGTAGCCGAGGTAGTCGTCGTAGTCGAGCGTCGCGACCTGCATGAGCAGCGGTGCATCGGGATCCCCGGCGGCCGGCGGTACGGCTTCCAGGATGAGATCGAGCATCGGACCGAGGTCCTTCTTCTCGTCCTCGAGCTGGCGGATCGCGTAGCCCTGGCGACCCGAGGCGTAGATCACCGGGAAGTCGAGCTGCTTGTCCGTCGCACCGAGCGACATGAACAGCTCGAACACCTGGTCCATCACCTGGTGCGGGTCGACGCTCGGGCGATCGATCTTGTTGACGACGACGATGGGCGACAGGCCCATCTCGAACGCCTTCTGCGTGACGAAGCGGGTCTGCGGCATCGCGCCTTCATAGGCGTCGACGAGCAGGAGCACCGAATCGACCATGCCGAGCACGCGCTCGACCTCGCCACCGAAGTCGGCGTGGCCCGGGGTGTCGACGATGTTGATGCGCGTGCCCTTCCAGGTCACCGCGGTGCACTTCGAGAGGATCGTGATGCCGCGTTCGCGCTCGAGGTCGTTCGAGTCCATCGCCCGTTCGGCGACGACCTCACCCGTGCGGAAGGTTCCAGCTTGCTTGAGCAGGCCGTCGACCAGCGTGGTCTTTCCGTGGTCGACGTGCGCGATGATCGCGACGTTTCTGATCGAAGTCATGATCCTGCTGCCTGCAATAGGTGACACGCCACCAACGCCCTAATTGTCGGTTCGGCCTCGGGGGCCGAAAGCAGTGCAGCCAGCACTACATCCTCGGTGTGCGTCACAACGAATGTGTCCGCGCTGACCAGGGACTTGATCTCGACCTGTGGTGCGTAGCCCGCCACCACGGTGGCTCTGCGGACCAAGCGGCCGGGACCGTTCGCGATCTCACCCGCGTCGGTCACCTTGACCAGCGGGATACCCTGCGCATCGAACAGTTGATTTGCGTGAATGCGGGCGACCGGTTCGCCGTTCTTCTTGAACGTCGTGCCGTTGGTCTCCGTCTTCGCCGTCCACTTCGCGTCGCCCACGGTGGCACCGAACGGCGTTTCACCGACGATGACCTCGATGCCCTCGACGGTGGCGCGGCACGGGCGCCCGGGGACGATTTTCGCGATCGGCGCCCCGTTGCTCGAGACCTCGATCGCCTGCGGCGCGACCTTCTCGGCCGGAGGATCGCCCTGGCAGCCGATCACGGCGACGAGAAGTGCAGGGCGGATCGGAAGGATGAACACGACAGGCGGCGGTTCATATCAGCCTTGCGGGAGCGGAGCAATGCGCGCGGGGGTCAGAGAGATGTGCTACTCCGCAGGCTGCATGAGGGCGTTGGCACTCGTGTTTCTGGTCGCCTGCGGCAGTAGCAAGTCCGCGGAGCCAACTCCTGCGCCGAAAGACGGGGCGGTTCCCGACACGGTGACGCTCGAGATCCCGCCCAGGACCCTCGGGATGCCGGACCTCGCCTCCTATATGTGGAGGAAGCGCGGGGGCCATCCGGCGTTCCGGATCGCGCGCACCGCGGAGGCCAGGAACCAGTGGGCCGACGTGGTGACCACCTGCAAGCAGGCCCTCGCCGCCGATCCCGGTCACCTCGAGGCCGCGTGGCTGCTCGCGGCGGGGCTCGGGCACCTCAAGAAGTACGACGAGCTGATCGGTCCCTTGCAACTCGCGACCGCCGGTGACTTCGGCAAGTGGGGCCCCGCCTCGCTCGATCTCGCGGAGCTCCAGCCGTTCTTGAAGACGCCAGCGGGCGAAGCGTGGAGCCGCCGGATCGAGAGCGATCGGGTCGCGTACATCGCGGCGCTCGCGCGCTCGGTCGTCGTGCAAGCGGACGGCGATCTCTACGCGTTCGATCCGGACGCCGATCGCTGGTATCGGGTGACCCGCACGTTCGGCGCCGTCGTCGGCTCGCTGCGCGTCGCCCCGTCGAAGATCGCGTACATCACGCGGCAGCGCGGCAAGGACGGCAAGGCGACGCTCGCGATCGGCGTCATCGACTTATCCCGTGGCAAGACCTCGCGGCCCAGCGAGCTCGGCACCAAAGGTCCCGTGCTGGTGACGTACTCGGCGAAGCAGGACCCGGGCGTCTGGGTGATGGCCGGTGGCGGGGTATGGAAGCGGCTCGACGACAACTTTGTACTTTCGACGCTGCCGCCGAAGACGCAGAAGCCACCGGGCCCGTGGCTCGAGGTCAAGGGCCGCACCGCACGGCTACACGCGATTCCCGTCGCCGGCGTGACGGCGGACTGGGATGACAAGGGCCTGGCGAGCGCGATGCAGATCGGGAAATCGAACCGCGTCGTCAGCGTGCCCGCGCCCGGGTTGATCGATGGCAACACCGTGACGTGGTCTCCCGATCGCGCGCGGATCGCCTTCGTCGCGCAGCTCGACGAGAACCGCGTGTGCGGCACGCCGAGCCCGAAGGACGCACCCGCGAACAACGCTGCCGCGTTCGTCGTCGATGCCACCACCGGCACGCTGACCGAGATCGAGCGTGGCGAGAGCATGGCGGTCGAGTGGATCGGCGAGCGCAAGCTGATGGTCGACCACGGCGATGGCAACGGTAAGAAAGCCGGTGGCGTCACCGTGTTCGATCTCGACGGCAAGCCGCCCGAGCCCCTCGCCGGCGCCGATGGCCTGTTGTCGCCCCGTCGCCGCCCCGTCTGTACTCCCGCTCCGAGCGATGACACCCCCCCACCAGATCCCGATGCGAGCGGTGAAGCCGCGGTCGATCAAGTGGTCGAACCACCGCCGTAATGTCAAACCCCTGACAGGGATTGCACGGGATTTCAGTAGCTTGCCGGGTGGCACAAACGCTGCTTTATCCAGTCCTCGTGAGCAAGAGACGTCAGATGGTCGCCGCCGGGATGGGTGGCATCGCCGCGACCGCCACCGACGTCGTGGTCCTGATGACCCTGGTCGCGCTGGGCGTGTCGATTCCGTTGTCAGCCTTCGTCGCAGCGAGTGTCGGCGCGGTCGTCTGCTTCTCGATCAACAAGTACGTGGCGTTCGAGGACCGCTCGCCGCTGTCCTTTGACCAGGTCGGTCGCTTCGCCTTCGTGGCGATCACCAACGCATTCGCCCTCGCACTGCTGATGAAGCTGTTCGCGGTCGAGCTCGCGCTGCCGGTGCTGCCTGCAAAGCTGCTCTCGGCCGCGATCGTGTTCTTCGCCTGGACCTATCCCGCACAGCGCAAGCTGGTGTTCGTGCGGCGTGCACCTGACGCCGCGTCCTCGCTCGCCTGATCCGTTTTCGCTCTGGGTGTCTCGTTGATCGCAGCTCGCGATCAGAAGGGCTTTGTCATGTCGAACGATTCGTACAATCTCCCGTTTATCGATCTCTCCATCATCGTTCCCGCGTACAACGAGGCGAAGCGCCTACCGCCCACGCTCGAGCGCCTCCACGCGTTCCTGTCAGCGCAGCCGCTGCGCTACGAGATCGTGGTCGTCGACGATGGCTCGAAGGACGACACGTGCGACGTGGTCGAGGCCTCGAAGGCGGCGATCGCGAACCTCCGGCTGGTCAAGCAGGTCCCGAACAAGGGCAAGGGCGCCGCGGTGCGCCTGGGCATGCTCGAGGCGCGCGGGCAGATCCGCGTGATGTGTGACGCCGACTGCTCGATGCCGCCGGAGCAGCTGCCGGCGCTGCTCGCGCCGATCATCTCGTGCAAGGCCGAGATCTCGATCGGCTCGCGCTACGTCGAGGGAAGCAAGACCGACGTCAAGCAGCCGTTCTACCGCGTGCTGTGGAGCCGGCTCGCGAACAAGGTGATCCAGCGCTCGCTGGTGCCGGGCGTCAAGGACACGCAGTGCGGCTTCAAGGCGTTCACCGCCGAGGCGGCTCGAAATCTATTCTCGGTCGCGAAGATCAACGGCTGGGCGTTCGACCTCGAGATCCTCGCGCTCGCGAAGCGCCGCGGCTTCGAGATCGCCGAGGTCGGCGTCGAGTGGAAGGACGATCGCGGCACGCGGATCAATCCGGTGCGCGACATGTTCAACGTGATCCGCGAGGCGCTGACGATCCGCCGGAACCTCAGGTCGGGCGTCTACGGCGCGAGCACCCCGCGTCAGCTGCCGGCGCCGCGCGCGGCCTGAGGTTGCCAGGGGACCTTCGGCGGCGGCGAACGACAACGCATGTATCCTCGGACGGCATGGGAATCGTCGGTTCGCTGACGCTGGTCGGTCGTCCCCGGCCGATCGCGCGTGACGCGCTCGTAGCATCGCTCGGCGATGCGTGCGTCGAGGTCCCGCTCGAGTATCTCGACCTGCTGACTTGCTACGGCGCGGGTGCGCTGTGGGGATATCTCGACCTGCTCGATCCCACGGACTCTGCTGGCCGATTCGCAGCGTTGCAGGATCGGTGGCATGTGTTCGGCGCGCGCTGGCTCGCAAAGGACAGTTACAAGCTGCTCGAGCATGGTCGGCCGAGTGGCGTCGTGCTGGGTCTCGAACGCGGCTGCCGCTACACGCGAGGTCGGCGAACCCAGATCGCAGCGTTGATCGCACGAGGGGGCCAGTCGTTCGCGCTCGACCATGGCGGCGACGTCGCCGAGCTCGGGAATCTCGAGGCGATGACGAATCTGATGATCGAGCGCTACGCGGTCGAAGGGCTGCACGCGATCTATGCCACGGAGCAGGTCTCGTATGAAGACGTGATCGAGGCACTTGCTCGAGGCGACGAGGTGAGCGCTGACGCCGCCATCGGACGCTTGGTCGACGAAGGACTCGCTCTGGAGATCTTGCTCGACCTGTTCGAATTACTCGCCACCGGTACGCCTCCCTCACTTCCTCCTGCGATGCGGGCCAGCTACGTCGATCAACTGTTCCGGATGGCGAAGCGACGTGCCCCTGAGATCGCTTCGCGGATCGCGATCAAGCAGCTCGTCGACCAGCTCGCCTCGGGTTCGGAGCTCGGCGCCGATCGCCGGCGCGAGATCAGCTCGCTGTTCTTACCGACGCCGTCCGACATCCTTCACATGCCGCTCGACGACATCGAGGTTGCGCTCGTCACCGAGATCGCTCCGTTCGCGGATGCTCCTGACGCCCGACTCGTGCTTGGCGACCGGCTCGAACATCGCGGGTGGGTCGACCTGGCTGCGCACGTTCGCGCCGCGCCGCCGCCGAAACCGACACGGCAACCTGTCGTGGATGACCCCGAGGTCTCGAACGATGACTTCCCGAACCTCCACGGCCCGGAGCAACTCGCTCTGGCGATCGCGCGGTGGCGGAGTGCTGATCCTTCGACCTCGATCGAAGAGCTCGTGACTCGTGCAGGTTCGCTATCCGTCGAGAGCCAACAGCGCTTGATGTTGCACGTGGCGCGAGCGAGCTTTCAATACCCCGATCGCCGTGACGAGACTTCTCGGACCAGGCTGATCGCGGAGCTCGCCACGGCGTGGCCGATTCTGATTCTTGGCCTGCGGTGGTCCGCGCTCAGCGTCGTCGGCGTGCTCGAAGCAGCCAACGCAAAGGACGCCGCGCCGTACCTTCTCTCAGTAATCCTGCATCCGCACGACACCAGAAGCATCGACCAGGAAGTCGCGCTCGCCGAGGCGTACTCGGCGTTCTGCAAGATCACGCCCGCGCTTGTCGACGAGCTGCTGCGGTTCTTCGAGCCTGGTGCTGAACCTCCCGTCGGCGCCGACCTCGCGCGCATGCAGCAAGTCGCGTTTTGCATGCTCCGAGGTTCGGTCGACGACGAACGGGTGTTCGAGCTCTACCTCCGCGAGTTCGCCCGCGCCCATCCGTCTTCGGAGCATGCGCTGTTCAGACGCCGCGACGATCCTCGAGTCGAGGAGTCGATCCTCGCGGCACTCGAACGCGAGGAGGCTGCGGTGTTCGACGGCAACCGATTCGTTCGGCCAACCGGGCGCTACGAGCTCTACGCAACGTTTCTTGCCAAGCTAGGGAGCCACCGCGGTGAGGAGGCGGTCGCCCGTCTCAGGTCTCGTGCGCGCTACCTCTCTCGCCTCGAAGACGGACGCTGAATCGCTTCAGCCCCACGTCTACATCAGGGTCGGCATGCTGTGTGCGACGCTTGCTCGGCGATCGCGACTCCTGTTCGCTGCACGAGCTTTCTGTGGTGACCCTCATGCTGCGCTGCTCGCATGATCAACGTGATCCGCGAGGCGCTGACGCTCCGTCGAACCTCAAGCGTGGCGTCTACGGCGCTACCATTCCGCGTCAGCTGCCGGCGCCGCGCGCGGCCTGAACGGCCGACACCGCCCGCTCGCGCGTCTGGAGCAGGGCGACACGATCGGCCTCGTGCTCGTGCCCGTCGCCCATCACCTCGAGGCCGCGATCGACGGCGCGCAAGGCGTCGCCGGGTTGCGCGTTGTCGATCAGCGCGTTGGCGAGCGTTCCCCAGCAGCCGGCGTGGATCCGGTCCCCGCCGCTGTGATCGAGATGATGCTGATGCTCGTCGATGCTGTCGCGCGTGCGCCCGAGCAGGTCGAGCAGCAGGCCGAGTCGGCCGGCCTCGTGCCCGCGATCGTGATCGGGTTGGAGGCCATACGTGAACAACCGCACGTGCGCGAACGCCTGACGATGCTCGACCAGCCAGGCGCGCTCCGGTTGCGCGTCGTAGAGCATCGCCGCGGAGAATCCGAGGGAGCGCAGGCGAGGTAGCACGGGGCTGTGCTCGAGCCGTTGCAACAGCCAGCTCGTGACCCCGACCGTGCCCATCAGGCCGAGGTCGCGCAGCTCCGGCAGCTCGAGGATCGGCTCGAGCTCCGCCGGTGAGTCGAGACCGTAGAGCGCCAGCCGCGTGAGCTGCGGGAACCGCGCCGGATCGAACGGAGCGCGGATGCCGGACAGCTCGAGATCGCGCAACCACGTCTGACCGTCGAGCATGGCGAGCGTCGCGACAGGATCGTGCGTGTGGAGCCCCAGCCCGTCGAGATGCGGCAGCGTGCGCACCCTCGCGAGCTCTTCGGCGGTCGTACACGCCCCGGCGATCCCGAGCCAGCGGATCGGCAGGTGCTCGACGAGCCGGAGCAAGCTCTCGACGTGGACGTCCCCGGACGGGCGCGTGTCGAGGGACCGCAGGGCGAACACCTCGGGTGCGGCGAACAGGTCGACCAGCGCCGCGATCGTGCGCTGCTGGAGCAGCGAGGTCCCGCCGCTCCACATCCGCAGCTCGATCGAGATCGACTCGACGCTGCCGTGTCGCCACGTCATCCGCAGCACGTATCTGCGATCGAGCGCGTTGACGAGCCGACTGCGCGCCTTGCGCTGCATCGTCCACGCCTCGCGCGCCGCGGCCAGGTCGCCACGCTCCCCCGCGAGGGCGAGGTGGATCAGCTGTCCGCGAACGCGATCTCCGGGCTCGCCGCGCTCGAGCACCGCATCGGCATGGACGGCGCGGAGCGCGATGTCGTCGGGCCGCGCGCGAATCTGATCCTCGAGCTCTTCGATCTCTCCGATCATCCGCACGCCCTCGCGAACCCGATCACGATCGCCGCGGCGATCGCCGCGAGCACGACATACGCCCAGCCCGGCAGCCCGCTCGACAACGTGAGTGCGGCGCGCATCGCGGCGGCGTCGGGGAACCGGTCATCGGGATCCTTGGCCATCGCCTTGCCGACCGCGTCGGCGATCTGCTTCGGGCAATCGGGGCGGTACGCGGTGACGGGCAGCGCGACCTGGTTGAGGTGCGCTCCCATCATCTGCAGCGCGGACTTGCCGACGAACGGCAGCTTGTTCGCGAGCATCTCGTACAGCACGACGGCGACCGCGTAGAGATCCGCGCGACCATCGATCGGGCGGCCGGCGGTGATCTGTTCCGGCGCCATGTACGCGGGCGTGCCGAGCACCTCGCCGGTGATCGACAGGTTCGGTGCCTGCGGATCGCTGAGCAGCTTCGCGAACCCGAAGTCGACGACCACGGCCTTGCCATCGGCGATGAAGATGTTGCCGGGCTTGAGGTCGCGATGGATCACGCCCTGCGCGTGCGCGGCTCCCACCCCACGCAGCACATCGGCGATCAGCGTGATCGCCTCGGCGACCGACAACCGCTTCTTGATCACCTGCGCGAGCGAGACCCCGACGAGCAGCTGCATCACGATGTACGGCCGGCGATCCGCGGTCTGCAGGAGATCGAAGACCTCGACGCAGTTGGGATGCGCGATCTTCGAGGCCGCGCGCGCCTCGATCACGACGCGTTCACTGTCCTTGTGATCGATCGGATGCGCGAGCAACTTGATCGCGACGATCGTGCCCGTCGTCGCGTGCACCGCGCGATACACCGTGCCGAACGCCCCACCGCCGAGCTTCGCGAGCACGCGGTACTCGCCGATCAACCGGCCGGGCAGATCCTGCACCGACACGCGGACGAGGTGCTCGCCGTCCTTCGGGCACGCACCTCCGACGTCGGCGAGGGCACCGCATCGCGCGCAGAAGAACGGTTTCGGGGCGACGATCGTCACGGCTTCGGGGCGATCGGCTCCTTCGGCGTCAGGTCGAGCGCCTGCATCGCATCCTCGAGCGCGACCTTCTTCTCGGTCCGCTTGGTCGACAGCTCGACGAGATCGCGGCCGAGCTTGTCGCCGTCCTTCGAGAACTGCTCGAGCCGATCCGACAGCTTCTTGCGCAGCACGTTTGCTGCCGGGTCACGCTTGATCGCCTCGAGGTTCTGCCGGGTCTCGGAGGCGCGCTGATCGAGCTCCTGCCGCGTCCGCGTCTTGCCCTCGATCTCGGTATCGATCCGCCCCACCTCCTGACGCAGCTTGACGATCGGCGCGAGCTTGCCGCGGATCGCCTGATCCAGCGTGCCCTGGGCGAGGATGCCCTCGAACAGCACGAGTGCACGCGAGTCCCAGATCGACAGCGTGCTGCGCGACGGCGTCTGCTCGATCACCTCGAGCTTCGTGGTCAGCGCCTTCGCGACGAGCTTGATCGGGATGAGGTATGCGTCGGGCAAGTCCTCCGTGCCGGCTGGGCGCGGCGCGAGGGTGTAGTTACCGCCGGCCTTGCTGTGGCGCACGTAGACCGTGGTCTCGTCGGCGCGCGCGAGCTGCGTCTTGATCTCCCACGTGGTCTGGCGGCGACCGAACTGCTCGATCTCGATCACGCCGCGCACGATCTTGACCAGCCGCATCTCGTCGCTGCGGTAGTTCGCCGCCGAGGACACCAACAGCCCGGGTTCGACCGCGAACGGCACGGTGACCGCGACGTTGGCGCTGACCGGCTCGCTGATGCCTTCCCCGACGAAGCTGCCGCCCGAATAGATCGAGATCGGGCCGGACTCGAGCGCGAACGGCGTCGAGTTCTTGAACCGGATCACGCGATACGGGTTCGCCTCGTAACCCTGACCCGCACCACCCGGCCGGAACAGGAACGTCTCCTCACCCTCGACCTTGTGGTTGATGATCGCGACCATCGTCGACGTGCCGTCGGGCACCGTCAGCTTGTCGTCGAGGTCGTAGCGCGTCAGCCCGCTGATCATCGACGACCTGGTGTTCGCCTGCATCGAGGTCGACAGCGCGACCGCATCGACGGCACTGGGTTCGTCACGCGCTTCCTCGAGGGTGTTCTCGCCAGCACGGCGCGACTGCTCGGCGTACTTGTCGCCGACCTTCTTCTCGGCCGCCGGGCGGGTCGCCGACGTGGTCTTCGGCGCTCGCCCAGTACCCGCCGCACCGCCCAAGGGCCCTCCCCACGCGTCCTTGGAATCGACCATCGGCGCGGGTTGATTGGCCGCGACCGGCGGGGGCGGTGGCGACGCATCGGGCTGCGCGTAGCCCGCCTCGCCGACCGACACCGTCGCACGGCGGTTCGAGCCGATCGCGGAGAGATCCGCCCGCGCCACGTCGCGGGGCGTGTGGAGGTCGTAGCGGAACGCGATCGGCGCACCCGACGTCAGCGCGAGCTTGACGTTGCGCCAGTCCTCGCCGGTGGTGTTGTCGACGACCGCCCAGCCCTGGAGCAGCGCCTCGCCCTTGCCCTTCTCGGGCAGCACGATGCGATACGTCGGTTTCCACATCGGTGCGCCGACGACGTAGCTGACGACGAGATCGTGCGAGCTCTTCCCGACGAGACGGATCGTGACCTCGACCTGCTGGAACATGCCCTCGCCGGCCGTCGCGTCGAGGCTGCGCTGGAACTGCAGCGCGATGTCGCCGTTGTGCAGGGTGATGCCGGCGACCTGTGAGAGCCGGATCACGTTCATCTTGTCGGCGTCGATCAGCGTGACCTTGAAGTCGTGATCGTCGGCCTTCTTGTCACCCTCGCTGGTGATCTGCTCGACGATCAAGATCCGGCCGTCGAGCGTGTCGCCCGCCTTGGTCTTCAGCGTGACGTGCGTGCCGCGCAGCTTGTCGAGCACCTCGGCGAGGCTGCCGCTCCCCGGGCCGAGCGTCGCGTTCGCTGCGTTCGCCCACGCGCGCGGATCGAGCGGCATCGAGATCGACACCGCACGACCACCCTGGCGCTCGACGACGGTCAGGCTCTTGAGCAGGTCGTTGACCTGATCCTTGCGCACGCGCAGCGTCAGCGTGTCGCCCGACACCTTGCCTCCACGCTCGAAGTAACCGACGCCGTTGCGGTAGAGCACCACCTTCGAGAGCTGGAGCGCACCACCGGTGGTGGCGTAGGGCGAACGAGGACCGGGGCAGGCTGCGAGTGCCGCGAGCAACACCCCACAGAGGACAGGCTTCGGAAGCATCCGGGGATGCTACCGCCGCTGGGAAACGTCAGGGCCTGATCAGGGCCGGATCAGGGTCGGATCAGGGCCGGATCAGCGCGGCTTCGAGGGTGCGAATCTCGACCGGCTTGACCAGGTGCTCGGTGAAGCCCGCCAGCTTCGTGCGTTCGCGATCGGCCGCCTGGCCATAGCCGGTGAGGGCGATCAACCGGAGCTGGCCGAGGCCGGGCAGGGCGCGCATCAGCGCGGCGAGCTCGCACCCGTCCATCTCGGGCAGGCCTAGATCGAGGAACGCGACCTCCGGCTGCCAGGTGCGCGCGATGGCGAGCGCCTCGTGCGGCTGGTTGGCGACCCGGATCTCGTAGCCACGCAGCTCGAGCACGGTGGCGAGCATGTCGGCCGCGTCCTCGTTGTCGTCGACCACCAAGATCTTGGTGACACCCATGTCCGCGACGATTCTTGCTCCGATCGCGCAGCAGTCAATGGGGACGCTTCTGACTTGACGCGCTTTCGTGGTATCCAACCGGAGCTCGATCGGTGGAGAGGCCGAGGTGATCGCTGGTGACGACTCCATGCAAATGTAGTCGTCACGGGAGGAAAGTCCGAGCTTCACAGGGCAGGGTGCTGGCTAACGGCCAGTCGAGGTAACTCGCAGGACAGTGCAACAGAAAGTAAACCGCCTGTGAAAGCAGGTAAGGGTGAAACGGTGCGGTAAGAGCGCACCGCCTCGTCGGTGACGACGAGGGCACGGTAAACCCCACCCGAAGCAAGACCAGACAGGGGTCGCGTTGCCCGCGCGATGACTCCGGGTTGGTTGCTCGAACCCATCGGCAACGGTGGGTCTAGAGGAATGATCGCCAACTACAGAACTCGGCTTACTGGCCTCTCCACCGTGACGGCACCCTGCATGATAACGTGGCTCGACGATGACCACGTCGGAGAAGCGTTCACCCGTCCACGAGATCGTGAACGCGCTGTGGCGCGCTCTCCACGACCTCGGTAGCGACGCGAAGCTCGCCGACATCGAGCGCTGGGGGTTCTCGATCCACATGGCGCTGTCGGCGCCGGGTCGCGAGTACCACAACCACGATCACGTGGTCGCGCTGACCGCCTCTGGCGATGCCCTCGAGGTGATCGCCGCGCTCTATCACGACTCCGTCTATCTCCAGGTCGACCAGGATCTGCCGCACTCGATGCGCACCGAGCTCGGCCAGGTGCTGTCGCACGAGCCTCAGGTGGGGCAGCAGCCCCCCACCCCGGGGTGGAAGATCCTGCCGGCCGCCGCAGGGATTGCCGGGGACACGCTCACAGTGTTCGGTCGCAAGATCGGCGACCTCGTCACGCCGATGACCGGGCTCAACGAGATCGCGTCCGCGCTGGTCGCCAACATCCAGCTCCAGCACACGCTGACGCGCGAGCAGCGGATCGCGATCGCCGCGTGTATCGAACAGACCATCCCGTTCCGCGTCGATCCGGTCGGCCCGCTCCACGAGCGGCTGGTCCTGCTCGGCTTCGAGGGCAAGCTGCTCGACGAGACCATGCGCCGCGCGGTGCGGCTCGGTAATCGCGACGTCGAGAACTTCGCCGAGAACGATCCGGCGCAGTTCCTCGACAACACCTGGAAGCTGCTCCCCGAGAGCAATCCCGCCCTCCATGCTCCGCTCGTCTACACGGTGAAGGACTACCGGATCGCGCTCCAGAAGATGGAGACGTTCCTGTCGAAGCTCCCCGCCGAGCGGGTCTTCCATCACTACCAGGACGAGCCGAAGCACGAGATCTATGCGCGCCATGTCGCGCGCGCCACCGGCAACCTCGAGCTCGCCGGTCGCTACCTGCGCGCGAAGCTGTACGCGATCGCGGTGATCGAGGCGATCGCCGAGGTCAGCGGCGGCGACGTCCCGATCGACTACTTCATGGGCGCGTCGAAGCAGTTCCTCGCGCGCGTCGATCTCCGCCGCATCGAGCAGTTCCTGCCGAAGCTGTCACCCGCCGGGGACCTCGACAACCACCTGTTCGGCTTGCTCGCCGAGGGGCGCACGTCCGAGTCGAGCTTCGATACGGGTCCGTCGCCGATCGCCACGTTCCTCTACGCCGCGTGTGGCGAGGCCGCGATCATGAGCGGCCTCGACAAGGCGCGCACGTACTGGGGCGGCGGCTTCGACGGCAACACATTCCTCCAGGCGCTGCCCGCGAAGGCCGTGGCCGCGGTCGCGCGGGCGGCGGGCAACATCGTCGACACGCGTCGCGATCGGTTGTTCGCGCTGGCAGAGCGTCTCGAACACTCGCCGTCATGAGGATCGCGCGCACGGTGGGATGGCTGTGCGTGGTAGCGGCGTGTGGGACGGACTCGGTCGATCTGAGCGGCGTGTATCGCGTCGAGAGCGCGGTCGGCTCGGTCACCTGCGAGACGGATGCAGCGATCGAGTTCGCGGCGTTCGTGCGGTTCACCGAGCAGGAGCTGCTCGGCCAGCCGTTCTACGCATACGACGGCTGTACCGACGACCCCGCCACGGTGTGCTCGTGGATCGGCGGGCTGCTCGACTAGTTCTTCGAGCCGATCGCCGACGGCTGGCTCGGCCGATCGAGCTTCTCGGCGGGCGGCGGTGGGGAGACG
>JANNBP010000350.1:0-4430 GCA_031385555.1 Deltaproteobacteria bacterium | reverse complement strand
GCTGGGCGAGCGAGGCCTCGCGCTCACCTTCCACCCACGACGCGATCGCTTCGATCAGCTCGGGCATCCGCTCGACGAGCGCAGCCGACGGCGACGGCAAATCGCAATGCCAGCGCTCCGTGATGTCCTGTGCGCGCTCGCGCAGCACAGTGGCGAGTTGTCTGTCAGTCATGGAGAGTACCCGGGAGGCTCGCGCGGCCATCCGACGACGATGACGAGTCTCCTTCGTTCTCGACGAGGGCGCCAGTGTGCCCGGATGCCACAACGGCTCGTCCGAACCGAACGAAGCCCGACGGCGCTCACCGCAGGCGAGCGCCGGCGAGAAAGCGAAGTGAGGGGACGGAAGCTGATCCTCGAGGGCCTGTCCGGCCTGTCCCTTTACGCGAGTGCGTCGAGCAATGGCACCTCGCTGCGATGGCGTCGCCAGGAACAGCTCCTAGCCGACTCGCGACGATGGCCGACCGCTTACGAAATTTCGTACTGCCTCCACGGCGCCCCGAACGCGTCTTTCCCAGGGCCGTGAAGATCAAGATGAGCAACTTCGAACGCAAGGTCCCGATCAAATCCTCGTCGCAAACGCGCCTTAACACTACTGCGTCACATTTCTTCTCAGAATTCCGGATCGATTTCGATCGGTTGTGAAATTCCTCGACGGAAGGATCGCGAATGACCCGCCGTTGTGATCAAAGAGGTCATGGCGGTTCTGATGAATTCTGCCGCGGAGCGGCGGCTGTCGGAGTACTTCGACCGCATTGGAGCGCTGTTGGGCCGGAAAGGCCGCCGTGAATCATTCGCGCTATACGCCGAAGGCGTGTTCGGCGACGGCGAGCGCAAGAGCATCGAGCCGATCGCTGCACGTGCGTGTACCGATCCGGATAGGGTCGATGCCGAGCATCAACGACTGCTGCACTTTGCACTCGACGCGCCGTGGAGCGATGACGATGTCCGTCGAGAAGCCGCGCGGTATGCACTCGAAGCGATGACGGAGAGCGAGCCCGTTGATTCGTGGATCATCGACGACACGGGGTTCTTGAAACAAGGCAAGCACTCCGTCGGTGTTCAGCGTCAGTACACTGGATCCGCAGGCAAGACGACGAACTGCCAGATCGGCGTCAGCTTGACGGTGGCAACCCGCACCGAGCAGGTGCCAATCGACTTCGCGTTGTATCTGCCCGAGACATGGACAGAAGATCGAGCGCGCCGAAAAGAAGCACGCATCCCCGACGACATTCAATTCGCGACGAAGACGGAACTCGCGCTGCAACTGCTCCGACGTGCTGTCGACAATGGCGTCCCTCCGGGGCTCGTCCTCGCGGATCAGGCATACGGAAGCTCGAGAGAGTTCCGCAAGGCTGTCCGCGAAATGGGGTTGCACTACGGCGTAGCAGTTGATCCTCGATCAGTCGTCATGGTGTTCGACAAGCTCGGTCGGCGACGTGACGAGATCATCAGCATTATCGACCTCGCTCATCGCATCGATAAACAAGGCGGCTTCCGACGGTGTACGTGGCGTCAAGGCACGAAACAGGATCTGTCGGCTCGGTTTGCACTGCGGCGTGTCGTCCCTGCTTACGACCACGCCCAAGGCGGCATCGATAAGCGCGAGCCAGTGTGGCTCCTGATCGAATGGCGCGACAACGAGGTCGCACCGGCGAACTGTTTTCTGTGCTCGCTACCTGGACGGCCGACGAAGAAGCAGCTTGTTCGTCGGGTGATGCAGCGCTGGCGTATCGAACGCACGTACCAGGATCTCAAAGACGAACTCGGACTCGACCACTACGAAGGCCGGCGGTTTCCCGGCTGGCACCACCACGTCTCGGTCGTCCTATGCTGCTACGCGTTCGTCATCGCCGAACGTGTGCGGCATTTCCCCCCCTCGGCCAGAAGGCCGCTGGAAGACAACTCGCAGTCGATCGCGGCCTGAGCGTCACTTCGCCGACAGCTTTGCCACCATGCGGCTCGCGATCGCGCGAGCCATTGCACGCTGGCTTCCTCGCTGCCCTGCCTGCCATGCGCCCCGTCGAGGAGGGACCCGGCCCCCTCTAACGTGACGCAGTAGTGTTAAATGAGCGGCATTGGTACTAGCGGGTCAGCGCAACTTCTTGAAGCGAGCTCGCTCGAGGCCGTGTCGCTGCAGCAGCGCCCACAAGTTCTTGCGATCGATCCCCGCGGCGTGGGCCGCGTGCGTGAGGTTTCCGTGATGCGCACGCAGCAACTCGGAGAGATAGCGGACCTCGAACGTGTCGATCGCTTCCTGCTTGAGCTCGCGGAACGGCCGCTCGACATCGATCGGCCCACCACCCAGCACGCTCGCGGGGAGCGAGACATCCTCCTCGCGGATCACCGACGACGACGCGATCACCATCGCCTGGTGCACCTTGTTCTCGAGCTCGCGCACGTTTCCCGGAAAGTCGTAGGACTGGAGGCGTGCGAGCGCCTCGGGCGCGATGCCATGGATCGTCTTGCCGAGCTTGCCGCGCAGCTTGTTGATGAAGTGCTGGACCAGCACGGCGACATCCTCCCGGCGCTCGCGCAACGGCGGCAGCTGCAGCGGGAACACGTTGATGCGGTAGTAGAGGTCCTGGCGAAAGTTGCCGGTCGCGACGAGCTGATCGAGGTCGCGATTCGTCGCGGTGATGATGCGAACGTCGACGCGCCGATCCTGATCGTCGCCCAGCCGGCGAAACTCCTGCGACTGCAGGACGCGCAGCAGCTTTGCCTGCAACGGCAGGGGGAGCTCACCGATCTCGTCGAGGAACAGCGTGCCGGTGTTCGCCGCGGCGAGCAGCCCCTCGCGATCGCGCGTGGCATCGGTGAACGCACCGCGGACGTGACCGAACAGCTCGTCCTCGAGCAACGCCTCCGGAATCGCGGCGCAGTTGACGACCACGAACGGTGCATCGTGGCGCGGCGACGAGTTGTGCACGGTGCGGGCGACCAGCTCCTTGCCGGTGCCGCTCTCGCCGAAGATCGCGATCGTGACGTCGGTCGCCGCGACCATCGCGATCCGGTCGTAGAGCGCCTTGATCCACGCCCCCGCGCCGATCAGCACGTCGCTCTTGCGCGGCCGGCGCTTGTCGGTGCGCTCGGCCGCGGCGCCCTTGCCGATCCGGAACCCGAGCTCGGCGGCGACGAACGGCTTGGTCACGACATCCGTCGCGCCGCACTTCTCGGCGAGGGTGATGCCGTCGGCGCCGCTCGCGGCGAGCACGACCTTGACGCCACCGCCTTGAGTGACCAGCTCGCGCACCAGCTGCGGCGATGGAGGCGGCTCGCTATCGAGGAGCACTGCATCGAACGGCACGCCGGCACCGATCGCGGCGCGCAGCAAGCCGGTCATGGTCTCGCGCGTGCCCCACACGCAATCGCGACCCGGCAGTAGCTCGGCGATCGCATCGCGCGTGGCGACGTGACGATCGACGACGAGAACCCGCATCGATTCGAGCATAGCCTGCGGCGTCCAGGCGAACGGAGGTGCGCTGACCACGGCGATCTCCCGAAAGGACCTCGGTCGGGTTGCGTCCGGACCAGCATGCTCGCCACAAATGCCACCCATCATGGGGATGCTCCCCGCATGCGGAGCCTGATCTTCCTTCTCGGCGTGTCGCTCGGTTGCGGGAGTGCCGCCAGCACCACCTCGACACAACCGAAACCCGTCGCGAAGGACGCTCCCTCGGAACCGGCCTCCGCTCCCTCGGAACCGGCCTCCGGTACACCTACGGGTATGGTCGCGGTCGAGGATCTCCGTCGCCACCTCGGGCCCGCGGTCGCGAGCAAGGCACCCGCCGATGACGCCGCCACCAAGCACGCGCTCGACGTCGACCTCCATGGCGTCAAGGCGAAGGTGGTCTGGCGCGTGTTCCAGGACGGTCCCAACAAGTACTTGTTGTCCGTCGGGCTCGAGGTCGTCACGCCGTCACCCGGAGTCAACGTGAAGAAGTATCCCGCGATGAACCCGACCAACGGCGGGACGACGGACGCGGTGATCGAGCAGCTGCCGCTCAAGCTGAAGTGGTCCACCTTCGAGCCCGGCGGACTCCGGATGGGTGAGATCAGCGTGCGGATCCGTGCCGATGGGACCGGCGAGAAGCTGTAGCGAGACGGGTCGCTACCAGTCGCTACCAGTCTTTGAGCGGATCCTGCGAGCGACCCGACGCACGACGGCGCGCTTCATCGCGCTGCAGTCGCCGCGAGTAGTTCTCGAGATCATCGAGCTTTTGGTCGGACGGACCCTCGGGAGACTTCGGCTCGGTTCGGCCGCGGTTCTGTCGCTGACCCTGGCCTTGCCCGTTCTGCGGATCGCCTTGCTGGCCCTGCTGACCCTGCGATCCGGAGCCCTGGCCTTGCTTGCCGTTCGACCCGGATCCCTGACCCTGCTCTGGCTCGCGACGGCCACCGGAGCGGACGCACCGGCCACCGATGCGGCGCAC
>JANNBP010000346.1:0-4078 GCA_031385555.1 Deltaproteobacteria bacterium | reverse complement strand
CGCACCGACGCGAAACATTCCGAAGGCCGCGAGCGGACAGTTCCTTCCCGGCCGGGCGGGCGGAGCCAACGCGACGACAGGTCCCGTTGGGGAGAGTTTCGTCAACCCTTGGGACTTTCTCTTGATGATGGAGGGCGCGATCGTCTTCAGCGCGCGTTCGACCCGCCGTCTTGATCCAGCCGCTTCCAGTCGAGCCAGTGCGCCGTTCGCGGTGCGTGCTCATACGGTCGGTCACGGCAGCGGTGGCGACGAGAAAGCTCAACGCGGTGAGCAGTGGATGCCTATCTGGAGTCGACCCAGCACTGCCCCTGACCTACAGGCCATGTTTGGCGAAGCGCGCATGCAACTTGGCCGAGCGACCGCGCATCGCCCGGTCGATGTCGTCCGGGCCATTGCTCGCCTTGGCGGCGCGCGTGGTGTTCAACGCTACACGCGGTTTGGCTTTCTAGAGAGGAATGGCCAGTCAAACCTCGCCGTTCCATTGGGCCACGTCGATGTGGTCTGCAGACCCTTGTCTCGGCTCGTCGATGACCTCGCTCCGTGGCTTGACCGCCTTCAGCGCCTCGCGCGCGACAAGAATGCACCCGCCCGGCTGGTTCAGGTCGAGCGCCGATTCGCCGACAATGTATTCGCCGCGCTGACGCATGACCATAGTCCCGAGCGATGGCAAGCCGTGTTGCTCGCGGCTTCCGCCGTTGAGTCGGTCCAAGTCAGCGGCACGGCGATCAAGTCAGGACCGATTCCACCCCTGTCACCGGAGTGGCTTGCTGCGACGGACGACGGAAGCAGGGAGTGGAGGCTCGCCCGTGCACTCGGAAGCGCTGCAGCGGGGTATCAGCGGGACGGACGCGCCGACGATCCCGTTCGCTACCACTGGCTACCTCTCGAGATGGGTGCGCGTCGGTTTCGCGAGAAGGATAAGCGCCTTCTCCGAGATCCGCGCGTCGTCATCGATGGTCGCAACGCGATCGCCGACTTCAGTGCCCTCGTCGAGCGACGCCTCATCGAGGCGGCCGATCATGGTCAACGACGTTTGCCACTAGTCGCTGCTCGAGGATGCGAGGCACATCCGAGCGACCTTGGTGCGGTCATCGCGGGGGAAGTTGACCTCGATCGGGTCTCCGCCCTGGCTCGTGCGTTCATGGCACTGCGTTGGGAGCGCACGATTCCGCTGCGGTCTGAGAAATCCCCAACGGGGGCATGGCCTGATGAGGCATGGGTAGCCCTGCGCTTGACCTACCTTCCATGGCCGCTCGACGAGAATCGCACCATTCCTGCCGACGAGGCGATCATTCGTCGCCTGCGATCCGGAGACGCCGCCACGGCTATCGATGCGGCTTTGCGTCGCCTGCAATCCGCGGGAATTCGTCCGCCGATTCGAGCGGCGACTACCGATCATGCGACCGCGTTGTTGTGGGGAGCTGCGCTTGTCTTCCCGATCAGTCACCACTCGGCCCGCGAGATGGCTCGGTTCTTCGAGACCACGAGCCGCCGATGAACCATCAGGAGAATCCATGACTCTCGACCTCACTGCTCTTGAAAAGTCCACTCGCGTGCTGTTCAGCGTCGGCCTCAGTACAGTGCAGGGCGATCGGTTTCAACCGACCGGGTTTCCAAGCCTCGGCGCCGCGACCTATCAAAGCAAAGAGGGTCCAAAGCTCTTGGTCGAGAGCGCCCAGAGTATGGCCAACCGGCTCGAGACGACCTGCTGGGATGCCTCGGAGAACAAACCTATCAAGGCACTCGCTGGCATCTCGCACGTCACTGTGACGAGGAAGAGCGCATTTCTCACCGACACGATGCTCGAGTCACACCGACTGAACAGTCCCTACTTGCTCGAGAACAAGCAGGACACGTCCTTCGTCGAAAAGCTGAAGAAGGACCTTGGCGGTCTTGCGGAAGGCCCAATCGATCGAAAGCTGCTCGCCACTGTCTTGCTTCGCTACGACGTTGGTAGCCTGATTCACGGCGTGTTCCTGGCAAAGAAGGAGCTCGCGGGTGGGCGACTGCGCGTAGCTCGAGCGCTCTCGGCGTTCATCGAGGCATCGGGTGTCCGCGTCGCCGCTTCGGGCGGAGTCAAGAATGATCACGTGAATCCTTCGGGCGTCACGAAGGAGGGCTTCGGGAATGTTCCGTTCGCGCGTGATGAGTTCACCGCCGAGCGCATCACGTGCCACATCAACCTCGACCTCGCGCAGATCCGCGGCTACGGACTGGGTACCCCTGTCGAGCGTTTCCTCGTTGTTCTCGCTCTGCATCGTGTGCGTCGCCTCCTCGACGGCGATCTGCGGCTCCGAACCGCGTGTGATCTCGAGGTGGTCAATCGCGATGCGATCGTGGCACTACGTCCTGAATTCCACCTGCCCAAGCTCGACGATCTCGAGCGTGCCCTGTCAGCAGCGATCGGCGAGTGCAAGGACTTGATGACCCACACGACCATCAAGTTCGATGGTGAGTTAAAGAAGGGTAAGGATGAAGCCAAAGAACGGCGCGAAGCTGAGTCGGATGACGACGTGTCCGACGAGGATGACGCCAGCGGCGAGGAGTAGCGATGCCGACGCTGTTGCTGCGTTTCCCTGCCGGTCGCTATCACGCGACCCCATGGGGACATCACGTCAACGAAGGACTTGTCGAATGGCCGCCGAGCCCATGGCGGCTACTCCGTGCACTAATCGCCTGTGGATACGCAACGCAAGGATGGACGGAACTGCCGTCGGTAGCACGGCGGTTGATCGAGACTCTTGCAGAGAAGCAGCCTGTCTATCGTTTGCCTTCTGCAAGTGTCGCCCATAGCCGGCACTTCATGCCGCTCGGCGTGTTCGAGATGGGTCGGGAGAAGACCACGCTGGTGTTCGACGCCTGGGCCGATGTCGGCGACGGAGCTTTGGCGGTCCGATGGGATTGCCAACTCGACGAAGAAGCAACTGTGCTGTTCGCGGAGTTGGCGCGGCATCTCGGATACCTTGGCCGTAGCGAGAGCTGGGTGATTGCCGAATCGATCGGCGACGATGCCGAGTTGCCGATCGGCACCGACGCGTTCCCACATGTCGATGGTCATCATCGCGAGCGTGGATGGGAGCAGGTCTCGCTGTTCGCCTGCGAGCCGACCAACATCTACAAGGCTTGGCGCGAATCGAGGGTGGCGAAAGCCCTCGAGCCGTTCCCGCTGCCCCTAGAGTCGAAGAAAGTCGGGAAGAAGCTTGAGAGGGAGCGCGCTGCCGCGATCGCTCCATATCCAGCCGACCTGGTGGATGCGTTGCAGCGAGATACGGCGTGGTGGCAGCGCCATCGGTGGAGTCAGCCACCGGGCTCGCGCCGAGTCTTGTATTGGCGCCGAAGCGACGCGTTAGCCGTGGGGCCACCAACCGTTGCCGTACGGAAGCAACCGGCAAGGGTCACGACGATGCTTCTCGCTCTAACGACACCGAGTGGAAGTCGCTCGGCACTCCCGTCGTGCGTGCGAGCGCTACCTCAAGCTGAACTATTCCACCGCGCAATCGTCGCCCGCGCTGGACGCGGGACACAAGTCGATTGTCCGGAGCTGACTGGCCGGGATGCAAACGGAACACCGCTGACCGGGCATCGGCATGCTCATCTGTTGCCCGTCGATCTCGATGGCGATGGCCACCTGGACCATATTGTCGTCCATTCACCGATGGGGCTCGGACCCACTGCGCAGCGGGCGCTCCGTGGTCTCAAACGAACATGGACCAAGGGTGGCGTTGGCGAGCTTCAGGTTGCGTTGGCCGGGCAGGGAGACCTCGACGACTTGCGCGCACTACCGCCGCCGTTGAGTAACGGCATCAGATCGCTGCTCGGCTCCCCGTCGGGCTCCCACACGTGGACGAGCTTCTCTCCGTTCGTTCTGCCACGTCATCAGAAGGCCCGCGGTAGCAACGCGTTCGGTGGTCAGATCAACAAGGAGCTGATGTCTCGGGGGCTTCCGACCGCAGTGATCGAGATACTACCGTGGGACGACGAGACCCGTCATCTGCGTCATGCAGTCCGGGTGCGTCGATCACCTGCGAAGCCGCCGCCCAGCGACGCAGGTTTCGCGATTCGACTGGTTTTCGATGAA
>JANNBP010000328.1:0-81014 GCA_031385555.1 Deltaproteobacteria bacterium | reverse complement strand
TCACGCCTCACCGCGTTTGTGAGGACCGTCCCCAGTCGCGAAAGGAATTCCGCGAGGTTGCTGATCGGAAGTTAAGGATCTGAAGACAGTCCCCTTGGAACGGTCAGCCGTAGCGCTTCTGCGCCTTGACCTTCGCCTTCGCAGCTTCCTCTTCACGATTCTTCGGGTCGGCCTTGGTCTCCAACGAGAACACCAGCGCCCGCGTCGCCTTCGCGATGTCCTGCACGGCCTTGTCGAACACCGCGACGTTCTTCCCCGCCGGCTGGCGCGTTCCGCTGACCTTGCGCACGTACTGCAACGCCGCCGCGAGCATCTCGTCCTCCGTCGCGGGCGGCTCGAAGTTGAACAGGGGGCGAATGCTGCGACACATCACTCGGACTCTAGCTCACGGCGACTTCGGTGGCCTCATCCCACCGAGCGGCGTCTTGGTGTCGGGCTTCACGATCTTGCGCGCGCCGGGCACCCCGCCCTCGACGGCGTCGATGTCGATCGGCGATTCGGAGTCGGCGTCGCCGGGGACGATCACCGGCTGATCCTGACGCTGCGCGAACGACAGCGGATAGTTCGCGACGGTCTGGTCATCGGCGTTGACGGAGAAGTCGGGGAGCGGCGGCGTCATCAGGTACGCGGCATCGACGAGGCACTTGTCGAACTCGGGATCGCCGGACTGCTGCGTCAGCTCGACGTCGCTGACCTCGCCGCGCCCCATGCGGAGCTTGAAGCGGACCTGCGCGGCGAGCTTGGTGTTGCGCTGGATGCCGCGCTGGTAGCAGACGTAGGCCCTGGGCTGGAGCTGTTCGCGGAACATCCGCTCGAGCGTGATCCGCGCGATCGCGCTCGCAGCGATCGGCGCGGCCGACGGGGAGAGCGGCGCGGAGTGCGGCGGATCGGAGATCGCGATGCTGCGATCGTAGCGACCACCACCGCGGATCATCGCGATCCGGTTGTTCGCGATCCGTCCCTGGGTGGCGAGCACCGCGAGGGCCTTGTCGTCGGTGACGATCGGTTGCGCGAACACGCCGATCGGAGCCACGGGCCCGGGACGCGCGGGCGAGACGAACGCGGCGGTCGCGTGACCCTCGAGCGTCAGCGCCTGCGGCTTGCCGACGAGCAGCGTGGTGAAGCCCGCGCCACTGCGCAGCTCGGTGGGGATCTCGTGATCGCCGAGGGCGAGCTCGAGCCACGACGGCCGCAACCAGTCGTCGATCGCGGTCAGCGCATCATCGAGCTCGTCGGTGTGAACCTCGACGTAGGCACCCCCGTACGCGTTGACCGGGCTGCGCAACACCGGCGCACCGGGGCTCTTCGTGCGTGCGGGATCGAGCACGATCGCGTGGACGTCGACGGCGGAGGCCGTGGTGCCGAGGGCCTTCGTCAGCGTCCCATCCGCGAGCTCGCCGGTGACCCCGTCGGTGATCGCGACGATCATCGGTTGCCCGCGCTCGCCGGCGATCACGGTCTTCGCCAGCAGGAACGCCCCGACGAGATCGCTGCCGTTGACGGCACCACGCTTCGCGAGCGCCGCCTCGATCGCGGCGAGGTTCTCGCCGTTCGCGGGCCGCAGCGCGTTGAACACGCGGGTCGCCGTGCGATCGAACAGGATCGCCTCGATCTCGGAGCCGGCCGGCAGCGCACCGCCGAGCGCCTTGACCACCTTGACCACGTTCGGTCTGCCGACGAGGTCCATGCTGCGCGACACGTCGATCAACAGCACGACCTTGCGCGCGGCCGCGGCCTTGACGAGCGGACCGAGCACGGTGACGAGCGTCGCCGTGGTGCCGTCCGTCAGCGTCTGGGCTTGCTGCCACACCACCGGCGAGGTGCCCGAGATCGCGAGCTCGACCTCGATCGCGACATCCTTCGCTCCCAGCGAGAACGCCGCCGAGGCGCGATTGCCGGCGAGCGCGTTGTCGACGCGGAACGCGGTCACCGCGGTGCTCGGTCCCGGCGTCGCGCGGATCGCGCCCTTGCAGGTCGCCAGCTTCGCGGCCGCGACGCGTCCCGGCACCACGACGCGCAGCGTGCTCGATCGCGTCGCCGCGAGCATCGCGTACTTCGTGGTCAGCACGAGCTCGCCGACGAACGGCTGCGCGAGGATCTCGTACTCGTCCTCGCCGACCTTGCGGAGCACCGCGGGATCCGCGCCGAGCACGGCCGCCGCTTCGACGAGCTCGCTGCGAAACGTGGCTGCGACCGGCACGGCCTTGTCGGCCTTGACGGCGAAGCCGGTGATCGCCGCGCCCTTCGGTAGCGTGAAGCGATGGAGCGAGGCGAGCGGGTTCACCCCGGCATTGACGATGCGCTGGGTGAGCTCGACCGACGCGACCGCACCGCGCAGGGCCACCGTCAGATCACAGCTCGACTCCGAGAGCTGCTCGGCGGCCCGGGGCCGCACACCCGCGCCGTACTCCTCGAAGCTGGTGGCTTCCGCCGTGAGGGGCATCAATAAGCAGCAAACCAGCGCGGCGCGCGTCATGGCCAAAAGACAACCACGGCCCCCGAGAGTTGCGTCTACAATCGAGGGCAGTGAAAGCACCGGGGCAGCCCCGACCGAAGATCGGCATCGTGCTCTCGGGTGGCGGCTCTCGCGGCGCCTACGAAGCCGGAATCATTCACTACCTGAGGACCGATCTCGCGAAGCGGATGGGTCGCCACGCGCCGATCGACATCATCACCGGGACCAGCGTGGGTGCGATCAACGCCGCCTTCATGGCCGCGACCCAGGAGGACCCGCGCGCGCAGGCGGAGCTCATGGTGACGGCGTGGCGCAAGCTCCAGATCGAGGAGCTGATCAGCCTCAAGGCCCGCGACCTGCTGCGCGCCATGAAGATGGTGATGGGTGGGGATCCGCCGCCACCCGATCCCGGCAGCTTCCGCTACGGCGGCATGCTCGACACCAGCGGGCTCGAGCGGTTCGTGGTCCGCCATATCCCGTGGCGCGGCATCGATCGCAACCTGCGCGAGCGGCACCTCCACGCGATCTCGGTGTCGGCGACCCACGTCGGCAGCGGCCACACGATGGTGTTCCTGTCGAGCGCCGAGCCAGTGCCGCGCGAGTGGAGCCGCGATCCGTTTGTCCGCCATCGCGCCGCCAGGATAGGACCTCGCCACGTGCTGGCATCGGCGGCGATCCCGATGCTGTTCCCGTCGGTCAAGATCGGCGAGGAGTTCTTCACCGACGGTGGTCTCCGTCAGAACACGCCGATGTCGCCCGCGATCCGGCTCGGCGCCGATCGCCTGCTGCTGATCTCGCTCAAGCACGTCACGCCGGTGTCGGAGGAGGTCGCGCGCGATCACGTCGAGGCGTTCCCCAAGCCGCTGTTCCTCGCCGGCAAGGCACTCAACGCGCTGCTCCTCGATCACACCGAATACGATCTCCAGCGCATGCAGCGGATCAACATGATCCTCGATGCCGGCCGCGAGTCGTTCGGCGAAAATTTCGAGACGATGATGAACCAGGCGCTGATCAAGAATCGCGGTGCGCCGCTGCGCCGGATCCACGCCGTCCACATCCGCCCGTCGGAAGACATCGGCGCACTGGCGTCGGACTTCGTCAATTCCGGTCGGTTGCGGCTGCGCGGGATCGTCGCGCAGCAGTTGATCTCGCGCCTCGCCGGCGGAGAAGCGCGTCGCGAGAACGATCTGCTGTCCTACCTGCTGTTCGACGGTGGGTTCGCCGCGGACCTGATCGAGCTCGGTCGTCGCGATGCGCAGGCGAAGGAAGACGAGCTCGCCGCGCTGTTCGACCTCGACAAGATCAGCGTCGGCGCAGGATCTTGAGCACGCGCGTCACGAACTGCTCGCGGCCGAGCGCCTTCGCGAGGTGGCCGTCGGCCCCCGAGCTCTCGGCGATCCGCGCGAGCTCGATCGGCGTGCGATCCGAGTGGAGATACACCGCGCAGCCGGGGAGGGCGGTCTTGATTCGTCGCACCAGCTGCGGGATGTCGATGCCCTTGAACGAGAGGTCGAGCAGCACGAGCTGTACCGGCGTGACGGCGAGCGTGTCGACGAGCGGACCGGGCGCGTCGAACGCGATCACCTCGATGCCGTACGGCTGCAGGCTGAACCGCACGAGCTCGCGGATGATCTCGCTGTCGTCGACGATCGCGACCTTGCCCGTGCTCGCGATCAACAGCTCGGGCTTGAGGACGAGACACTCGACACCGTCGATCGCGGCGACGCCAACAAGCGCATCGGCACCCGTCGCCACCAACCAGCGAGCCTCGACCTCGACCGGCTCGCCCGCCGCACCGATCCGGACGATCGCCTCGCCGCGCGTCAGCTCGTAGGTCATCGGATTCGCGGTCGGCGGCCCGATCCCCAATTCGTCGACGAGATCGATCGTGTCATTCGCCGCGGCCTCGACCTCGATCGCCCAGTCGGCAGGCACCGCGAACGGGATCGAGGTGCCGCGCACGGTGAACCGATGGACGCGAAACCGCCGCAGCGGCGACGGCACCGAGATCGTCCACGACGTGCCCTGGCCGGGCTCCGAGGCGACTTGCACCTCGCCACCGACGGCGCTGACCTGACCGTGCACCGCATCGAGGCCGATGCCGCGGCCCGACACCGACGTCGCGTGCGCGCGCGTGGTCAGGCCGGGATGGAACAGCAGCTTCGACAGCTCGGCGGCCGTCGGCGTGGCCTCGGAGGTCAGGAGCCCGAGCTCGATCCCGCTGGCGCGCACGCTCGGAAAATCGATCCCGCGACCGTCGTCGTCGACCTCGAGCACGACGCGCGCTTGTTCGACGATGCAGCGGACCCGGATCATGCCGTCGTCGGGCTTGCCGGCGGCGATCCGATCCTGCGCGAGCTCGATGCCGTGATCGACGGCGTTGCGGACCAGGTGCAGCGCCGCGAGGTCGAGCGTGTGGACGATCGAGGCCGGCGCGCGCGCCTCGGAGTCGAGGAGGAATTCGAAGGTCACGAGCTTGCCGAGCTCGTGGGCGAGGTCGCGTGCACCTTGCTCGTGCTTCGCGAGCACCGGTGCGAGGAGCTCGGGCTCGGCGGGCGACAGCGAGTCGCGGAGCTGGTGCCACGCGTGGCGGATCCGTCGCGACTCGCGGCCACTCGCTAGCTCGAGGAACAACTCGAGTGCGATGTCGGCGAGCCGGTCGCGAGACATCTTCTCGGGACCGTGCCCCGAGCCCTTGCCGGAGCCCAGCTCGCGGGGCTCGCGGCTCAGCGGCGAGGTCGCGCTGCGCCCACGCACATCCTGCTTGCCGGTCTCCTTGATGACGCTGTCGAGTTGCCGCACGAACCCCGGCAGGTCGATGCCGCCGAGCGTCTGTCCCGCCTTCTTGCGGATCAGCATCGTCATGAAGCGGAACGCCATCGTGACGACGAGATCGACGTCGTCGGAGATCTGGAGCTCGCGGCAGACATCGAGCAGGTCCTCGAGCTTGTGCGCGACGAGGTCGACGTCGACGAACCCGACCATCCGCGCCTCGCCCTTGAGCGTGTGGAGCTCGCGCTCCAGCGTGGCGGCGATCGCGGCGTCGTGCGGCTCGGACGTGAGCCTGGCCCACGCGAGCTCGAGGCGCTCGATTCGATCGAGCGCGATGACCCGGAACCGTTCGATGACTTCGTCGTTCAGACGACCTCAGGGTCGCCCGTTCGCGGCACTGACTCAGGGGCGTCACGGGCTGGTTCTCGGGATGCACTGGGGTAGCGGTCGTGGCACCCTCGGCGCCATGAACCGTCTGGGTATTGTGCTCGTCGCGCTCGCGGCTTGCAGTGGTGGATCCAAGCAGCCAACTCCGAGGCCTCCCGATCCGGTCGTCGACCTCAAGCCGGTCGACACGACGCAAAGACCACCGACTGCTCCCGCCGATCCGGCGCTGCCGATCTGGACCGACGTCAAGAAGGGCGTGCTGCCCAACGGGCTCACCTACTACATCCACAAGAACAAGAAGCCCGACAAGCGCGTCCTGCTGTGGCTCGCCGTCAACTCGGGCTCGGTGCAGGAAGACGACGATCAGCGCGGGCTCGCGCACTTCGTCGAGCACATGGCGTTCAACGGGACCAAGCGGTTCCCGAAGGACGACATCATCAAGTACATCGAGGGCATCGGGATGCGCTTCGGCGCCGACCTCAACGCGTACACGAGCTGGGACGAGACGGTCTATCAGCTCGAGGTCCCCACCGACGACGCGAAGATCGTCTCCAAGGGCTTCGACGTGCTGCGCGACTGGAGCGCGGATGTGGTGTTCGATCCGAACGAGGTCGACAAGGAGCGCGGGGTCGTGCTCGAGGAGTGGCGGCTCGGGCTCGGCGCCGGCCGGCGGTTGTTCGACAAGCACGTCAAGGTGCTGTTCAAGGGCTCGCGCTACGCGGACAGGATCACGATTGGCCTCGCCGACACGCTCAGGAAGGCGCCGCGCGACACGCTGTATCGTTACTACAAGGACTTCTATCGCCCCGATCTGATGGCGGTGATCGTCGTTGGTGACTTCGACGACTCGGCGGCGATCGAGAAGGAGATCCAGGCGAAGTTCGGTGATCTCAAGGCGCCGCCCAAGGAGCGCAGCCGCCCCGTCGGCGAGGTGCCGAAGAGTCAGGGGACACGGATCTCGATCGAGACCGATCACGAGCAGACGAGCCAGGGCATCTCGGTGCTCAACCTGGTGCCGAGTCGCAAGCAGGTGACCGAGGCAGACTTTCGCCGCCAGCTCGCCGAGCAGCTGTACGGCCGGATCATCAACGAGCGGATGCGGCTGATCGCGCGCAAGAAGGACGCCGCGTTCCAGGGTGCCGGCGCGGGCTTTGGCGCGCAGACGCGGGAGATCGACGCGTTCTCCCTCAACGCCACGATCAAGAACGGCCAGGTCGAGGAGGCGTTGCGCGCGCTGTTCACCGAGGTGCTGCGCGTCGAGCAGCATGGCTTCACGCAGGGTGAGCTCGATCGCGCGAAGACCGCGTTCGGACGCGCGTACGAGCAAGGCGCGCTCGATGCGCCCACCGCGCAGTCGTGGCCGCAGGCGCAGGAGCTGATCCGGAACTTCTTCGAGGGCGAGTTCGTGATCGGGCCGATCGCCGAGCGCGATCTCGCCCTTCGCCTGCTTCCCGGAGTCGCGCTCGCCGAGCTCAACCAGCTCGCGCGCGGTGCGGGTGGTCCGGACAACCGGGTTATCCTGTACTCCGGTCCCGACGACAAGCCGGCCCCGACGCAGGACAAGCTGCGCGCCGTGATCGACGAGGTCGCGAAGCAGAAGCTCGAGCCGTGGGTCGACAAGGCACCGCCGAGCGCGCTGATGGCATCGCTGCCGAAACCCGGCACGATCACGAAGGAGACGAAGAACGACAAGCTCGGCACCACGGAGTGGAAGCTGTCGAACGGCGCGCGCGTGATCGTGCGCCCGAGCGACTTCGATGCGGACGCCGTGTTGTTGTCGGGCACGTCGCCGGGGGGGCTGTCGACCGTCACGGACGCGGCGTATCCGACCGCGAAGTTCGCCGACACCATCGCCGGCCTCGGTGGCGTCGCCGAGTTCGACGTCGAGGCGCTTGGCAAGTTGCTCACCGGCAAGCAGGCGAGCGCCAACACCTCGATCAACGAGGTCACCGAGTCGGTGAGCGGCCGCGCATCGGTGCGCGACCTCGAGACCATGTTCCAGCTGCTCTACCTCCGCATCACGGCGCCGCGCAAGGATGACGACGCGATCGCGGTGTGGCGCACGAACCTGACCGAAAATCTGCTCAACCGCGAGAAGAGTCCGGACTACCAGTTCAGCGTCCAATCGGGCGACGTGCTGTACCAGAACAACATCCGACGCAAGGCGACGAAGGCCGGCGACGTCGCGAAGGTCGACGTCGACAAGGCGCTCGCGTTCTACAAGGATCGGTTCGCCGACATCGGCGACTTCACGTTCGTCATCGTCGGCACGATCGATCTCGCGAAGCTGAGGCCGCTCGTCGAGACCTACCTCGCGAGCCTGCCGAGCAAGGGTCGCACGGAGAAGGAGAAAGACCCGGGCGTCCGTCGCGTCGGTGGGGTGGTCAAGCGGAGCTGGGCCCTCGGTCAGGAACCGAAGGCCCGCGTGTCGATCATGTTCCACGGTGAGGAAGCGTGGACGCGAGACAAGGACCGCGACATGTACGTGCTGTCCCGCGTGCTGTCGGTCCGGCTGCGCGAGGTCATGCGCGAGGATCTCGGCGGCGTCTACGGCGTCGGTGCCGGCGGTGGGCTGTCGCGGTCGCCGCACCAGGAGCGCACGTTCTCGATCAGCTTCGGCGCCGATCCGACGCGCGTCGACGAGCTGATCAAGGCTGCGAACGCGGAGGTCGCGAAGGTCTTGAAGAACGGGATCGACGAGAGCTACCTCGACAAGGTCCGCAAGGGCTACGAGCGCGAGCGCGAGGTCCAGCTCAAGACCAACTCGTTCTGGCTCGGCTGGCTCGAGTCGACGGCGAGGTTCGGTGACGACCCGAACCTCGTGCTCGATCCGAAGCCGATGCTCGACCGGATGACCGTCGCGAACGTCAAGGCGTCGATCAAGAAGTACCTCGACGCCAAGCGGCTCTATCAGGCCGTCATGCTGCCGGCGAAGAAGTAGTGGCGTACCGCGACGTCAGGCGACGCGGCGCAACACCTCGGTGAGCACCCGCATCCCGTCGACGGTCGTGAAGATGCCTTCGACGGTGTGGCGGTTCATCACGACGGCAGAGCCGTACTTGTGCTCTGCCATGGCTTCGACGATCTGGTCGATGGGCTCGTCGACGTTGGCGGTGTAGACGTCCTCGCTCATCGCGTCTTCGACGGTGAAGTGGCCGTCGAAATGCGGGAGCTTCTCGAGTCGGAACACATCGCGCTCGCTGACGATGCCGACGAGCTTCCCGGCGTCGAGCACCGGCAAGTGCCGGATCTGATGCTTCCGCATCATCTCCTTCGCCTGCGACAGCGATGCATCATGGCGAATCGTCCACGGCTGGCGAGTCATGTATCGCGAGATCAGCGGCATCAGCATGTCGGGACTCGGTGCATCGCCCATGCCCGGGACGGCCCGCGCCGGCTGCGCACGGGCTGCGTGATCCGACGGGGATTGCGACGCTCCACGCACGGCTTGCGCGGATCCGACGCAGGGGCCGGGCATGGGGCTTGATGAATTTGCTGCGTGATCTTGCCACGTGATGACCACACCATCGCCTGCGTCGCCGACCGTGCGAGTCGCGGGCCCAGGTACACCAGCTACCCACCGGCCACGGAGTTCGGGCCGTTGTCGCAGGATCGCGTGCGGCGGGAGCTCGCCCACGTGGCGCAGTCGGGCGAAGCCGTGTCGCTGTACCTCCACATTCCGTTCTGTCGATCGGTGTGTGCGTATTGCGGCTGCAACGTGATCCCGACGCGCGACCAGAACCGCGGCGTGCGGTACGTCGACCAGCTCGCCACCGAGCTGGCGCTGGTCTCGGGATGGCTCCACGCCTCACCGGTGACCGAGATCGCGCTCGGTGGCGGGTCGCCGAACTTCCTCGCACCGCAGCAGCTGCGCACGCTGCTCCACACGGTCGACCGCTACTTCTCGAGCTCCCCCGAGACCCGTCGCTCCATCGAGCTCGATCCTCGAAACACGACCTCGGCGCAACTCGAGACCCTCGCGAACCTCGGCTTCCGGTCGCTCAGCATGGGCGTGCAGGACTTCTCGGAGGCGGTCCAGGACGCGATCCGGCGCCATCAATCGGTCGTGCAGACCCGGTGGCTCGTCGAGCGCGCTCGCGCGTGCGGCTTCGACGATATCAACATCGACATCGTCTACGGGCTGCCGTTCCAGACCGAGCCCAGCTTCCTCGAGACGCTGACGCACGTCCTCGCACTCGCACCGGATCGCGTCGCGCTGTTCGGCTATGCCCACCTCCCCGACAAGCTGCCGCGCCAGCGCCTCGTCGAGCGTGCCGGTCGGGTCCTCGATCGCTACGAGCGCGCGAGCCTGCTGCTCCTCGCGATCGAACAGTTCGAGCGTGCGGGCTACGTCCACCTCGGGCTCGACCACTTCGCGAAGCCGGGATCCCGCCTCGCCGTGGCAGCGCGCGAACGCCGGATGACCCGGACGTTCCAGGGCTACGTCGAGCATCGTGCGGACACCGTGATCGGGGTCGGCACGTCGGCGATCTCGTCGACGCCGCGGATGTACTGGCAGAATCATGCCGAGCTCGCCGCCTGGGAGCGCGACATCTCGAGTCAGGATCTCCCGATCGACCGCGGCTACGTGCTCGACGAAGATGACCAGACGCGCGGTGCGGTGATTCGCACGCTGATGTGCAATGGCGAGGTCGATCTCCAGCAGATCGCCACGGACTGCAAGCTCGCGCTCGATCCCGAGGCGTACTTCGCGCTCGAGCTCGAGGTGATCCGGCAGATGCCCGACCTCGCGAGTTACGACCGCGAGCATCGACGGATCACCACCACACCGATGGGGCGGCTGTTGGTGCGCAACGTCTGCATGGCGTTCGACCGCTACTTCGATCCAGCCACGAAGCGCTACTCCACCACGATCTGAGAGGCAGTTTATTATGACGTACACGCCGAGCACCGCTCTCGTCGAGCTCCTCGCGCAACACGCGACGCTGCGCGGCATGATGGAGCACTGCGAGGAGCTGGCCGAGGCCATCGACCGCAGCGGCGCCCCCCCGACCGAGCTGACCCGTGAAGTCGCGAAGCTGCGGATCGCGTTCGAGATGCACAACAAGTTCGAGGAGCAGATGCTGCGACCGATCCTGCTCGCACAGGATGCCTTCGGAGACGTTCGCATCGACAAGATGGTCGAGGAGCACATCCACGAGCACGGGGCGATTCGCGGCCGACTCGACGGGTGGGTGACCGGACAGCTTCGCGAGGTGATCTCGAACCTGCGCTCCCACCTCGATGCCGAGGAGCGCTACTTCCTCTCCAGCCGGATCCTCCGCGACGATCTGGTCAGCATCGAGCATGGCGGCTGATCGCAGTTCCTGCGGGTCGGCCGGAAGGCGCTCGCAGGACTTGCGCGAATTGGAGGGCTCCCGCCCGCTGTGGTTGGCACGCGGTGTGGTGTGACGAGTGTCGATGCGCAAGCTTGTTCTAGTGACGGTGTTGCTCGTGGCGTGCACGGGCGAAGACGGTAAGGCCGGCGAGGCGGGACCACCGGGTGACCCAGGTGCGCAGGCGCTGACCCGTACCGGCGTGGAGCCGGCCGGCGACCACTGCGCCTTCGGCGGCATCGAGGTCGAGGTCGGTACCGATGCCAATGGCAACGGCACCCTCGACGACAGTGAGGTCGTCGCCGCCAACACCTCCTACGTGTGCAACGGCGAGGGGACGTCGGCGCTGGTCGCCACCAGTCCCGAGGAGGCCGGCGTGAATTGCCCGTTCGGGGGCACCCAGCTCGACACCGGGCTCGACCTCGACAACAACGGCACGCTCGACCCGTCCGAGGTGGATCCCGATGCGACCTCGTTCGTCTGCACGTTCGGTCCCGCGGGCGCGATCTCGCCCAGCACCGGCATCAACGTCACGATCGCCGGCGCCTCCCTCACCGAGCCGATCACGGTTCGCTTCACGATGCGTGACGATCGCGGCTTCCCGCTCGACACCACCGGCATCTACTCGGTGAACACGCCCATCCTGCCGCGGTTCTCGCTCAGCTACTTCACCAAGGACGCGACGACGAACATCGTGTCTCCGCTGGTCACCTTCACGAAGTCGGGGACCACGACGAAGAACCCGACGATGTACAACTCGGCCACCGGTCAGGGCACGCTCGTCGAGAACGGCCTCGGCGCCGGTAGCTACACGTACACGTTCCCCACCGTGGCGGGCGCCGGCGGTGCCGTCCCGGTCGCGTACGACCCCACCAAGCTCGACGCGACGCACGTCGTCTGGCTGCAGGCGACGCGGCAGACCGACCTGGTGTTCCAGACCAACGCGAACACGTTCTCCGCCGACAACGAGGCGAAGTACTACGTGCCGAGCGGAGCCAGCGCACCGCTCGATCGCGAGATCGTCAAGCAGGACCGCTGCGATAGCTGCCACGGGAAGTTCAAGGCGGAGACCGCGAGCGCCGCGGTGTTCCACGGTGGCGGTCGCGTCGCGGCGGAGATGTGCAACGTCTGCCACAGCCCCGATCGCGCTTCGAACGTACTCGCCGACTCGGCGAGCTTCGTCCACCGCATCCACAACGGTGCGCAGGTCGCGACGGCGAACCTGTTCCACGGCATCGCGGCGACCTATCCGCAGGACATTCGCAAGTGCGACACCTGCCACGGCGGTGCGGCGCAGGAGGCGCAGATCCTGACGAACCCGAAGGTGATCTCGTGCAAGGGCTGCCACGACTACGTGTCGTTCACGACCACGGCGCTCCCGTTCTGCGGCATCGTCGGGCAGCTCGCGCGCGGTGCCGACGGTAAGCCGCTGCCGTGCAACCACGTCGGTGGAGCCGTCGCCGATGATACGTGCGCGACCTGCCACGGTCCGGACAGGCCGTTCGCGACCACGCGCTACCACGATCCCGTGATCCCGCCGGATCCGAACAACGCGTGGCTCGTCGGCGGCACCAACAACAACACCAACGCCGCGTTCGTCGCCTCCGCCGGGTTCAAGCCGGAGGGTGCCGACGTCATCACCTACGACGTCAAGAGCGTCGACGCGGTGCTCGATGCGAACAGCATCAAGCGTCCGCAGATCACGTTCAAGCTGCTGCGTAATGGCACTGGGGTGGTGTTCAACGTCTTCGTCCCGAACCTCGTCACCGAGCTGATGCCCGACTTCGTCGGCTCGCCGAGCGTGTACTTCGCGTTCGCGGTCCCACAGGACAACATCGCTGCACCGTCTGACTTCAACGCGGCAGCGAGTGGCTACATCAAGAAGATCTGGGATGGCAGCGCGACTGGCACCGGCGCCGGTACGCTGACCGGCCCCGATGGGAACGGCTACTACACGATCCGCCTCACCGGTGCCCGGATCCCGACGACCGGGACGATGCTCACCGGCGGCGTCGGCTACACCTACTCGCTGGCGAGCGCGCCGCCGCTGGTGCAGACCAACGTCGCCGCGTACCCGTTCCACCCGAACGACCCGGCCGACGGCAAGGCGCAAGGTGGTCTCAGCGTGCCGCCTCCGAACGTGTGGAAGGTCGCGACCGGCTTCAGCGGCCGGCGCGCGATCGTCGACAACGCGAAGTGCAACAACTGCCACGGCATGCTCGGCGTCGCTCCCGGCGAGTCGTTCCACGGCGGTCAGCGCAACGACGGCCCGACCTGTTCGTTCTGCCACACCCCGAACCGCACGAGCGCGGGTTGGTCCGCGGGCAGCAAGTACTTCATCCACGCGATCCACGCGGGGCGCAAGCGCGTCACCCCGTTCACCTGGCACGCGGCCGAGGTTGGCCCCGGCTTCGACGAGGTCGAGTTCCCGGGCACGCTCAACACGTGCACCACGTGTCACGTGGCGGGCACGTTCGACTTCACCGCCAGCGCCAACGGCAACGCGGTGACGAACATGGAGCTGACGACGGTGGCGACCGGCAAGTTCAACAGCGATCCGCTGGTCAACTCGACGTTCTTCACGATCTCTCCGTACGTCGTCTCCGACAACGTCACCGACTACGGCAACGGGTTCTCGTTCAACGTCGGGACCGGCGTGACGACCGAGGCTGCCGGCGCGAGCCTCGTGATCACCCCGATCACCGGTGCGTGTTCTGCCTGTCACGATAGCCCCGTCGCGCTCGACCACATGAAGGCGAACGGCGGGACGTTCTACTCGCCCCGCTCCACGGTGCTCGGTGGATCCCAGGAGCAGTGCATGATCTGCCACGGTCCGGGTCGCATCGCGGCCATCGGCCTCGTGCACCAGCGCTGACGCAACCCCTGCGTCCCCTCCAGAAGGGATCGCAAGAATTGCGCGCCGACTCGAAAAACCTCCAGGATTTCGACGGCATGCAGTGTGCTTGAGGTGACCAAGATGCGGGTGCTCGTCTTGGCGTTGGTGTTGGGCTGCGAAGGTCCAGCGGGTCCGGAAGGTCCAGCGGGACCGGGAGGCCCGGCCGGCGATGCGGGCCCTGGAGGCGAAGCGGGTCAAGGTGACGCCGGGATCGCTGATCCCGGACCGTGGCTGGTCGGTGCTGGACTCGAGGTCTCGATCTCCGATCTCGCGGTCACGACCACGAGCGCCGCGGTCACGGTGCGCGTCGCAGACGGGCAGGGCGTCGCGCTCGATCGCGACGGTCGCGCCACTCCTCCACTGACCGAAGGTCCGGTCGCACTCTCGTTCGTGCTGGGTCAGCTCGCGGAGCGGCCCGATGGTTCGCCCGCGCAATACACGACCTACACCACGAACGCCGGAGGGCAGCCAGCCACCGAAGCGACCGGCACCTTCGAGACACTCGACGTCGCGGCCGGCGTCTACCGCTACACGTTCTCGGCACCCGTGACCGGCTTCGATGCGAGCAAGACGCAGACGGCGATCGCGGTGGCGTCGCGGACCTTCGGTGGCGTCCGGATCTTCGACCGCGCGATCGCCTCGACCCGTCCGGATGCCTCGCGACCGGTCGAGCCTCGCGAGGAGGTGACCGCGGCGAGCTGCAACGGCTGCCACGGCACGCTGAGCCTGCATGGTGGGCGCTACACCGAACCCGCGCAGTGCGTGGTGTGCCACTCGCCCACCGCGGTCGATCCCGAGTCCGGCAACACCGTCGACTTCAAGGTGATGATCCACAAGATCCATCGCGGCGAAGGCCTGCCGAGCGTCGCGACGGGCACGCCCTACCAGATCATCGGGTTCGGCGGCTCGGTCAACGATTTCTCGACGGTGGCGTTCCCCGGCTTCTCGACCAGCCCGGCGCAGAACATCCAGCGGTGCGAGACCTGTCACGCGGGTGCACAAGGCGATCGCTGGAAGCGCGAGCCGGCGCGCGCCGCGTGCGTGTCGTGTCACGACCGCACCTCGTTCACGCTTCCCCTCGCCGCGGACGAGACGCTGCACGGTGGGGGCACGCAGCCGGATGACGCACCGTGCGCCGTGTGCCACCCGTCGACGGGCGGGCTCGCCGGCGTGTTCGACAAGCACTACACCGGGTTGATCGCGCCGACCGCGCTGGACGTCGCGATCGAGCTCCAGTCGGTGACCAACATCGGACCGGGCCTGCCGCCGCACGTCACGTTCCGCGCGACCGTCAACGGTCAGCCACGCGATCTGTCGACGCAACCCCTGACCAGCCTGGTTGCCACGATCGCCGGGCCGACCACCGACTATGCGAGCTACTTCCAGGGCCGCGTCGGTCTCGTCGGCACGCTGGTACCCGTCGACGCACCGAATGGCATCTTCCGGTACGAGCTGCCCGCCGGTGTGGCCACCTCGCTGCCGCCCGGCGCCACCGGCACGTTCGTCGTCGGGATCGAGGGCTCGCTACAGCTCGGCGCCACGCGCTTCGGTGTGCGCGGCGTGCCGCCGGTGTTGCCGTTCGCGGTCACCGACGCGACGCCGCAGCCACGGCGTCAGATCGTGTCGTCGGCGAAGTGCAACGGCTGTCATGTCGACATCCAGTTCCACGGCGGTAGCCGCAAGCACGCGGAGTACTGCCTCGTCTGCCACAACCCCAACAACGCGAATGACGAGCGCGTCGCGCGCTTCGAGTCGAGCGTCGTGCTCGCCGAGCCCGTCGACTTCCGCGTGATGATCCACAAGATCCACATGGGTGAGGAGCTGTCCGGGCCGTACGTGCTCGGCGGCTTCCCTGTCCCCTCCTCGGCGAACCCGGCGGGGACGCCGACGGCGCTCGACGAGCTGCGCTACCCGCGGTCTCGTACCGACTGCGAAGGCTGTCATGTCGGCAAGACGTGGACGTTGCCACTCGATCGTTCGCCGGTGTATCTGCCGTCGACAGCGGTCGAGCTGACGTGCAGCGAACCGGCGGGCGCCGACGAAAATAGCTTCTGCGACGACCCGTTCTGGACGATCACGAAGACGATCAAGACACCGCCGGAGGCCGCGATCTGCACGAGCTGTCACGACTCCGGTGCCGTAGCTGCGCACGCGCTGGTCAACATCACCCCGGCAGGCATCGAGGCCTGCGATACCTGCCACGGCACCGGCTCGATGTTCAGCGTCGAGACCTATCACGGGAAACCGTGAGGATCGTGGTCATCTTCGTCCTCGGGGCCTGCGCGACGGAGCGCGAGCTCCCGGAGGCGTCACCGGCCGCCGGAGTGCATCCAGACGGCTACAGCAGCGAGGTCGGCATCAACTTCCATGGCAACGACCTCGCGAAGCGCGGCTATGACCTGGCGCTGTGCGCGACCTGCCACGGCGAAGACTTCGCGGGTGGTACGGCGAACGTGAGCTGCCTCAACTGCCACGCGGGCGGTCCCGACGCGTGCAGGACGTGTCACGGCGACGGCCCGACGACCGGTCTCCACACGCGTCACCGCGCCGCCGGTCAGCAATGCGCCGAGTGCCACGTGGTGCCTGCGAGCTGGGATGCCGAGGGCCACGTGCGGCGCGACGGTGCTGCGGATCCGGCGCCGGCCGAGGTCACCTTTGGTGCGCTCGCGAACGCGACGCTCGATCCCGCGGATCGCCACGGTCCGGCCAGCTATGCCGACGGTACGTGCAGCAACGTGTACTGCCACGGTGATGCCCTGCATGCGGGCGGCGGCAGCTCGCCGGAGCCGCGTTGGGACGCGACGCCGGTGGGTGGTTGCACGTCGTGCCACGGTGCGCCCCCACCCAGCCACACGCAGACCGCGTGCGCGAGCTGTCACAAGGCCGCGCCTCACATCGATGGGATCCTCCAGGTCGGCACCGACTGCAACGGGTGTCATCGCAGCTCGCCCGTGTTCGCGAACCTCGCCGGGAGCACGCTGACCACCGACCCCGTCGTCGGAGCACATCAAGCTCACCTCACCGGCGGAGCGCGTCTGCGTGCACCGCTCGCGTGCACCGAGTGTCATCGGGTGCCGCAGAGCGTGACCGAGGTAGGCCACCTCGATAGCGTGTTACCCGCGGAGGTGCTCTCCACGGTCGGCTGGAACCGCACGACCGCGACGTGCACGAGCTCCTGTCACGGCACCGCCGTCCCGATCTGGAACGCCGACGATCAGGCGTACTGCGGTAGCTGCCACGGCATCCCGCCGAGCTCGCACGCGCAGACGCTGACGATCCGCGACTGTGCGACCTGTCATCCCAGCGTCGACGGTTTCGGCAATGCCCTGTTCGATCTCGCCGGCACGAGTCGCCACCTCGATGGAGTGATCGATGTTTTCTGATCCGTTTCTACTCATCGGGCTGGTGACAGCTGCGCTGTCGGCGGTGCTCGTGCTCTGGTACCTGTTCCGGAAACCGGCACTGACCCGCCTGACCAAGGTGCTTTTGTTACTCGGCATCGGCGTGTTGCCGATCGCGACCGCCGCGAACGGTAACGTCGCCGGCTATCACGCGACCAAGACCACCGAGTTCTGTGCGTCGCAGTGCCACGTGATGGTGCCGTATGGCGAGGACTCGTGGAATCCGAACAGCACGTCGCTCGCCGCGCGCCACGCACGCAACGACTCGTTCGGTCACGAGAACTGCTACGCGTGCCACGCGGACTACGGCATGTTCGGCACGATCACCACCAAGCTCGGCGGCATGCGGCACGTCTACGAGTACCTGCTGCACTACCGCTCGATGCCGATCGAGGAATCGCTGGTCAAGATCGAGATCCTGAAGCCATTCCGCAACGAGGCGTGCATGCGCTGCCACTCGACGGAGAATCCGCTGTTCAACAAGATCGGCGATCACGCAAGCTCGCGCGATGACGTGCGCGCCGGCAAGGTGAGCTGCGCGAGCGAGGGGTGCCACGGCTTCGCGCACCCGTTCAGCAAGGAAGCACGCAGGAGAGCGGAGCTCGCGGGAGGTGCGCCGTGATCACCCGGAACATCAAGCGGGTGATTCACATGCAACCGACAACGCTCCTGCGTGTGTCGGCGGTGCTCACGCTGCTCGCGCTCGGCCTGATGGTGTGGTCGATGCTCGATCCCAGGCCGCTGCCGGTGATGCTCGCCATGTCGGTCGCCCAAGGGATCGGGACGCTCGCGTTCTTCCTCTACGGCCTGGCGGTCTACAAGGACCTCCGAAGAGTCCGTCGCGAGCGTCGCGAGAGCCAGCAGATCCCGATCGCCGAAAGCAAGACGTGAAGCTCGCCGGAGCGCTCGTGATGGTGGCGGCGGGCACGGCGCAGGCCGAGCCGTTGCGGCTCCGCGCCGACGCGCTCGCGACCACCTCGTCGCCGGCGGGGTTGCTGGTGCTCGAGGCGGATGGCGAGCCGACCGAAGGCACGCTCGCCGAGGCGGTCGTGTGGACGGCCGGCAGTCGCGAGCTCGGCGATGCGAGCGGCGACGTGCTGGTGGCGACGATCCACGGCCGCTCCGAGAACGGGCGGATCGAAGGCAGGCTCGGCCGGTTCGTGTCGACGCTCGGGGCGTTGCGTCCGATCCACCTCGATGGCGGCACGGGGCACGTACGGCTGCCGAAGCGCTTCGATCTCGAGCTGGTCGCAGGCATGCCCGTGCTCGCCGTTGCCAACGACGAGCTGATGGGCTCGATCACCACCGAGCGCTCGTGGGACTGGTATGTCGGCGGCCGGATCTCGCGGCGGCTCGGGGAGTGGGGCGCGGTGGGGGTCGCCTACGGCCAGCAACGCGACTACGGGCGCAAGGCGATGGAGGAGCTCGCGGTCGACACCGGCCTGACGCTCGGCAAGCGCAGCGACGTCGGTGCGCGGCTGGCGTACGACCTCGCGAACCCGGGTGTTGCCGAGGCGATGATGACGGCGACCTACCGCACGAAATCGGTACGCACCGACGTCTATGTCAGCCAGCGCGCGGCCTCGCATCTAGTGCCGGCGACCTCGCTGTTCAGCGTGATCGGCGACGTGCCTTCGCAGCGCGCGGGCGTGCTGGCGACCTACAAGTTCGCGCCACGCCTCGATCTGATCGCCGACGTCGGCGCGCGGCGGATCGCGGCCTCGACCGAGATGACCGACGACGAATACGGTGTCGAGCTGACGGGGCGTGCGCGCCTGCGGCTCGACGATCGCGGCGCGAGTGCGCTGACCGGCGAGCTGCGTCGCAGCGGAGTGGGCACCGATACCTGGACCGGCCTGCGAGGCGCGGCGCGGATCGCGCTCCCGCGCAAGCTCAGCGTGGCGACCGAGCTCGAGCTCGTGATCCAGGACGACGATCACGGACGCGGATCGGTGTGGCCCTGGGCGCTCGCCGCCCTCGCGGGTGAACGCGGGCGATGGCAAGCCGCGGTGGCCGTCGAGGCGAGCGCGACGCCGGAGTATTCGCGCCGGTTCGATGTCCTCGGGCAGCTGTCGCGCCGGTGGGGCCGATGAAGCTCGCGATCGCCTTCGCGATCTGCGCGATCGCCGCGTGCGCGGGGATCCTCGGGCTTCGCAAGTCGTCGCAGGGCACGTTCCCGCATCGCGCGCACGTCGTCGCGGGGGTCGCGTGCACGCGTTGCCACGCCGGTGTGGCGAGTGCACCCGACGACGCGACCCTGCACCTCCCCGACGACGCCACCTGCACGAGCTGCCACGCGAAGCCGCACGACACGCGCTCGTGCCTCGGCTGTCACACCGCGCCTGCACCCGGCGGTGTGACGAACCTGGTCGACGCGCGCGCGCACCTCAAGTTCGCGCACGCGAAGCACGCGAAGCCGACGAACAACAACTGCATGCGGTGCCACGACGGCGTCGCGACGAACGCCGAGCAACTACGCCCGCCGATGGCGACCTGCTTCCGTTGTCACGACAAGGACTCCGAGCGCGACGGCAGGCGCTGCGATGCGTGCCACCTCGGTCTCACGGAATCGAAGACCTTGCCGGCCACCCACCTCGCGCATGATGGTGACTGGATCCGCGAGCACGGCACCCGCGCGGCGTCGTCGGGCGAGCTCTGCCAGAGCTGCCATCAGCAGGCGTTCTGCGCGAGCTGCCACGGCGCGACCGCACCGGCACTCCCCGCGGCGCGGCGGTTCGCCGATCCGTTGACGCCGACGATCCATCGAGCGGGGTTTGCCTCGCGGCACGCGCTCGAGGCGCGCTCCGATCCCGGCGCGTGCACGACGTGTCATCAGCCCGATCGCTGCGCGGGCTGTCACGTCGAGCGCGGGGTCGCCGGCAACGCCGGGCGCAACCCGCACCCCGCCGGCTGGGTCGGCTTGACCGCGAGCGAGAACCGCCACGGTCGCGAAGCGCGCCGCGATCCCGCGTCGTGCGCGAGCTGTCACGGCGGCGCGGGCGAGGCGCTGTGCGTGTCGTGTCATGCGGTCGGCGGCCCGGGCGGCAACCCGCATCCACCCGGCTTCTCGAGCCGGCTGCCGATGTCCGCGCTGCCGTGCCGGATGTGTCATCCGATCGGAGCGCGATGAAGCTCGCGATCGTGATCGTGCTCGGCGTCGTCGCGTGTTCCGGTAACCGAGATCGCCGCGTCGCCGAGCAGGTGCCGGCGGCGTGGAGCACCGTGCGCGGCAGCATCGGCCACCAGGTGCACACGACGAAGGCAAAGGTCGCGTGCCGCGAGTGTCACGGCGACACGGGGTTCGCGAAGCCTCCCGCCGACCTCTGCGAGCGCTGCCATGCGCAGGTGCGCCCGACCTTGCACGCGGGAAGCCCGCTCGGCGGGACGCCCGTGCCCGCCTGTCAGGATTGCCACGGCTTCTCCGCCGATCACGGGATCCGTCCGAAGGCGTGCATGCGCTGTCACGACGAGCCGAAGGGAAAGCACGCGGCCGTCGGCGCGCACTCCGACGAGGATTGCAGCACCTGTCACCGCGCGCACGGCACGCCCTCGCTGCAGCCGGCGGCCTGCACGAGCTGTCACGAGAACAAGAAGACCGAGCACGCGGGCACGCGCGGGTGTCTCGATTGCCACCAGATGCACGAAGCGAAGCGGACCGCGGACGCCGGTTGTGCGACGTGTCATGCGAAGCAACCCGGCAAGCGCCACGTCGACGCCGCGGTCGCGCTCGATGCAGGCCATCAGACATGCACCGGATGTCACGCACCCCACGGCTTCACCAAGGCCGAGGTCAAGCCATGCGCGAGCTGCCACGCCGCGAAGCCGGTGCTCGCGCAAGCCAAGCACGCCGCGTGCACGACCTGCCATGCTCCGCACGACGCCGACAGACCAAAGACCTGCGAGAGCTGTCACGCGCAGCGCACGCAGCACCCCGCGACGGTCAAGTCGTCGCTGCTCGTCGGCAACGCGTGCGCGACCTGTCACCCACCACACGGGCTCGCGCCGGGAGTGAAGGCCGTTACCTGCGAGAGCTGTCACGCGAAGCACGCGAAGCACGCGCGTGCGGCCTGCGCGGATTGCCACGCACCGCACGCACCGAAGCCCGTGCTGACGGCGGCGCTGTGTGGCAACTGCCATCAGGGCAAGGTGCGAACGACCTCCGGCACCGGTCACGCCGCGTGTACCAACTGCCACGTCTCCGCCGCGCACGAGCCTGCGAAGCCAGTGGCGGCGTGTGCGAGCTGCCATCGCGACCAGACCACGCGTGCCGCGACGAACGCGGGCCATCGCGTCTGCAGCTCCTGCCATGTCGACGCGATGCACGCGCCTCGCTCGTCGCGCCCCGCATGTGCGACCTGCCACGCCGCTGAGGCGACCACCGCGCCTGCAGGTCATCAGGCGTGCGCGAACTGTCACGACATCCATGCGGGCAAGCGCAAACCGTCGGCGACCTGCGCGAGCTGCCATGCGGATCGCGCGAAGCTCGGCCACGGCAAACAGGACTGCGCGTCGTGTCATCGACCGCACGGTCCAGGCGGGAACGCGCAGCCGCCCGCCTGCGCGACCTGCCATCCCCAGCACAAGCGACCGGGGCTCCACGCCAGCAAGGGCCACTCGACGTGCGCGAGCTGTCACCTCTCGCACGAGCGAGCGCCGCGAGACGACCGCGCGAGCTGCACGACCACGTGCCACCTCGACAGGCAGAAGCACGAGCCAACCGCGGTGCGCTGCGCGACCTGTCACCCGTTCGGGGACGGCCGGTAGTCAGGCACTCGTGGGCAGCTCGCGCGCGCGGTTCGTCGACGGTAGGAACGTGACAGGAGCAGCTGCCGGCGGCTCACATCACATGCCGTGTCCGAGATGCAAGCTACGCAAGGCCTGCGGCTCAGACGCGGCGCGGAAGCTGGATCGTGAAGCGCGTCCCGTCCGGCGAGCTGGTCAGCTCGATCGTCCCGGCGTGCAGGGCGACGAGGCTGTGGACGATCGACATCCCGAGCCCGGTGCCTCCGGACTTGGTCGAGAAGAACGGTTCGTAGATCCGGCTGCGCAGCTCCTCGGGGATCCCGGGCCCGTCATCCGCGACGGTGACCCGCAAGGTGTGTTCGTCGCCGGTCAGCCCGACGGTGACGTGTCCACCCTCGTCCACCGCCTCGATCGCATTGCGCAGCAGGTTGTGGACCAGCTGGTGGACCTTGGCGGCATCGACATGCGCGATCATCCGGGGCTGCGAGGTCGTCAACGACAGCTCGACGCCGCGGCGATCCGCGGTGACCCGCTCGAGCTCGACGAGCTGTTCGAGGATCTGGACGAGGTCCCGATCCTCGGGGACCAGCTGCGGGGGGCGTGCGAACGCGAGGAAGTCGTTGAGGAGCAAGGTCAGTCGTTCGATCTCCCGCTGGGCCAGCTCGCAAGGCTCGACCAACCGTTCGTCATCCGAGCGCTTGCGTAGCCGGCGCCCGAGCAGCTCGAGCTGGAGCTTCGCCGCGTTCAGCGGGTTGCGAACCTCGTGTGCGATCCCGGCGGTCATCGTCTGCATGGCCGTGATCCGCTCTGCGTGCGCGCGGCGCTCTCGCGCGACCAGCTTGTCCTCCGAGTCGAGGTGATAGTGCCGAACCATGATCGCGAGCTCGAGATCGAGCAGCTTCTCGACCGATCGGAGGGTCGCTGCGGCCTCGCTCGGCGGCAACGTGGCCAGGATGTGGTCGAGGTAGGCGATTCGCACCACGTTGATCGCGATGAATCTAGACTCGTGGTCGAGTCCGATCGGGACGTGACGACGTCCGATCCGCGCGCGCGCCTCGTAGAACTGCTCGTCGTACGGACCGAGCAGCCCCGTCGACATCCAGTCGATCAGGCCGAGCCGCAACTGCGCGGGACTGGACCGCACGGCTGCCGTCTGGGGACTGCGCCCGACGGCGGCGTAGAACGTGTCCGCGATCGCAGGGAACGAGGGCGCGAGCACCGCGTGGAGCGCCACGAGGCGCCTCCGATCGGCGTCGTCGAAGGCGACGTACGCGAGGAGCTCGTCGAGCGGGCTCACGACCGCTCGAGTACCGTGCGTGCGCTGACTTCGTCGAGGATGCGGCCAGCTCGAGTCATGGACGGAGCTATAGCGAGGGGCGTGCCAGCCGAGCTCACGCGGGCGGGTGTGAATCGACGCAAGCGCTGCACTTCCACGCGGGTGCGTGCGCGTGTTGCGCGTTATCGCTCGGGGAACCAGAGGGTGAAGGTCGAGCCCTTTCCCGGGGTGGTCTCCAAGGTGACGCGACCCGAGAAGCGCTGGACGAAGGCGTAGATCATCGCGAGCCCGAGCCCGGTGCCCTCCTTCTTGGTGGTGAAGAAGGGCTCGAACACGCTCTCGGCGATGTCGGCTGGGATCCCCGGACCGTTGTCGGCGACCCGAACCCAGGCCTCTCCACCACTCTTCCCCGCGGAGACCGTGATCGTGCCTCCCTGCGGCATCGCCTCGGTCGCGTTGACGATCAGGTTGACGATCGCGGTGGCCAGCTCGGACGCCCGTGCGCGGATCTGGAGATCGGGGATGGGCTCGACCATCAGCTCGACGCCTTGAAACATCGCGACCCGCGGACGCGACAGCTCGACCGCGGTGGCGATCACGCGCTCGACGGCGACGGACTCGGATGCCTCGGGAGCCTGCCGGCTGAACTCGCGGAGCCGATCGACGATGTCGACGCCGTGGCGGATCACCTCGCGCATGTTGTCGAGCGTGGTCGTGGCTGCGGCGAGGTCCTGCTTCGCCAGCTTGCGGCGTACCACTTCGATCTGGAGCCCGAGCGGATTGAGGATGTTCTTGACGTCGTGCGAGATACCCGCAGCCATCTGCCCGAGGACGCGCAGGCGTTCGCTCCGCTGGAGCGCGTCGCGAGACGTCTTGAGCTCGGCCACCGAGCGAGTCAGGTCGGCATAGCGCGCGGTGCGTTCGGTCGCGGCGGCGGCGAGGTCGACGATGGCGTCGGCGAGGGCCTGCTGATCTGGGGTCAGCTCGATCGCTGTGGTCGCGAGCAGCACCAGGGCGCCATAGATGTCCCGGCCCACTACCAGGATCATCACCTGGGCGTGGGGGTGCCCAGAGGCCTGGCCGAGCCGGTCACCCAGCAGATCGAGCTCGTCCGCATCGATCGACCAGCCGTGCAATTCCTGCGCGAGGCCTCGCGAGGCCACCAGCTCGAGCCGGCTGCCGATGATTCGCAGCACGGCGGTATCGGGTCCGAGCCGACTCGCGGCAGCGGCGAGTGCATCGTGCATCTCGTCCACCGAAGCGGCCGTCGCCAGCAGCCTCGCCAGTTGCACCACCTCTGCGAATGCGCGGCGCACGACAGCCGCAATCTTGCGCTGTTGCATTCAGCCGTCAAGCGCGCAGCCGTGTTACGAGCAGCCTGTGAGAGTGGAGAGCCCGGTCAACTACATGCAGCGGCTGCGCTTCGACGAGCGCGAGCTGCGAAGCCGCAGGGCGTTCTACGAGATCACCGACGAGGACCTCCAACGACTCGCAGGTCTCCGCGGGTTCGCGGAGCGCAATAGCCAGCTGATCATCGACGCCCTGTACGAGCTGATGCTCCGCGAGGACGAGAGCCGCGCGTTCTTCCCGAACGACAGCACGGTCAACCACGTCAAGGGGATGCAACGCGCGTACTTCAACGGGTTGTTCTCGGGCCGGCTCGACCTCGCCTACGTCGAGGATCGACTGCGGGTCGGCTCCGTCCACGAGCGGATCGGGATGCCGCCGAAGCTGTATATCGGCGCGTATAGCTGCTACCTGCGCCTCCTGTTCGATCGCCTGGTCGCGGAGTTGCCGACCGAGGAAGCGCATGCGGCGTATCGCAGCGTCGCGAAGCTGGTGTCGTTCGACAAGGCCCTCGCGATCGATACGTACATCGAGGCCAACCTCACCACGGTGGCACGCCACCAGGCCGCGATCCGCGAGCTCTCGACGCCGGTGATCCGCGTGCACCGGCGCGTGCTGTTGCTTCCCCTCGTCGGGACGGTCGATAGCCATCGCGCCGCGCGGATCATGGAGACGTTGCTGCTGCGCGTCGTCGAGGAACAAGCCCGTGCGGTGATCGTCGACATCGCCGGCGTCCCCACCGTCGACACCATGGTCGCGGATCACCTGCTGAAGACCACCGAGGCGGTTCGCCTGCTCGGCGCCGAGACGATCCTCACCGGCATCAGCGCGCAGATCGCTCGCACGGTGGTCCAGCTCGGCGTCGACATCTCGACGATGCACACGCGCTCCCGGCTCGAGGACGGCATCGAGCTAGCGCTCGGTCTCGTCGGTCGCGAGATCACCAACAAGGTGCCGTGATGAGCGCGATCCCGATCCTTCGCGTCGCCGACAACCTCCTCGTCACCGTGCAGACCGATCTGCACGACGCGGTCGCCGATGCGTTTCAAGAAGATCTGTTGAGCGCCATCGAGCGCACCGGTGCCGGGGGCCTGTTGATCGAAGTCTCGGGGCTCGACCTCGTCGACAGCTATGTCGCGCGCGTGCTCGTCGACACCGCGAAGATGGCGAAGCTGATGGGCACCGAGACCGTGATCGTCGGGATCCGGCCAGAGGTCGCGGCCACGCTCGTTCGCATGGGATTCACGATGAGCGGGGTGCGGACCGCGCTCAATGTCGACGAGGGCATTGCCTTGCTCCCTCGCCCGAGGAAGTGACGTGCAGGTGATCAGTACGGTGGAGGTGTCGGTCACGATGGACGACGACGTCGTCGCGCTGCGGCGTCGTGTGCGCCAGTGCGCGCAGCGCAACGGGCTCGACTCGTTCGCCACCGTGGCGATCACCACCGCGGTCTCGGAGCTCGCCCGCAACATCCTCGTGCACGCGAAGGGCGGAACCGTCGTGATCGAGGAGGTCGAGCTCGGTGCCCGGCGAGGGCTGCGGATCGCGTTTCGAGATCAAGGCCCGGGGATCCCCGACATCGAGCGCGTGTTGATCGGCGGGTACTCGACGGCCAGGTCACTCGGTCTCGGGTTGTCGGGGAGCAAGCGCCTGGTCGACGACTTCCAGATCGAATCGCACGTCGGCCAAGGCACCATGATCACCGTGACCAAGTGGGCACGGTTCTGATCGATCAGTGGCTCGGGGACGCGACGCGCATCCCGGTGCTCGATGACGCCTCGGTGTCGGAGGTCCGAGAGGCGATCCGCGCCGAGGGTCTGAACCGTGCACTCCCGACCCTGATCGTCGAGGGGCTGGCGGCGGCGGCGAGCGAGCTCGCACGCAATCAGCTCGTGCACGCGAACGGCGGCATCGTCGGCGTTCGCGGGGTGACTCGCAACGGCGTGCCTGGGATCGAGGTGATCGCCGCCGATCGCGGCGCAGGCCTGGTGGATCCGACCTCGGCGCTGCGCGGCGCTCCGCGTGTCGGCGGCAGCCTCGGCGTCGGACTCTCCGCGGCGGCGCGTCAGTCCGACGAGCTCGACCTCGACATCCGCCGGGGAGCGGGGACCTGCATCAGGCTCCGCTCGTTCGCCAGGCCCGTCCCGCGCAGCGAGGTGGGCATCCTCGCGCAGCCCCATCCGAACGAGGTCGTGATCGGCGATCACGCCGCCATGATGCGCGACGACGCCGGGCTGATCCTTGCCGTGGCAGATGGACTCGGGCACGGCCCGGCTGCGCGCGAGGCCGCAGATCGCGCGATCGATGAAGTCCTCCGGCGTCGCCGACCGATCGAGGAGGCACTCGCGCTCGCGCACGCGGCGCTCTCCGGCACGCGCGGCGCGGTGATGAGCATCTTGCACGTCGGCGACCGCATCGAGCATGGTGGTGTCGGGAACGTCAGCACGCGCGTGATCGGTGACCGTGGCAATGCTCGACACTTCGGTAGCGCTGCGGGAACGCTGGGCAGCGTGTTTCCTCGCCGGGTCAACATCGATCGCGAGGCGTTCGGTGTCGGTGAGGTGCTCGTGATGTTCACCGACGGTCTGACCAGTCGGGTCGACCTCACCTACGAGCCCGCCCTCACGCGGCAGCACCCCATCATCGTCGCGCACAGCTTGCTCGGCCGCTTCGTCCGAGGAACGGACGATGTGCTGGTCGCCGTCGTGCGGTGAGGACTGAGCTGCTCGTGCACGTCAGGTGCGTTCTCCCGATCGGAGGTTCCGGCCGAGGCTTCGTTCGCGGTTCGCCGCGCGCCGCAGACACAGTTCATGCCGGCGGTACGCACATCCCTGACTGCGCAAGGGTTGCGGCGTTGGCCGTACGTACGCAGCTTCTGCGCAGTCATGCCGCGGACAGCGCAGTCTCCCTGGCGTACCGACTGCAGAGGCTGCAGGCATGCGTCGACTATGGCTGGGCCTCTCGTTGGTGCTGTTCCTCTCGTTTGGCGTCTTGCTGTGGGTTGGATCTCGGATCTATCAGGTCGCGCCGCCGATCCCAGACCGGGTGGTCTCCACCGAGGGACGGGTCCTGTTCGGGCCTGGTGAAGTCAGCGCGGGGCAAGATGTCTGGCGGTCGTTCGGCGGCATGCAGCTCGGATCGATCTGGGGACACGGCTCGTATGTCGCGCCCGACTGGTCGGCGGACTGGCTGCATCGCGAGCTCGTCGTCGTCCTCGACGGCTGGGCGGACGGTGGCTACGCGCGCGCGAGCCTCGAGCACCAGGCAGCGCTGCGGCAGCGCTTGACGACGCTGATCCGTGCGAACACGTTCGATCCCGCGACCGCCACCATCACGGTCAGCGAGGACCGCGCCCGGGCGATCGAGGCGAACATCGCGTACTACGCGGAGCTGTTCGCGAAGGGGCGTGACGACTACGCGCTACCTCCGCGCACGGTCACCGAGCCGTCGCGCGCACACGCGCTCGCCGCGTTCTTCTTCTGGACCTCGTGGGCGGCCTCGACGAACCGACCGGACGACACCGTGACCTATACGAGCAACTGGCCGCACGAGCCGTGGATCGACAACAAGCCGACGTCGGACTCGATCGTGTGGACGGGCGTCAGCATCTTGTTCCTGCTCGGCGGCATCGGCGCACTCGCGTTCTGGCACGCAGCCCGACGCAAGGACGACGCGCCGGAGGAGCTCCCGAAATCCGATCCGTTGCTCGGCGCTTCACCGACGAAGTCGCAGCTCGCGACCGTCAAGTACTTCTGGGTCGTCTGCGCGATGTTCCTCCTCCAGATCGTGATGGGCGTGATCACGGCCCACTACGGCGTCGAGGGCAACGGCCTGTTCGGCATCGCGCTCGCGAAGGTGCTCCCGTACTCGGCCGCGCGGTCATGGCACGTGCAACTCGGCATCTTCTGGATCGCGACGGCATGGCTCGCCGCGGGACTCGCGATCGCGCCCTCGGTCGGTCGCGAACCACCCGCGCAGCATCTCCTCGTCAACGTGCTGTTCGTAGCCCTCGTCGTCGTCGTCGGTGGCTCGCTCGCGGGTCAGCTCCTCGCGTTCAACGGCCAGCTCGACGCCGACGGCGTGTGGTGGTTCGGTCACACCGGCTACGAGTACATCGACCTCGGCCGGATCTATCAGTATGCGTTGCTCGTCGGCCTCGGGCTGTGGGTGGTGCTCGTCGCGCGCGCCTTGTGGCCGGCACTCAAGCGCCAGGATGCACAGCGGCCACTCGTCGTCATGCTGCTGATCTCGACGGTCGCGATCGGTGGCTTCTTCTTCGCCGCGCTCGGTGCGGGTCGGCACACCAACCTCGCCATCGCGGAGTACTGGCGGTGGTGGGTCGTGCACCTCTGGGTCGAGGGGTTCTTCGAGGTGTTCGCCACCGTGATCATCGCGTTTCTGTTCGCGCGCCTGGGTCTCGTTCGGTACGCCGCGGCCGGTCGCGCCTCGGTGCTAGCCGCGACGATCTTCCTCTCGGGCGGCGTGCTCGGCACCCTTCACCATCTCTACTTCAGCGGCACCCCAACGGTGGCACTCGCACTCGGCTCGGTGTTCAGCGCGCTCGAGGTCGTGCCGCTCGTGTTCCTCGGCTACGACGGCTGGGACAACTGGCGCCACACCAAGTCGACGCCGTGGATGAAGTCCTACAAGTGGCCGATCTACTTCTTCATCGCAGTCGCGTTCTGGAACCTCGTCGGTGCAGGCCTGCTCGGCTTCATGATCAACCCGCCGGTCGCGCTGTATTACATGCAGGGCCTCAACACCACGCCGGTCCACGGTCACACCGCGTTGTTCGGTGTCTACGGCATGCTCGGTCTCGGGCTCATCCTGTTCACCGTCAAGTCGGTACGGCCGAACCTGGTGTGGCCGGAGCGCCTCCTCAAGTTCGCGTTCTGGGCGATCAACCTCGGCCTTGCCGGGATGGTGTTGATCAGCGTGTTGCCGGTCGGCTTGCTCCAGACCTGGGCGGCGATCGATGTCGGTTACTGGTATGCGCGTAGCTCGGAGTTCCTGCAGAGCGAGCCGATGCAGCTCCTGCGCTGGCTGCGCGTCGTCGGTGACTCGCTGTTTGCGCTCGGTGCCTTCGCCTTCGTCCTGGCGGTCGTGCGGATGACGATCGGGCGATTTCACGCTGACGCAGATCCTGCATCGGCCGTCGACCTCCGGATTCCGTAGGCACGCTGCCTACGATCCACACCGCGGTCGCCCCTCTGGTGATCGCCCGCGTGTTCGCACCGCTTCTCGACCAGGTCGCCGTTCCACAGTCGCGCGCATCGGTTTCGCTCGACCGCCCGTCCGCGCAACGGTTTCGCGCTCCTCGAGGCGAATGCGGTCGGGTGGATGGCACGTCCCTGGCAGTTCTCCCGATCATGCGAAAGTCAGAACTGCGGGTGGCCGACATCATGTCCACGGCGCTCGTCACCGTTCGCGCCAGCGAGACGATCACCAGTGCCAATGCCGAGATGCAGGTGGGGGTGATTCGCCATCTGCCGGTCGTCGACGACCGCGGTCATCTGATCGGCGTGCTGTCGGATCGCGATCTGCTGCACACGCGCGGCACCAAGCGAATCGTCGACGTGATGACGAAGGATGTGGTGACGGTGCGACCCGACGCGTTCGCCGCCGAGGCGGCCTCGATCATGCTCGACCACAAGATCAGCTCGGTCCTCGTGGTCGACGACAACGGCGCCCTGGTGGGCATGGTGACGCAGACCGACTACCTCGATCTCGCGCGTCGCTCTCTCCTCGGCCTTCCCCTGGAGCGTTGACGATGTGGAAGCGCATCCTCGTGCCGCACGACTTCTCGGCGTGCGCGAATCACGCCGCGGCACTCGCTCGTGACGAGGCCAAGGCCCACGGCGGCGAGATCCTGCTGCTTCACGTGGTCGATCTTCCGCCTGCCTTCGGACCGAACACGCCGGTGTTGGTGGGCCCGGGCGAGACTCCGATCGGGATCCGTGACTACGTGATGCTCGGCGCGACCGAGCACGTCGCCGATCTCGCGAGTCGCCTGGAGCAGGACGGCGCGACCGTGTCGACGTTCGTTCGAGTCGGGCACGTCGTCGAGGAGATCTTGCGTCTCGCGCGCGAGCACGAGGTGGACTCGATCGTGATGGGCACGCACGGTCGCAGCGGACTGCGCCACCTGTTCGCGGGCAGCGTCGCCGAGCGCGTGGTCAGAGCCAGTTCAGTCCCGGTCGTCACGACTCGCCACGAATAGCCCTGGCGCGTCGGACCTGGTTCAGTGCATGAGCACGACGACCATCACCATGATCAGGCCGACGGTCAGGGTCGTCCACAAGATGATGAGGAAGGGCAGGGTCGTGGGATCGGTGCGGAGCGCCATGGCGACCGTGTCCAGCACCGCGCATGCCATCGTTCGCCCCCAGACCTTGCGGGTTCGCGCGCAGAACCTGCGCGGTGATCTGCATTCTCTGCGGTTGTCGCGCGGTTCCTGCGCATTGCGACGCTGATCAGGTGGCATGCCGGTTGCGATAGCGACGCGCGATGTCGAACGAGAAGCTTCGCTACGACGACGCGGTGGTCCGCCGCTTCGTCACGGCCACGATCGTCTGGGGCGCGATCGGCATGCTGGTGGGTCTGTGGATCGCGCTCCAGCTCGCCGCTCCCCAGCTCAACGTTGGCAAGTACTTCACGTTCGGGCGGCTCCGACCGCTGCACACGAACGCGGTGATCTTCGCGTTCGCAGGCAACGCGATCTTCGCGGCGGTCTACTACTCGTCGCAGCGCCTGCTCAAGGCGCGACCGATCGAGTGGCTGTCCAAGCTTCACTTCTGGGGCTGGCAGCTGATCATCGTCGCCGCGGCCATCACGCTGCCGCTCGGCTTCACGCAGGGCAAGGAGTACGCGGAGCTCGAGTGGCCGATCGACATCGCGATCGCCGTCGTGTGGGTCGCGTTCGGCGTCAACTTCTTCGCGATGGTGCGCAATCGTCGCGAGAAGCACCTCTACGTCGCGCTGTGGTTCTACATCGCGACGATCGTCACGATCGCGGTCCTCCACATCTTCAACAACCTCGTGATCCCGGCGGGCGTCCTCAAGAGCTACTCGGTGTTCTCCGGCGTGCAGGACGCCTTCATGCAGTGGTGGTACGGCCACAACGCGGTCGCGTTCTTCCTGACGACGCCGTTCCTCGGCCTCATGTACTACTTCCTGCCGAAGGCGGCGGAGCGTCCGGTGTTCAGCTACCGGCTCTCGATCCTTCACTTCTGGTCGCTGGTCTTCATCTACATCTGGGCCGGTCCTCACCACCTCCACTACACGGCGCTGCCGCAGTGGGCCTCGACGCTCGGGATGATCTTCAGCGTGATGCTGTGGATGCCGTCGTGGGGCGGCATGATCAACGGGCTCCTCACGCTGCGCGGTGCCTGGGACAAGGTCGCCAGCGAGCCGATGCTCAAGTTCTTCGTCGTCGGCATCACGTTCTACGGCATGTCGACGTTCGAGGGACCGATGCTGTCGGTGAAGAGCGTCAACGCGCTCTCGCACTACACCGACTGGAACATCGCGCACGTCCACGCCGGCGCGCTCGGCTGGGTCGGGTTCATGTCCGTCGGCATGATCTACTGGCTGGTGCCGCGGCTGTTCCAGACGCCGCTCTACTCGAAGAAGCTCGCGACCGCGCACTTCTGGATCGCCACGGTCGGCATCGTGCTCTACGTGATCGCGATGTGGGCCGCGGGGATCACGCAGGGCCTGATGTGGCGCGCGTTCGACGACACCGGACGGCTCCAGTATCCAGACTTCCTCGAGACCGTGACGCGGCTGGTGCCGATGTACTGGGTGCGCGCGCTCGGTGGTGCGCTCTACATCATCGGCATGCTGATGTTCGCCTACAACGTCTGGCGCACGTGGAAGGCACGCCCGGCGAAGTACAGCGACATCGAGGTCGAGGTGCCGCCGATGATCCGCGCGGAGAAGCAGCGCGTGATCGAAGAGAAGCGGGCGCTCGAGAAGAGCGTCCATGCGCCGCAGCACTGGCATCGCAAGTGGGAGGGCCTGCCCGCGATGTTCACCGTGCTCGTCGTGCTCGCGGTCGTCGTGGCCTCGGCCTTCGAGATCATCCCGACGTTCGCGCTCGACGACATCCCGAAGATCAAGACGGTCAAGCCGTACACGCCGCTCGAGCTCTACGGCCGCGACATCTATCTCTCCGAGGGTTGTCACAACTGCCACTCGCAGATGGTCCGTCCGTTCATCGACGAGACGGTGCGCTACGGCAAGGGCGGCAAGCCGGCCGAGTACAGCAAGCCCGGCGAGTTCGTCTACGACCACCCGTTCCAGTGGGGCAGCAAGCGCACCGGTCCCGATCTCGCCCGTGAAGGCGGCCGGCGCGACGAGTTGTGGCACGTGCGCCACCTCGAGGACCCGCGCTCGACGTCGAAGAAGTCGGTGATGCCGGCGTACGCGCACCTGCTCTCCGACGACATCGAATGGGACGTGATCCAGCGGCGCGTCGACGCGATGGCGATGCTCGGCGTGCCCTACGACGCGCAGGCGCTCGCGGAGGCGCAGACCCTCGCGCATCGCCAGGCCGACCAGCTCGCCGCACAACTCGTCCAGCAAGGAGGACCGCAGGGGATGGCCGACAAGGACGTGATCGCACTGATCGCGTACCTGCAGCGACTGGGTAAGGACATCGCACTCGACGGAGGTGCACGATGACGATGACGGATCTGGTGTCGGCCTTGTCGCCGACGCAATACACCGAGATCGCGCTCGGCCTGTTCCTCGCGGTCTACGTCGCGATGGCGCTTCGCCATGGCACCAAGCGCCGCGCGCTCGAGCATGCCGCCTGCGCACAGCTTCCCCTTGCCGATGACGCCGGAGAGCTTCCATGACCACTGCCCAGACCACCGCCGACAACCTCCCCATGACCGACACCGCCGAGGAAGCGCCCGCCGGCAGGCTCCTCGATCACGCCTACGACGGCATTCGCGAGTACGACAACCCGTTGCCGGGCTGGTGGAAGTCGATCTTCATCGGCTCGATCATCTTCGCAGGGTTCTACGGGCTGTACTTCCACGTCGTCGGTTGGGGGATGACCCCCGAGGAGACGTATCGCACGCAACTCGCCGGCTACGATGGCAAGCGCGACCTGCGCGAGCGCGCCGAGCTGTCGAGCGTCAGCGAAGAGTTCCTCACCGAGCGCGGGCTCGATCTCAAGGTCCTCGCGCGCGGCAAGGCCGTGTTCGCCGAGCGCTGCGCGAGCTGTCATGGCCCGGAGGGCGCCGGCGTGATCGGCCCGAACCTGACCGACGGGTTCCAGAAGCACGGCGCGACCCGCCTCGACATCTACAAGACCGTGCGCGGTGGTCAGCCGGGGACGGCGATGCTCGCGTGGGGCGATCAGCTCCCGCCGGCAGATGTCGTCGCGGCGGCGACGTTCGCGATCTCGATTCGTCACACCAACGTGCCGGGCAAGGCTGCCGAGGGCACGCCGGTCCAGCCCTTCAAGAAATGACGTCATGTCCCCCCCGCTGTCCGAGCAACGTGTCCTGTCGACCCTCAACGCCGACGGCAAGCGAAACTGGCTGCGCCCGAAGCTCGCGCGCGGGCGGTTTCTTCGCCGCCGCCGGATCGTCGGATATGCGCTGATCGCGTTGTTCGTGGCGCTCCCGTTCCTCGAGATCGGCGGCCGCCCGGCACTGCTCCTGGATCTGGTGACCCGCGAGCTGTCGTTGTTCGGGATGGTGTTCCGGCCGAGCGATGGCGTCCTGCTGATGCTCCTCGGTCTCTCGATCGTGGTCACGGTCTTCCTCGTCACCGCGCTGTTCGGGCGCGTGTGGTGCGGCTGGGGCTGCCCGCAGACCGTCTACCTCGAGCACGTGTACCGCCCGATCGAGCGCCTGTTCGAAGGCACGCCGACGCAACAGGCTCGGTTGCCGCGGTTCCACCCGCGCCGCCTGCTCAAGTGGGTGACCTACGCGGCGCTGTCGTTCGTGATCGCCAACGTGTTCCTCGCGTACTTCGTCGGCGTCGCTCGCCTCGAGACCTGGGTGATCGGCTCCCCCCTCGACCACGTCGGCGGCTTCCTCGTCGTCCTCGGCACCGCCGCGCTGATGCTGTTCGACTTCGCCTACTTTCGCGAACAGACCTGCATCGTCGCGTGTCCCTACGGGCGGCTGCAGTCGGTGATGCTCGACCAACAATCGCTGATCGTCGGCTACGACCCTCGGCGCGGCGAACCGCGCGGCCAGCTCAAGAAGAAGCTCCCGGTGCTCGAGGGCAAGCGAGGCGACTGCGTCGACTGCGGGGCGTGCGTCGCGGTGTGTCCGACGGGGATCGATATCCGCGACGGCCTGCAGATGGAGTGCATCGGCTGCGCGCAGTGCATCGACGCGTGCGACGTGGTGATGGACAAGCTCGAGAAGCCGCGCGGGCTGATCGGCTACACCTCGAAGGCCGTCCTCGCGGGCGAGACCCGCCGGCTGATGCGCCCGCGCACCTTGATCTATCCGGCCCTGCTCGTGGTCGCGGTCGGGCTGCTCGCGTGGAGCGTCGGCGACAAGGCGGAGACCGAGGTCACCGTCGAGCGCATCGAGGGGCCGAGCTTCATCGAGCTCCCGGACGGCACGATCTCGGCCGCCACGCGGATCAAGCTCGAGAACGAGTCCGACGAGCCCCGGCACTACCGGATCGCGGTCAAGGAACCGCTCGGGCTGCCGATTCGCACCCCGACGCGGTGGGATGTGGCGCCGCGCAAGTCACTCGGCATCACGCTGTACATCGATGTTCCGCGCGACCTGTTCGTGGGTGGCAAGCGCGACGTCTATCTCGAGATCTTCGAGACCGGCGGCTTCCATCGCATGGTCACGGTGACGCTCCTCGGTCCGGTCGGAGGTGCGAAGTGACAGCCGCGCGGCGGTGGACGATCGTGATCCTCGGGCTACTGCTCGGCAACGTCGCGACGATGGGCGTGCTGGTCGTCGCGTCGTCCTCGAACCGACCGGAGATCATCCCGGGATACTACGACCGCGCGGTCGCCTACGACCACGAGCTCGACGATGCCGAGCGCAGCCGCGAGCTCGGGTGGCAGACCACGGTGACACTCGCACGCGACGGCATCACCGTCGGCGTTCGAGATCGCGGCGAGGTGCGGATCGCGGATGCCAAGGTCTCGGTCACCGGGTTCCAGCGCGCGTATGCGGCGGACGCGCTCGACCTCGCGATGGTCTCCACCGGTGGCACCTATCGCGCGAGCCGCGAGCTGCGCGCGGGCGTCTACGATCTGCAGATCGTCGTCGAGCGGGCAGGGGCTCGCTTCGTCGGTCGCCACACGGTGGAGCTGCGATGAGCATGCTCCTCGCGGTCGCCGGCTCGAGCGTGGTCGGCAGCCTGCACTGCGTCGCGATGTGTGGCCCGCTGATCGGGCTCGCGGGAGGCACGCGGTCGGCGCGGTTCGCCGCGCTCCACTCGCTCGGCAGGCTCGCGACCTACACGACGCTCGGGGTGGCGGCTGGTGCCGTCGGACGCGCGGTCGACCTCGCGGGCGATCTCGCGGTGGTGCAACACGCCGCCGCGATCCTCGCCGCGCTCGTGATCATCGCGTGGGGGGCACTGGCACTCGCGACCGCGCTCGGCTGGCGAACCGCACGCACATCAGGCGGCACCGCAGGCAAGGCGTTCACCCACGGCCTCGTCCAGCTCCGGTCGCGACCACCCGGGATGCGCGCCTGGCTCACCGGTGTGCTCACCGGGTTGTTGCCGTGCGGATGGCTGTGGGCGTTCGTGATCGCGGCCGCGGGCGCGGGCTCTCCCCTCGACGGGGGGCTGACGATGGTCGCGTTCTGGGCCGGGACCGTGCCGGCGATGTTCGGGATGCTGACGTTCGGTGGCGCGCTGCTCGATCGGCTCCGCGCGCGGATCCCGGTGCTCACCGCCGTGACGCTGATCCTCCTCGGGCTCGGCACGCTCGCGATGCGCTGGCGCGACGCCGGAGCTGCGCAGGTGACGCACCCGAGCTGTCACGAGGTGAGCTCGTGACCGCCGCGCTCGCCGTCGCCGCGGGATGCGCGCACTGCGGGCTGGTGATCCCGGCCGGGCGCAGCGAGTTCTGTTGCGCGGGGTGCGAGGTCGTCTATGCCGCGATCGCGAAGCACGGGCTCGGCAAGTTCTACGAGCTGCGCGAGACCGCCGCACCGGCGCGCACGACGACGCACAGCTACGCCGAGCTCGACGATCCGGCGTTTCATCGCCTGCATGTCGAGCGTCGAGGCGAGCTCGCCGCGGCGGCGCTCTACCTCGAGGATCTGCGCTGCACCGCCTGCGTCTGGTTGGTCGAGAGTGCGCCCACCTGCATCCCCGGGCTGACGCAGGTCTGCCTCGATCTGGGGCGCTCGCGCGTCGATGTCACGTGGGATCCGGCGAGCTGCACGCTGTCGCAGATCGCGCAGCACTTCGATCGCATCGGGCATGCGGTGCATCCGTATCGCGGCCTCGATCGCGATCGCCTGCACCGCAAGGAGGACCGCAAGCTGCTGATCAAGATCGGCGTCTCCGGCGCGGCCGTCGGCAACCTGATGCTCCTCGCGATCGCGCTGTACGCGGGCCTGTTCGAGGACATGTCGGCGATCGATACCACCGGGTTTCGCTGGGCCTCGATGCTGGTCGCGCTCCCGGCGCTCGGCTTCTCGTCGACGCCGTTCTTCCGCACCGCGCTCGCCGCGCTGCGTGCGCGCCGGCTTCATCTCGATCTGCCGCTCTCGATCGGCATCGCCGCCGGGCTCGGGTGGGGCACGGCGAACACGATCCGCGGGGTCGGCGAGATCTACTTCGATTCGCTGTCGATGCTGGTGTTCCTGCTGCTGGTCGCACGCTTCGTGGTGATCCGGCATCAGCGCCGCGCGTCGAGTGCCGCGGAGCTGTTGCTGGCGTTGACGCCGAGCCGGGCCCGGCGGATCGCTCCGTCGGGCGTGGTCACCGAGGTACCGATCGAGGCGCTGCAACCCGACGACCTCGTCGAGGTTCGCGTGGGGGAGACGATCCCGGTCGACGGCATCATCAGTCGTGGCCAATCGACGCTCGATGTCGGCCTGCTCACCGGGGAGTCTCGACCGGTCGAGGTCGCGGTCGGCGAGCGCGTGCACGCGGGCACCGTCAACGTGTCTGCCGTGCTCCAGGTGCTGGTCACCGCGACCGGCGAGGCGACGCGGGTCGGGGCGCTGGTCGCGAGCCTCGAGGCGCTGAGTACCCGCCGCGCTCCGATCGAGCGCTTGGTCGATCGCAGTGCGCGCCGCTTCGTCGCAGCGGTCACGGTGGCTGCGCTGGTCACCTTCGTCGCCTGGGCGATCGCTGCGTCGATCGGGGTGGCAGCGGAGCACGCGATGGCGCTGCTCGTCGTCACCTGCCCGTGTGCCCTCGCGCTCGCGACGCCGCTCGCCGTGGCGATCGCACTCGGCCGCGCAGCGCGGCGCGGCATCCTGATCAAGGGTGCCGATGCCCTCGAGCGGATGGCGACCCCCGGCGTGATGTTCCTCGACAAGACCGGCACCGTCACCGAGGGCAAGCTCGTCGTGATGTCGTGGCGGGGTGACGTCGACGCGGCTCCGCTCGCGGCGGCGATCGAGGAGGGCAGCAATCACCCGATCGCGCGCGCGCTCGTCTCCTACGGCGGATCCCACGACCACGCGGTCGGTCAGGCCCGCGAGCAACTCGGCCGCGGAGTTTCGGGCTGGGTGGGCACGCATCGCGTCGTCGTGGGCGCCCCGGCGTGGGTGTCCGCGCAAGGGCTTGTCGGCCCGCGCCTCGCATCCTGGGTCTCGGATCTCGCAGAGCGTGGCGAGACCCCGATCGCGATCGCCGTCGACGGGAAGGTCGTGGCGGTCGCCGGGATCGCCGATCCGATCCGGCCCGACGCTGCACGTGCGTTGCGCGACCTCGAGCAGCTCGGCTGGGACGTCCGGCTCCTGTCGGGGGACGACGAACGCGTGGTGCGTGCCATCGGTGCCCAGCTCGGGCTGTCGCCGGATCGGTGCCGCGGAGGCGCGACGCCGGAGGACAAGACGGCGGCCGTGCTGTCGGCTCGGGCCGACGGTCCGGTCGTCATGGTGGGCGATGGCGTCAACGATGCAGCCGCGATGGCCGCAGCCTCCGCGGGCATCGCGGTGTCGGGCTCCGCCGAGATCGCGATCGAGGCCGCCGACATCTATCTGCGCGAGCCGGCGATCTCCGCGATCGCCGAGACCGCGCGGGGTGCACAGGCGACGCTCGCGACGATCCGGCGCAACCTGACCTGCTCGCTGATCTACAACGTGCTCGCCGGTGGCCTGGCGATCAGCGGCTTCGTGGATCCCCTGATCGCCGCGGTGGTGATGCCGCTGTCGTCCTTGATCGTGCTCGCGAGCTCGCTGCGCTCGCGTGCGTTTGGAGGCCACCGATGACGACGATGTACCTGATCCTCGCGCTGGCCTTGATCGGCGCTGCGGCCGCGGTGCTCGCCTTCGTGTGGGTGGTCCGGAGCGGTCAGCTCGACGATGTCGACACGCCACCGCGCCGGATCCTGTTCGACGACTGACCCTAGCGGCGATCGTCGTCCCGCGTGCGAGCGCCGATGCTGCGGATCAACTCGACCGCCATCGCCGCCAGCTCGAGGATTCCTCGCGCATGGTCTTCCCACGCGTGCAGGCAGCGCCGAGCTCGTTCGACGAGGGTCACGACCAGCTCCTCGTGCACTCGCCGTTCCTCGACCTGGCCCTGAAAACCCCGCAAGGGTTGCGCTGCTCTCCGCGTGGCAGAGGGCGTTGCGCGCGTTGCAGGTGGGATCGAAGCCTCGAGCCGGCATGGCGAATGCTTGGGGTCAAGACATGCGCCTGCTCCCACTCCTTCTGACCGCGTGCGCGACCACCGCCTTGCCTCCACCGAGCCAACCAGCCGGTGGTCCGCGCGGGCTGCGAGCCAGCGAGCATCGCGAGGTCGCGCACGACCAGGACGAGCTCGCACGGGAGCAGCGGTCCTTTCCCGTCAGGTCACAGCTCGTCCCGGGGGATCCCACCACGGGCCCGCGACCGATGCCGTGGTTTCGTAGCTGGGATCCTGCCGCCGACCACGAGCGGCGGGCGCGCGTCCATCGCAGCGAAGCCGCGGCGCTCGAAGCGGACCATGCCGACGCGTGTGGAGCTCGCGAGCTCTCGCAGGTCGTCACCTCTCCACTCACGCGCCATCGCATGGGTGGCTGGAACACGAGCGCCGGCGTCGTGGTGTACCTGAGACCACAGGCAGGAACTGCCGACACCCTGCTCGCCGACCTTCGCTGTCATCGTGCGTGGATGATGCTCGCTCCGACGGGGACGATGGACGACTGTCCGCTGGACCTTCCCGGCGTGCGCGTCGATGCACGGGGAGACGAGGGCTCGATCACGTTGGTGATCAGCGTCGCCGATCCGAAGCTCGTGCCCGAGCTCCAGCGTCGCGTTGCCAAGCAAGCGGAGCAGCCGCGTGAAGCACAGCACGAACACTAGGCGCACGGTCTTCGCGATTTCGGCAGCGATCAGGCGGCACGAAACCTGCTGACCTGCTCGGCATGAAGGTCGCCCGGGGCACGAAGCCAATCCACATCGGCTCGTTGATCGGACCGTACGAGGTGAGCTCCGTGATCGGGTCCGGCGGGATGGGCGTCGTCTATGAAGCTCACCACGACGATGAGTGGGTGGCCGTCAAGGTGCTCCACCCCCAACGCCTCGACGATACGCGCGCGCGTCGACGCTTTCGCGACGAGACGCTCGCGGGACAGCTCGTTCATCACCGCAACGTCGCGCAGACCCTCGGGGACGGCGAGATCGCCGGGGTGCCGTATCTGATCATGGAGCGCGTCCACGGCGAACCTCTCGGTGCCCAGCTCCGGCGAGATGGCGCACCTTCGCTGCGGCGCGCGGTGACCCTGATCCAGCAGATCCTCGCAGGCCTCGCCGCGCTCCACGCCACCGGCATCGTACATGGCGACGTCAAGAGCGACAACGTGCTCGTCGAACACGCCGACGACGGAGCGATCCGTGTCCTGCTGATCGATCTCGGGCTCGCGCACGTCCAGTTCGGAGATCGCGATGAAGCTCGGCGCTCGGACCTGGAGGATGGACTGATCTCCGGCACGCCCGAGTACATGGCGCCCGAGATCATCAGCGGCGAGGGAGCGTCGATGTCCTCCGACCTCTATGCCGTGGGCATCGTCCTGTACGAGCTGATCACGGGTTCGACGCCCTTCGTGGGCGGCACTTCGAACGAGATCGCGCGACGTCATCTCCACGACGAGGTGGTGCCGCCGTCGCTGCGCTGCGACGAGGAAGTCCCGGGCAGCCTCGATCGGATCGTGCTGCATGCGCTCGCGAAGAAGCCCGCACAACGGTTCGCCAGCGCCGAGGCGTTCAGCGCGGCGCTCGCGACCACGCTTCCCTTGGTCAGCGACGCCTCGTCGTCTCGACCTACGCTGCACCTGTCCCGCGACACCCCCACGCTCGACTGGAGTCCAGAGCTCGGGCACGCACGATGACAAGGCCTTGCCGACGACCGTCCTCCTCGCGGCTTTGCACGCACCCGACGACGTGTCTGCCAACGGTCGCTCCGATCGCGGCGACCGTTCCATCGCCCGTCGAGCAGTTGAAAGTGCGACGGCTGGCGCGCTCGGTCCGCGCTTCGAGCGTCCGTGTTGCTCACCGAACGGCTCCAGTTCGAGCCGAGGCGTCTCCTGCTAGTCGCGGATGGCGAAGTGGCAGTGCGCGCACGTGGCCAGCAGGTCCCCGTAGAGGCCCGCGCGATCCGGCTGCGTCTTCGGATCCAGCGCACGGCGCGCGAGGAGCTTCATGCGTGCGACGTCATCGGCAATGCCGAGCGATCCATCCTCCGCCGTGAGGGTGACCTTGGCTTCGCTCAAGCGGCGCGCACCGAGCAACCACCGCTCGTCGTCGGGGCCGATCAACCCTTCCCACATCCGCGCGGCGGCCCACGCGTGCGAGGCCATCTGAGAGGACGCCGGCGGGGGAGTTGGCTTCGCGAACACGATGCGCGACTTTCCGGCCACGTGGCAATTCGCGCACTGCTGGCCGAGTCGTGCACTCGCCTTCGAGGCGGCCACGAGGTCCTTGGTCGCGACGACCTCGCGCGCGGCAGCGCGGATCCGATCGATGTGATCACGCCACTGGGGCAACGCGTCGGGCTCCTCGAGCGCATTCACCGACTCCGCCTCGGAGCGCGCGCGATCGAGCTGGCCGACCGCGATCGCATACTGCATGCGCTGACTCGCTTCGAACCGGCGATGCATGCGTTCGCGTGCGTCTCGAACCTTGTCGGCGAGATCGGAGGGAGCCGCCAGCGCGTTGCAGCCAACGAGGAAGGCGAGGAGGAACCGCATGTCGTTGCTCCCAAGCAAGGCCCGAGCCGATCACAACTGGGTTCGCACCACGAGCACGTTGCGATCGGCGTGGTTGACCACCTTCGTGGCCGTCGTCCCGATCATGCGCGCCAGTCGAGAGTGACCGTGCGATCCGATCACGATCAGGTTCGCGTTCGCCTCCTTGGCCTCGCGGCAGATCGCATCCCACGCGGTGCCGAACACGGCGTGGATCTTTTCGACCCGACCGTTGCCACGCTTGGCGCACACCTCGAGGTCGCTGCGCGCGTTGGCCAGGAGGATCTTCTCGAGCGGCAGGTCGGTCACCTCGAAGATCTCGTGCGGCAGATCCGGCGGAACTCCGACCGCGCGAAACAAGATCAGGGTCCCCCCGACCAGCTCGGCGAGCTTGATCGACGCGTCGAGCACGAGCGTGGCGGCATCGGATGCGTCGAGAGCGACGAAGATGCGGCGGGCGTTGGACATGATCGGCGGCGGTTCACGAAGCGCGCCAGCACGTCTCCAGAACCGGCGCAGACCCTGCGCCGGATCGACCGGATCGAGTGGCACCCGCGATGCAGCCCTGCACAGCCAGGAGGTTCCTGTGAGTGATACCCGTCCTGTTCAGATCGTCGTGGCCTATGACCTATCGCCGAGCGGCGAGGTCGCACTCGAGCGGGCGATCGAGGTGGTGGCGCGCGCCCCCCACCATGTTCTTCATGTCGTCACCGTGCTCGATGCCCACCGTGGTCTGCACAAGGTCACCTACGACAACGCCGAGGCGACGCAGAAGATGCTCCGCGATCAGGTCGGTGCGGCCTTCAACAACCGGCCGACGGCGGCAGAAGTTCAGTTCTTCGTCCACTGCCGGATCGGTCGGCCCGAGGAAGAGATCCTGCAGGTCGCCGAGGACGTCGGGGCAGACCTGCTGTTCGTCGGTTCGCACAACAAGGCCGGGATCGAGCGCGTCTTCCTCGGCTCGGTATCCGAGCGCATCGTGCGCGAGGCCAAGTGTCCCGTCATGGTCGCCCGACCGAAGACCTACGCCGAGGTCGATCTGCTCAAGGTGGTGCTGTACGACCACCCGCACAAGCAGTACGTCGCGCCCCACCGCTATTCGTACGTCGAGACCCGCTTGATCGCTCGCCCCGCGGACTGGCCGCTCAACTGATCGGCTCGGGACCGGCCTCGAGATCCAGATCGAGCGCCAGGTGACCGCTCTCGCGAAGTGGCCCATCAGCCGCCCGATCGAGCTCCGTCGCGCAGCGTCTCGTGCACTTCATCGCGCACGTCGGTCGAAAGCGCGTGCAGCGGTGGATCAGATGACCGAGCGGAGTGTCGAGGCATTCGACGAGCTCGAGCGTCGACGCTTCTGGGCACTTCACGATCTTGAACATGGTCGAGCCAGTTGCACGAGGCGAACCACGGCGGATCGAGCCGGGAGGCCGCACGGTTTGCGTTCAGGGCTCCCCCGCTGCAGGCCCTGCGCGAATTCCCCCCGAGGATCGCGATGCTCCTTCGCCGACTGGGAGGCATGTCGGGTGCGTGCGCCCCATCGCGCCTCGTGGCATCGCGGATGCTTCACCACCTCGCATGACGACCAACACCGAGATGCGTCAATGCACGGTCCATCGGCGTCGGGGTGACTCGACGGTGTCGTTCGAGCCGGCGATCCGGGTCGAGCGAAGGGCCTCGCCACGAACGGTCGCCGATCGAGTTCCCCTGCTCGAGATCATGAGTCGCGACTTGGTCTGCGCACGGCCCGAGCTCGAGCTCTCGCAGATCGTCCGGCTGATGACCCAGCACGCGATCGGCTGCATCCCGGTGGTCGACGCGCACAGACATCCGATCGGCGTCATCACGAAGTTCGATCTCGTCGAGCATCTCGATGCGATGATGCAATCGGTCGATACCAGGAGCCCGCTGCCGAGCAGTCTGGCCCCGTGCGTCGCCGACGAAGTGATGATGCCCGTCGCGCTGGTCCTCGAGGAGCGCGCGACCGTCGCGCATGCCGCCGCGATGATGACTCTCGAGGACACCCATCACGTGCTGGTCGTCCGCGAGGGCGGCACGCTCGTCGGGGTGGTCTCCGCGAAGGACATCGTGCGGTGGTTGGTGGCCAACGATCAGCTGGTCGGGCGGACGTGACCCGCGGCTGGAACACGACCTGCACCAGCGTCGGTGATGAAGACGCTTCCTTGGTTGGTGGTACTGGTCGCGAGTTGTTCCAACGGGTTGGCTGATACCCGACCGGAGCCGCCGCCGGCGAAGCGCTTCGAGCACGACATGATGGTGCGGTTCCACATGCACCAGAACTTCGATCTGCTGCGCGCGATCGAACGCCTGTTGATCAAGGGAAAGCTGGAGGAGGCGAAGCAGTTTGCCGCGGCGATCGCGAGTGCACCCGACGAGCCCGAGCATGGCCCGTGGGCAGCGTCCAAGGTCGTGATTCGTGACCGCGCGGCCGCGCTGTCGAAGGCGACAGACGTCGGCGACGCCTTGCGCAAGACGGCCTCGATCGGAGGCGCGTGCGGGAGCTGCCACGACGAGCACGTGGTCAAGCTCGCCCTCGACCAGGTGCCACCCCTGCCACCCGACAAGCCGACGTTGGATGCGCGGATGGCGCGTCATCGCTGGGCGGCCGACCGGTTGTGGGAGGGCGTCGTGGGCAACTCGGAGACGGCCTGGCGAGCCGGGCTGGACGTGCTGGCGGCGACGCCCCTCGATCAACCCGCAGATCGGGTCGGGATCGGCCGCCGCCTCCAGGCGCAGGCCACCGCGGCACGCAACCCGAGCCCTGGAAAGCTGATCGAACGCTCGACGCAGTACGGCGAGATGCTCGCGACGTGTGCGAGCTGCCATATGAAGAAGTAAGTGTCCGGTCGAGCTCCAGACCGCCACGGCCGGCCCGGACCTCCGCATCGTCGTCGCGCACGCTAGGACCGCTTGACCAGGCCGGTTCGATCTTGTATTCAAGTGAATACTTGAATGACGGATCATGCCGCCAAGCAGCGCATCTACGAGCAGTTCGCGCGGATCGGGAAGGCGCTCGCGGCGCCGGGTCGCTTGGAGCTGATCGACCTGCTCGCGCAGGGTGAGCGTCCGGTGGATGCCCTCGCGAAGGAGGCGCAGATGTCGATCGCGAACGCCTCGCAGCACCTCCAGGTGTTGCACGCCGCGCGCCTGGTCGAGACCCGGCGAGATGCGCAACGCATCTTCTACCGGCTTGCAGCTCCGTCGGTGATCGAGCTGTGGCTCGCGCTGCGACGGACCGCGGAGAGCCAGCTCGCCGAGTTGCCGGGCGTCGCGCGCGAGTATCTCGGCGATCCCGATGCGTTCGAGCCGATCGATCGCGACGAGCTGGCCCGCCGGATCGATGCGGGCACCGTCGTCGTCATCGACGTCCGCCCCACCGAGGAGTTCGAGCAGGGCCATATCAAAGGAGCCGTGTCGGTGCCGGTCGCCGAGCTCACGTCCTGGGCGCGCGACGAGGCGCCGAAGCGCAAGCAGATCGTCGCCTACTGCCGTGGGCCGTATTGCGTGTATGCGTTGCAGGCGGTCGTGGAGCTGACGAAGCGCGGGCTGCGCGCGATGCGATCGGAGGACGGGGTTGCCGAGTGGCGCGCCGCGGGTCTCCCTGTCGAGATCGGAACGAGGGCATCGTGATCTTCCGTCCGTTCTATCGCTTCGAGACTGGGTGCGCCGCCTACGTGTTCGGGTGCGGCGGGCAAGGCGTCTGCTGTGTGGTCGATCCGCACGAAGCGGATATCGATGCCTATCTCGCGTTCGCGAAGGCGAAGGAGATGCGCATCGCCTACGTGTTCGAGACGCATGTCCACGCGGACCATCGTTCCGGTGGGCGGGTGCTCGCCGCGAAGGCGGGCGCAGTCTACGCGCTTCATCGGAACGCCGACGTCGGGTTTCCCTTTCAGGCTCTCGACGACGAGCAAGTCGTCGAGCTGGGCAACACGGTGATCCGCGTGTTGCATACGCCGGGACACACGCCGGAGAGCATCACGCTCGTCGTCAGCGATCTGCGGCGAGGTCCGGACCCGTGGTTCGCGTGTACGGGCGATACGCTGTTCGTCGGTAGCGTCGGCCGTCCCGACCTGCCAGGACACGAGCGCGACAACGCCGCCGAGCTGCATCGCAGCCTCCATGACAAGCTGCTCGTGCTTCCAGACGCGCTCGAGATCTACCCGGCTCACTTCAGCGGCTCCGCCTGTGGTGCTGGGCTGAGCGGGAAGCCGATGAGCACGCTCGACTTCGAGAGGCGATGGAATCCGCTCCTCGGCCTCAAGCGCGATGCCTTTGTCGACGAGCTCGGCGCGTCTGCGCCGCCGAAACCCGAAGGGATGGACGAGATCCTCCGGTTCAATCAGGGCCGGCGGTGACCACGCCTCGATCCGAAGTTCGACTCGGGATCGGCGCGAATCTCGGACAGTTCTCGCTGCTCGTCGTGATCAACGCGTTCGTAGGCGCGATGATCGGCCTGGAACGGTCGATCCTTCCCGCGATCGCCGAGCACGACTTTCATCTCGCCGCGCATGCGGCGGTGCTGTCCTTCATCGTCGCGTTTGGCATCTCGAAGGCATTCACGAACTATCTCGCCGGTCGGTTATCGGATGTCATCGGGCGAAAGCGCGTGCTGCTCGTCGGATGGGCGAGCGCCATCCCTGTCCCCTTCCTGCTGATGTGGGCTCCGTCGTGGAGTTGGGTGATCTTCGCGAACGTCCTGCTGGGAATCAGCCAAGGCCTCACATGGTCGACGACGGTCATCATGAAGATCGATCTCGCTGGCCCTGCGCGGCGCGGCTTCGCGATGGGGCTGAACGAGTTCGCGGGCTATGTCGCCGTGGCGCTCTCCGCGCTGGCGACCGGCTACGTGGCCTCGGCCTATGGTCTGCGACCCGAGCCGTTCTATCTCGGCGTCGGGTACGTGGCGCTCGGACTCGGACTGTCGTTCGTCGTGCGAGAGACGCACGGACACGCGCGCAAGGAAGCGAAAGCTCAGCACGGTGATGCCGGCGTCGTGTCGCAGCGCGAGTTGTTCATCCGCACCTCGTTCACCGACCGGAACCTGTCGTCGATCAGTCAAGCGGGACTCGTCAACAACCTGAACGACGGCATGGCGTGGGGCCTGTTCCCGCTGTTCTATGCGGCGGCGAAGTTGTCGCTCCATCAGGTCGCGTGGCTCGCCGCGATCTATCCGGCGGTCTGGGGCATCGGCCAGTTGTTCACCGGTGCGCTCTCGGATCGCATCGGACGGAAGTGGCTGATCGCGGGCGGTATGTGGATCCAGGCCGGCGGCATCGCCGTGATCGCCGCGTCCGGGTCGTTCACGCTGTTCGCCTTGGGCGCGGTGTTGCTCGGTGCCGGTACGGCGATGGTCTACCCCACACTGCTCGCGGCGATCGGCGACGTAGCACACGCGAGCTGGCGCGCATCGGTGGTCGGGGTCTATCGACTGTGGCGTGATCTCGGGTACGCGATGGGCGCACTGCTCGCCGGTCTTGTCGCGGACGTCGTCGGGGTGGCCGCTGCGATCTGGCTGGTCGCAGCACTCACCGCCGCGTCCGGACTCCTGGTTGCCGTGCGAATGTCGGAGACTCTCGAGCGGAACGACCGTGCGTGAGTGGATCTCCTACGCTGGCGCGTGTACCGCGGCGAGGTTGGCGCGGAGATGCGTAGCCACCTCGCGCACGAACGTGGCGACCGCTTCCTGTGCGATCCGTCGCAGCGCCACCGCGTCGACGGCATCGCCGAGCAGGCCGAGCGGCGGCTTGTAGGTGCCCGACAGCTCGAGCTGGGTCTCGGTCGGCGACAGGGGATAGATCGCCAGGTGTGCGTTCATCACGGGGAACCAAGCCGCACCTCGCCGGCTCCGCCACGCGAGCTCGATCGTGGTCGTCGGACGCTGCAGCGATTCTCGATGCTCGAGGACGGTCCCGAGCTCGATCTCGATCTCGGCCCCGATCTCGAGCCCGAGGAGTCCGACGTGCAGCTTGCTGTTTCCGCCACGCGACGTCGCTCGCTTCAAGAGCGCTTGCGTGTCTGCGAGGACCGCACTGCGCACGAGCTCGAACGGCTGGTTGACGTAGTCGTAACAGTGCAACTCGGTGGACATGGTCAGTCCTACTGCAAACCGCGGAGCCAACCACGCCCCGCGATTGCGCGCATCCTCTGCGTGCGACGCCACCGACCCGCAGGTCTTGCAGCTCGGGATGCTGGTCGGGATCAGTCACGACGCGAGTTTCGTGACGCCGATCGTGGCTCGGACCACGACTGGCACCTTCAGCGCGTTGCTGATGATGCAGTGCTTCTCTGCCTTCGCCAGGACGTCGCGTGCGAGCTCCTGATCCTGGACGTCGACCTCGACGGCGACGGCGAGCTCGATCGACGTGAACACCGGGATCCCGGGCCCTCGGTCGAGCACCGCCGTACCCGACCCGGACCAGTGGTGAATCGCGAGCTTGTCACGGCGTGCGATCGCCTCGAACGTGGTCCACACGCACGCGAGGACGGCGCCGAGCAACAGCTCCTCGGGGCTCCACACCGTGTCGCTGCCGCCGAACTGCGGAGGAGGTCCCAGCTCGATCGGCGCCTGCGTCGATGACACCAGGCGGCGGTCCGAGAGCGCGACCGTGTAGCGATGGGGAAACGGGTGCATACGAGGACAACGAGCAAGAGGCAGGCCGCGGCTGCCTCCTCGGCTGTGCAACTCCGCGCCGAGGAGGATGCACGCAGATCGTGCGGGGAGATCGAGCGGCTCCGCCAGACCTGCGTGCTTTGCCAGGAGCTCGCTCGCGAAGTTGGGGCCCGACTCTTGCGTGCCATGACCTCATGGCTGAAGCGAACCCCCATGAAGTACCAGTCACCGCGATCATGACCCGCGCGAGCATCACGGCGACCGGCGACGCCACGGTCGAGCGGCTTGCCTCGATCATGACGGAGCGCCATGTCGGCTGCGTGCCGATCGTCGACAGCCAGGAGCGACCGATCGGAATCGTCACCAAGCTCGATCTGATCGAGTGCCGCGATGCGACCAGGAAGACGGCGCGGGACGTGATGATGCCGCACGCGATGACGTTGCAGCGCTCCTCCACCGTGGCGTATGCGTCCAGCGTGATGAGCCGCGAAGGATTCCATCACCTCCTGGTCGTGGATGGTGAGCGGCTCGCCGGCGTGATCTCGACCTTCGACGTCACCTGTTGGGTCGCGCGGTTGTGATGTCGTCACCCGTCCTCGTGCAGCACATCATGTCCACCGAGGTCGTGACGTTCTTCGAGGAGCAGACGGTGCCCCTCGCCGACGACGTCATGCGCATCCACAAGTTTCGCCACCTCCCGGTGATCGACCCCAACCGTCGGCTCGTCGGGCTGATCACCCAGCGCGACGTGTTGCGCGGTCAGATCAGCGTGCTCGTCGGCCTGTCCGAGGCGGAGCGGCGCGCCCGCCAGGAGGAGCTCCGGGTCAGCACGCTGATGACGCGAGACGTCTGGACAGTCACTCCAGACACGCTCGCATCACACGCCGGCCGGACGCTGCTGGATCACAAGTACAGCTGCCTGCCGGTGGTCGACGAAGATCGCGTGCTGCGCGGCATCGTCACCGAGCGAGACTTCCTGCGGTTCTCGATCAAGGCGCTGGAGGTTCACGACTGACTACTTGTGGTCGGTCGACGCTTCGTCGTCGCCGTCTTCCCCTTCGCGAGCCTCGGTCTTGTCGAGACCGAGCCGGCGGATCATCTTGTAGATCGACATCCGCTCGATCCCCGCGGCGCGCGCGGCCGCCGAGATGTTGTTGTCGTGCGCTTCGAGCAGCTGCTCGAGGTACTTGCGATCGAACTCGTCGACCAGCCGCTGCTTCGCCACCTTGAACGGCACGTCGATATCGACATCGCCGAACGTGCCCTCCTTCTTCGGCGCGGCGTCGAAGCCCGACGTCGGGTGATTCGGCAGCAGGCATGCGCGCTCGACGGCGTTGCGGAGCTCGCGCACGTTGCCCGGCCACGCATGCCGCTGGGCACGAGCGGCGAAGTCGTCCGGCAGACGCGGGTCCTTCGACCCGATCGTCGCCGTCAACTGGCGGAGGAAGTGCTCGACGAGCAGCGGGATGTCTTCCCTTCGCTCGCGCAAGGCCGGCACCGACAGCTTCGCCACGCTGAGGCGATAGAACAGATCCGAGCGGAACGTCCCGCGGTTCACCTCCGTCGCGAGGTCGCGGTTGGTCGCCGCGACGATCCGGACGTCGCTCGCGATCACCTTGGTCGAGCCGATCCGGCGAACCTTGCGGGTCTCGACGGCGCGGAGGAGCTTGCTCTGGACGTCGAGCGGGAGCTCGCCGATCTCGTCGAGGAACAGCGTGCCGCCGTTCGCGGCCTCGAACACGCCGACCGTGGCCTTGCCGGCACCGGTGAACGCGCCCTGCTCGTGACCGAAGATCTGGTCCTCGAACAGCTGCTCCGGGATCGCCGAGCAGTCGAGCACGATGAACGGGCCGTCCTTGCGCGGCGAGCACAGGTGGATCGCCTCCGCGACGCCTTCCTTGCCCGCGCCGGTCTCGCCCTGGATCAGCACGGTCGCATCCGACTGCGCGAACCGGCTGATCATGTCGAACAGCTGGCGCATCGGCGCCGACGCCCCGAGCAGGCCGTGCAGCTTGCTCTCGTGCCACAGGGGTACCGAGACCGATTCGTCGAGTGGATCGAACACGATCGCGCTCTTGCCGATCTGGATCGTCGCACCCGGGGCGATGAAGCCATCGACGACGCGGACGCCACGGACGTGGGTGCCGTTGGTCGAGCCGAGATCGCGGAGCCGGTAGCCGTCCGCCTGGAGGCGAAGCTCGGCGTGAAGGCCCGAGACCTTCGGGTCGGTCAGGTTGAGGTCAGCCCCGGTGCGGCCGATCATGAGCGTCGGCTGCGCGAGCTCGATGATCTTGCCGATGTCGGGGCCGGCAACAACCTCGAGCCGGCACCGCCGCACGTTGACCGTGCGAGGCAGGCCCTGGAACGAGGTGACCCAGGTGGGAGTCTCGAGATGATTACCGTCGACCACTTCTTGAAGAGAAGACTTTACCACGCTCATCGGACGGCCTTTCGCGCACTGGGCTTGTTGTCGGTCAGGAGGGACACGCGGCCGGACGAGGTGATCTGGATCTCCCCGGGGGCCAGCTTGGAATCATCGATATCGGCGTCGACCACCGCGAAGTTCAGTGGGGCTTCCTCATCGGCGACGCGCTCGATGGTGGCCCACACGGTTCGCTCGGTCCCTTCGATCTTCAGCTCGACCCGGTTCCCCACCGCGATCTGCTTGCGGTGTTCCTTCGGAACGGCGAACCGGAACATCAGGTCGCTCGGGTCGTAGACGCGGGCGAGCGGCTCGCCCTTCTGCGCGACCTGGCCCTCGCGGGCGCGGACGGAGAGCACCAGGCCGTCGAACGGCGCGGTGATCGAGGCCTTCGCGAGCTGACGCTCGAGGGCTTCGCGCTTGATACGGATCGACTTCGCAGCTTCTGCCGACGCGCCGCTGCTGGCACCCCCGGCTTGCGCTTCGGCGAGCTTGCCGCGGATCGCCATCTCCGAGAACACCTTGGTCCCGGCGCGGCGCATGCGCAGGTACTCCTGCATCGCCTGCTGCGAGCGCGCGCCACCTTCACCCGAGGCCGAGCGCGACGAGCGCTCGTCGGCAGTCGCGGCGGCGATGTCGGACTTGAGATCGGTGTCGTCGAGCTTCGCGAGCTGGTCACCCTTGTGGATGCGCTGGCCCGCCTTGATGTCGACGCGGAGGAGCTTGCCGCCAAAGGGCACGGGGATGAGCTCTGCTTTGCGGGTGGTCACCACGCCGGGGAACTCGGGGCTCTCTTGAATTTCGGGGGCTGCGAGTGCCACGGTGGCCTTCGTCTGATCAGGCTCGACCGGCCGCGGATCGCGTGTTGCGCACGCTGCCACGAGCACTGCGGTCAGGAGTGAGAGGTGCGTCATATCCATGCTCCGTTGGGGTGTTCTGCGAGGCTTGGACGAGCTTGGTGTAGAGCCCGCCCAGGTTGAGAAGTTCTTCGTGCCGGCCCTGCTCGACGATCCGACCCTTGTCCATCACGACGATGAGGTCGGAGTTGCGAACCGTCGAGAGACGGTGGGCCACGGTGATGCGCGTGCAGCGCTGGCGCTCGAGGTGTTCGATCACGCGCTTCTCGGTCGAGTTGTCGAGCGCGCTGGTGGCTTCGTCGAGCAGCATGATGCCGGGGTTGCGGATCACCGCGCGGGCGATCGCGACGCGCTGGCGCTGGCCACCCGACAACGACCCGCCGCCGTCGGAGACCACGGTGTCGTAGCCCATCGGCATCTCGCTGATGTCGTCGTGGAGGCAGCTGGTCTTGCACGCCGACGAGATCCGGTCGAGCGTCGCGCCCGGCGCCGTCAGCGAGACGTTCTCGCGGAGCGTGCCGCCGAAGATGAACGGGTGCTGGGGGACGATCCCGATCTGCTGACGGATCGCGCGGAGGTCCATCTCGTGGAGGCCCTTGCCGTCGTACTGGACGTCGCCCTTGACCGGCTTGTAGAGCCCGGCAAGCAAGTTGAGCAGCGTCGACTTGCCCGAGCCGCTAGGACCGACGAGCGCGACCGACATGCCGGGGGTGATGTCGAGCGTGACGTCCTGGACGACCAGCGGCGCCTGCTCGCCGTACTTGAACGACACGTTGCGAACGCTGACCGCGCCACGCAGGCGGTGCGGCTGCTGGACCGCGTCGCGATCCTGCTCGAGCTGCGTCTGGAGGACGTCGTCGATGCGGTCCATATGACCTTTGACGAGCTGGAGCTCGAGCGCCGAGTGGACGAGCTGCGAGAGCGGGCCGAACAGCGACGTCGCCAGCGAGTTCATCGCCATCATCGTGCCGGGCGTCATCCCGCCGCTCATCACCGAGGTCGCGCCGATCGTCATGATCAGCATCGGGCCGGCGGCGGTGATCGCACCGCGGATCGCATCGACCCACGCGCCGATGCGGGCGCGCTTCATCTTGATGTTGAGCTCGTCGGTGTAGAGGTTGCTCCACTTCTCGACGCCGAGGCGCTCGGCACCGGCGCACTTCAGCGTCTCGATCCCGCCGAGCATCTGCACCATGTACGAGTGCGCCTTCGCCTGCTTGTCGAGGTCGGCGGCGAGCAAGCGATGGAACGTCGGGCGTGCGCAGATGAACACCAGCGCCTCGAGCGCGACCATCACCAGCGTGATGAAGCCGAGCATCGGCGAGACGTAGAAGATGACGACCGCGTAGATCAGGACGAACAGGCCGTCGATCACGGCGCTCATCGACTTCGAGGTCACGGTCTCGCGGACGGTGCCGTTGCTCTCGACGCGCATCATCAGGTCACCGGTCGAGCGCCGCTGGAAGAACTGGAACGGCAGCGAGACCATGTGGTCGAGGAAGCCGAGCGTCATCTTGGTGTCGAGTGCGATCCTCAGGTGCAGCAGCAGGTACGAGCGCACCACCTCGGTGACGAGGTTGAACACCGTCATGCCCGCGATCGCGATCAGGATGACGTAGAGGAGATCGTAGTCCGACCGCGGCAGGACCTTGTCGATGATCATGCCGGTGATCAGCGGCATCGCCAGACCGACGAGCCGCATGAACAGCGACACCATGATGATGCGCGAGAACAGCCCCTTCTCCGAGAGCAGCTCGGCGACGTAGCGCTTGAGGCGCCCCTTCTCCGGCTTGGTCCTGGTGAAGCGGTCCGTCGTCGTCAGCTCGATCGCGACGCCGGTGAAGCACTTCGAGAACTCGTGGTACGGGATGTCGCGCGGGCCGGTCGCGGGATCGACGATACGGACGCCGCCCTTGACCAGCTTGTCGAACACGACGAAGTGGTTGAACTCCCAGTGGAGGATCGTGGCGGTGCGGAGCAGCTTGACCTGCGAGACATCGACCTTGATGCCGCGGCCCTGCATGCCGTAGCGCTCGGCGGTGTCGAGGATCGACTTCGCCGAGACGCCGTCGCGGCCGATGCCCATCGCTTCGCGAACCTCGGCGAGCTTGGGGTCGCGACCGTGATAGGCCATCACCATGCAGAGCGAGGCGGCACCGCAATCGGTCCACTCGAGCTGCTGCACGAACGGCACGGCCTTCTTGCCGACGAAGCCGAGCTTCTTGAGGGCAGGGAAACTTTCGCGAAGATCTTTGGAGGCAGGAGCCATGGTGTGGTGAACCTTTGGCAGCGAACGCTTGCTTGCTTCAGTTGTGTATTGACGTTGGCAGTCGTGGGCGCGACGACCAACGCAGGGCGAGAGAGCTAGGAGCTAGTCACCGGCGCCGGGCACGTACTTCTCGAGAGCGGGGATGACCGTGACGATGAACGGCTTGTTCTTGATCTTCACTTCGGTCTGCGCGGTCATGCCGTGGTGGTAGCGGAGCTCGTCGTGGTCGGTCTTGAACGTCTTGGGCAGACGCGCCTTGACCAGCACCCAGTTGCCACCTGCCAGCTGCTTGGAGAGGGTCTCGGAGAGCTCGGTACCGAGGACGCTCGCGGCCGCGCTGCCGCTGATCACCTCCGAGCCGACGTAGGTGATCGTCACGTACTCGGGCGTCTTGGTGTAGCCCTGGATCGCGACCTGGAGCTCCATCCCCGGGTGTAGACGCGGGCGGTCCTTGCCGGGGAGGAAGCAGTTGATCTCCGGCTCGACGCCGGGATCCACGATGGTCGCGATCTTCTCGCCGGGCTGGATCAGCTTCCCCTGCTCGAGGCGAATGTCGGCGACGGTGCCGTCCCCGAGCGCGCGGATCACGCGGGTCGCGAGCTGTGCCTTCGCGCGGGTGACGCGTGCATCGGCGTTGGCGATCGACTTCTTGACCTGCTCGTCGTTGTTGTCGAGGAGGTACTGCTTGGTGGCGATGGTGAGCTCTTCCTTCGCGAGGGCGAGCTCGGCTTCTTCTTGCGCCGAGCTGAGCTGCAGCAGCTTGTCGCCCTTCTTGACGGCCTGGTTCGGCTCGACGAACACCTTCTGGATCAGACCGGCGCTCGGTGACGCGATCGTGGTGCCGGGGAACACCACGACGCCGGTGCCGGTGGAGTAGGTCGGGACGGTGAGGAAGATCGCCGCGAACAGGCCGATCACGATCGCGATGCCGAGGATCGGATACGTGCGGCGCACCCAGGCCGGCGTCAGCTGGACGGGCACGCCCTCGTTGCCGCGCGAGCGATGCGCCTCGAGTGCTTCACCGCGATACAGGCCACCCTTGTCGGCTTCGATCTCGGTCTGCTTGGTGAGGTGAGCGATCGCGAGGTGATGGAGGATCGCGGCGGCTTCGCGAGACAGCGCGATCATCGCGATCTGCTCGAGCGGGTGATACGCCGGGTTGCGCGGGTTGCGGGTCATCGTGATGACCGCGACCGTCTCGCTGGTGGTCAGCACCGGGATGATCGCCGAGTGCGACGAGATCACGGCACGGCGAGCGGTGGCGATCGCGATCAGCGGCTGCGCATCGCGCGGGATCTCGTCGTCGGCGCCGAGCGTCCACAGGCCATCGGCGCCGGGATAGACGATCTGGCACGCCAGCGACGAGGAGACATCGAGCAGCGCGTCGCGCAGCACGCGATCGGCGCCGGCGAGGTCGGCCTGGAGCGCGAGGCGTCGCACCCAGCTGTAGATCGTCTGACCGATCTCGGGAGGCACGGGCACCGCGAGTGGGTCGATCGCGGTGATGCCGGGGCCCATCTCGACGACAGGTGCCGACGCGCGCACTTCCGGCTGCGGCGCCGGAGCCGGGACGCTCTTCCTGGAGACGCTCTTCTCGATCTCCTTCTTGGAGACGCTCTTCTCGATCTCCTTGTCGGACGTGCGCGCTTCCTTACGAGCCTTGCGAGCCTTGCGCTCGGCACGGCGGAGCTCGCGGGCGGCGTCCGACGCGGCTTCCTGGTCGCGCAGCGACTGGCTGCGCGAGGACGGAACTTCCACCGGCGCGGCGTGGCTGCGCTCGGTGATGACCTTGGGGGCCGGGTACGCGGAGAGCGGCTTCTGCGAGAACGAATGGTGCGCGTACCCCAAGGGTACTTGCTCACCTGACAGCTCGCTGGCGTACGACGTGGCGGCAGCGGCCTTGACGGCGCGGCCACCCCGTACGGCGGAGGTCACGATCTCATTCCCGCTCGACCCATCGTCCGCGACGTCCGCGACGTCCGCGACGTCTGCGAGCCACTCCGGGGGGAGGCCCAAGTCCTTGGACCCGAGGTGGGTCGGGGCTTCGACGTGAGATCCGGGCCGCATGTGAACCAGTCAATGAGCAAGCCTCCTGCCACGGCGATCTCATCGCCAACCTCCCGATTCACCTCCCTCTTTCTAATTCCGGCCGCAGTGATCGTGGGGGTGGGGGAAAGGATCCGTAACCCGAGGTAGTCGAGCTGCCAGGAAAGCAGCGCCTGGATCCGCCGGTATACAGCCGACGTAGCCGTGGCATGGCGGCTGCTGTTGCCACCTGACAAATGACGACTCGCCCGATCGCCATGATGCTCCTTGGAAGCCTCCTGTGGAGCGTCCCCGCCTCCGCTGATCGCCGCCGCCGCGTCGCGGAAAAGCAGGAGGAAGAGAGAGAGGTCGAAGACAAGGAAGATCAAGATGGCCCCGAAGCCACCGCGGTCCTCCCGATCAAGCTCGATGACGTGATCGAGGTGGCCGTTCGCCTCGCACCCGAGCTCGCGCGATCGAAGAACGAGCGGCTGTCGGCGAAGGGCGAGGCCCAGGCCGCGCGGCGCGACCAGCAGTGGGTCGTCAGCATGGAAGGCAAGTACAACCGCTTCGCGTTCTCTCCTGACGTCGAGGTCGGCCCGTTCGGGACGGTCGCCGAGGACAAGCTGTCGGCGTCGCTCGGCCTCGGCCGCAACCTGCCGACCGGCGGCAACATCGCGTTTCAGATCGGCATCCAGCGCGCGCTCAAGGAGCTCGAGATTCCTCCGCAGCTCACCGATCAGCTCGCGCTCAACGCGCCCAAGGAGGTCGACGGCGGCGATCGCATCTTCGACACCTACGCGACGGTGCAGTCGTCGGCGAAGTTGATCGTCAAGCAACCGCTGGTGCGCGGCTTCGGCAAGGAGGTCGCGCTCGCGCAGCAGACCAAGGGTGACCTCGCGGCCACCGAGGCCACCGTCAAGACGCAGCTCGCGGCCGAAGAGATGCTGCGTGACCTCGTCGGGTCGTACTGGGAGCTCGCGTACGCGGCCTACGAGGTCGACACTCGCGCGGAGTCGCTCGAGCTCGCGAAGAAGCAGGAAGAGCTGACGCGGATCGAGCTGCGCGCGAAGACCACGTCGGAGTCGGGGCTCACGGCCGTGCTCTACGAGGTGCAGATCCGCGAGGAAGCCCTGCTCACCGCGAAGAACCAGTGGGAGAAGAAGTCGATGGACCTGCGCAAGCGCGCGGGTCTCGAGCTCGAGCGCCGCGATCTCGTGATGCGCCCGAAGGAGAACTTCGAAGCCGCCGACGATGAATGGGATGCCACCGAGGTGCTCGCCCGCGCGCGCAAGTCGAACCGCCGGATGGCGTCGCTGGTGCTCCAGAAGCGGAGCGCCGACGTCGACGTCAAGGTGGCGAAGAACTCGATGCGCCCGAAGGTCGATCTCGAGCTGTCGGGTGCGCTGGTCGGCACCGGTAACACCACCGATCGCTCGCTGACCGCCGTCACCAACTCGAATGGGTACGAGCTCTCTGCCGGCCTGACCGTGCAGTTCGACATCGGCGGCGCGGCCAAGGGTGCACACGACGCGGCGCTCGCCCGGCGGCAGAAGGTCGACGTCGATCTGGCGGATGCCGCCCGCACGCTCGACAGCGAGGTCGTCCACGCCGTTCACGAGGTCAAGTCGTCCCGCGCGCGTGTGGTGTTCGCGGAGAAGGCGATGCAGTACGCCGAGGAGAACGTCAAAGCCGAGCGCGCGCAGTTCCAGGCCAAGTTGCGCACCAACTTCGACGTCATGCAGCGCCAGACCGAGCTCGCCAACGCACGCCTCCGCCGCGGTCGCGCCATCGCCGACTACCACCTCGCCGTCGCGAACGTGCAGTTCCTCGGCGGGTTCCTCCTCGAGCAGTACCGCGTCAACGTCCGTCCGCTCGCGAAGCGCTGATCGGCTGATCGCCTCCCACGGTTGACAGCAAACCACCCCTTCCCCACTCGAACCCATGTCAACCAGCGAAAACAACACTGCTGCCTCGAAGGCACAGCTCTTGATCAGGAAGCTCACCATGCGTCGCCCAACGCTCCTCGCTGTTCTCTCCTCCACCCTCACCCTCCCCCTGATCGCTTGCGTCGCCCCGGTCGGCGGTGACGGCTCGGGCCGCCACCCGGTGGATTCCGACAACAAGTCCGCCTGCGCCAACAAGCCGGCCTCGGCGGTCGAGCAGGTGATGAGAGACGTCACCATCCGCACGGCGGCCGACTGGGATGACCTCCCTACCGGCTGCTGGGACCTCCAGGGCAAGCTGACGCTGGAGGGCGACACGGTCACCTCGATCTCGAAGCTCGAGAAGCTGGTCGCGGTGGACGAGCTCGAGATCGCCGACACCAAGCTGACCGCGTTCGACGCGCCGATCTACGTCTACGAGTCGGTGTCGATCACCGGCAACTTGCAGCTCGCGAACCTCGACAACCTGGCGATCGACCAGAAGGTCGGCGTCAACATCGAGATCGACGACAACGCGGCGCTCACGGGGCTTGGTGGCCTCGCCGACCTCAAGAAGCTGAGCGGCGACCTGACGATCACCCGCAACCCGAAGCTGCCGACCGTCGCGCTCCGCAACCTCACCGAGATCACGGGCTCGACGCGGATCGCGAACAACGGCGCGCTCGGAAGTCTCGAGCTCGGCAAGCTCGAGACGCTGTATCGCTTCGAGGTCCTGGACAACCCGGCGCTGACGTCGATCGGATCGTTTCCCGCCCGCGAGATCAGCGGCGACGTGACGCTTCGCAACAACGCGAAGCTGACCACGCTCGGCACGCTGAGCTCGCTCGAGAACATCACCGGTTCGCTGACCATCGACAACAACGCGGCGCTGACGACGATCGGCATGTTCACGACGTCGATGCGCTTCGTGACGACGATGATGACGATCTCGAACAACCCGCTGCTGACCAACCTCGGGCAGCTCTCGCACCTCCAGGTGATCGGCGGCGTCACGGTGACCAGCAACAAGGCGCTGCCGTTCTGCGCCGCTCAGGAGATCAACCACTGCGTGCCGAACCACGGCGCGGTGTCGATCACCAACAACAACAACGCCACGATGACCTGTACCTGCTGGTGCGAATAGCCCCTCGCGCTCGCAGTCTTCTCGCCTCACTCGCCCCCAAGAAAAGGACTCTCGCCATGCCCACCACCACGGCATTCCGCTCCTCGTTTGTCTGCGCCTTGCTGATCTCCGCCATCGGCACCGCCGAGGCGCGTCCGAAGCGCGTCGCCGTCCTCGACCTCGAGGGCAAGCGCACGGTCGCAGATCAAGGCAAGGCCGCGATCGTCGGGGTGCTCACCGAGGAGTACAACCTGGTGTCGAGCAAGACCTGGCTCGAGGCCAAGGCGGCGGCGAGCCGCAAGCTGCACGGTCCGCAAGCGTGGTCGAAGGCCGCGCGTCAGGTGGGCGTCGATGCCGTGATCGAGGGCTGGGTGAACGAGGAGGGTCGCAGCAAGGTGCTGACGATCGTGATCACCGACGCGAGCAACGGCGAAGAATCGGATCAGCTGACGATCAAGCTCGGCAGCAAGGGCTTCGACGCCGAGATCGCAGAGAAGATCCGCAAGGGCATCGAGGATCGCTTCGAGTGGATCGACGGCGTCGGCGGCGGCAACCCTGCTCCGCTGCCGGAGTACAAGGTCAAGGACAAGACGAAGATCGGTGCGCGCCCGCCCGCGGAGGACGTGCCCGCAACGGAAGACCCGGACGACCGCCGTCGCCGTGACGACGACGACCGCCAGGATCGCCGTCGCAGTGACCGCGATGATCGCGATGATCGCGACGACCGCCGCGATCGCCGTGACCGCCCTGATCGCCGTGACACTCACCGCGACGATCGCGACGAAGGCGAGACCGTGCGCGTCGCGAAGATCGAGCCGAAGGAGACCAAGGCCGACAAGGAGCAGAACCTGCTCGTGAGCGTGTTCAAGCCGGTCACCGAGGAGGAGGACATCGTCACGGGTGGCAAGGCCTCCCACGTGCCGCGGGCCACGCCGAAGTTCAACGTCTCGGGTGGCTTCTTCTACGGCTCGCGCACGCTGTACATCGGTGCCGAGAACCCGGATGGCGTCACCCAGTACGCGGGCGTGCCGAGCAAGGGCCTCGGTGTCGACGCGGCGTTCTTTCCGTGGCCGACCAAGAAGCTCGACGGCATCCAGTCGGGCCTCGGCTTCTCGTTCGGCGTCGGTCACTCGATCGGCTCGAAGGTGACCTACGACGATCTCGAGACGGTCGGCGACTACGTGATCAACCAGACCTCGTGGAACGCGGGCATCCACTACCGCGCGCCGCTCGGCAGCTCCTTCGCGATCCAGGGCTCGGTGGGGTACGGCCAGGACACCTACGTGATCGAGGACGCGCCGATGACGTTCGAAGTTCCGAACACGGCGTACTCGTATCTCTCGGCCGGCGGTCACATCGACCTCTCGATCACGGAGCGCGCCACCGTCGGCTTCGGCGCGAAGTATCTCTACATGCTCGGCACCGGCGACCTCAGCTCGACCGATTGGTACGGCCCGGGTGGCTCGGGTGGCTGGCACCTCGACGGTAACTTCGTCGTCCCGCTGCCCTCGAACCTCTTCATCAAGGGCGAGCTCAGCTACACGCGCATCAAGACCACGTTCGACGGTGTCGGCACGATCACCGAGGCCGAAGCGGTCTCGGAGGCGGTCGACAGTACGGTCGCTGCGAACGTCAAGGTCGGCATCTCGTTCTGAGCGCGTGTTGATCGCCACGGCGTTGCTCGGTGGCACCGCCTCCGCCGACGCTGTACCCAGACGCGTTGCCGTCCTCGACTTCGACGGCCCTCGCGCACTCGCCGATCCCGGCCGCGATGCGGTGGTTCGTGCGATCGGTGACGACAACGATGCGAACTTCGTGATCCGCTGCCGGCGAGTCTCTACGTGCGCGGCGAGCTCACCTACACGCGCATCGAGACGTCGTTCGATGGTGTCGGCGTGATCACCGAGGACGAAGCTGCGTTCGAGGCCGCCGACAGCAACGTCGGTGCGTCGGTCAAGGTCGGCATCGAGTTCTGAGCGTCATCGCTCGTGGTTTACGAGGCGTCGGTCCCCGAAGGGTCGACGCCATTCTTGCGTGTTGTCGACCAGGAACGCCGCTGTCTCGAGTCTCGCGATCGTCAACCAGCGGAGTCGATCGGCGGTCCCTCGAGAGCGCCAGGTCCGCGAGATCAGTCGCACGACCCGCTGGCACATCACGTGCTCCACCACAGTCTGCATCCAACCCCTTCACTCCTTCACCACTGGCACCAAGGAAACTCATGTCCAACACCACCACCTTCTCCACTCTCGACCGTGCCCTCCTCATCGGAGTCGCGGGTGGAGCCGCTCGCGTGACCGCTCGCTCGAGCGGCGCGAACGAAGAGATCAAGACGATGCTCTCGGGCGTCACCGACGGGATCAAGGGCCTCGCGAACCAGAAGCCGTCGGGCATGGACCCGACGATGATGATGATGATGATGATGATGGGTGGCGGCGGCGGCGGTGGTGGCGGTGGCGCTGCCCCGGTCGCGGCGGCGCCGCCGCCTCCCTCGAAGCCGATCGTGAACATCACGAACAGCGTCAGCCGCTAACTTCCAAGGAGCTCGTCATGTCACGCAAGCGTACGCAACCAGCACCTCTCGCCTCGATCTCGCGCTCGAACCTCGAGCACGTCGTCGGCGGCCGTCTCGCCGTTTCGAAGGGCCCCGATGCGGGCGTCGTCCAAGGCATCAAGGGCCTGACCGAAGGCGTCGCGGCGCTGCAGCAGAAGTTCGCTGCGGATCAGGCGGGCCAACAGCAACAGATGGGGCAGTTGATGCAACAGATGCAGGGGCGTCGTGGCTAGGTAGCCGCTTCGTCTCCGCACCGCGAGCTCGGGGCAGGGATGCCTCGGGCTCGTCGCGTTTCCGGAGTCGTACGAAGCGTCCGAAACGCGGACAGGCCGAAAACACGAAGAGCGCGATCCGGCTTGGATCGCGCTCATTCGCGAACAGGGAGCTCGCTCGTCCTTTACCACCCGCGGCGGACGCGCGTGTTGACGTTGATCACGGGACCGCCAACCACCGCGGGTGCCGCGGCAGCCGAGACCACCGTGGGTCCCTGGTTCTTCTGGCTCATCATCAGGCCCATCAGCATCATCGTCATCGGATCGCCGAGGCCGCCCGCCGAGGAATTCTTGTTCGACGTCGCGGAACTCAGCGCGTCCTTGACGCCGGTGAGTGCGCTGCTGATCTCCGGGTTCTTCGAGGCGCCGCCGGAGACAACTTCAAGCTGGGTCGTGGTGATGGTCTGCATGGTCTGGTTCCTTGTCGTGTGGTTGGGGTTCGGGAAGCGAACGGGTTCAGTGCAGAGCGTGTGCCTGCGCGCTCGCCAGCGTGATCGCCGAGTTGCACGCGCGATGGCGTAAACCGCGTTCGACGATCTGTATACGGGCGGTCCTCTCGAGGATGGCTGCTCGAGGAGCCGCAACGCGTGGTTGACGTGGTGATCGCTCGAGTCCACAACAGGTCGCGACGACGACACAGCAACATCGCGGAACCGCTCGTCGGTCGATCCAGAGCATGGAGGCATGACCCGTGCACTACCGTTCTCCATGAGCGCGGCGGCAACCATCGAGGAGATCAACGGGGAGCAGATCGTTACCCGCACCGATCTGCTGCTGCTGCGAGCTCGCATGGCACGCTGCCGGCTGTCGAACAACAAGCTCGCCTTCGCGAACGATGTCCAGGTCGCCCGCGCGCGCGCCTCTCAGCGGGTCCTCGCCGGTCGCACGCTGGTCATCCGCGTGCGCCGGGTCGGGCCCAGTACGACCTCGGGGGTGATCCTCGCGAGCGTCTTCGCGATCGCCATCGCGATCACCAGCTTCCTCTAGCCCCAATGCCAGTCAGACAAGAGCATTGACGTTGACCGCGACGTACCTCGACGTAGGTTCACGTCAACGTCAGTGTTATCTGAGCGGCATTGCCTCTAGCCGTTTGTTTTGGCGAGAACGATCGAGACGTGGTGACTCGATCGTGGGTGCGGTCCGGAATGGGCCCCGGGCCGCACCCTCCTCGCTGATCCTTTTCAGCGTATCCGTGACAACGTCACGAACGCGCCACCCGACGCAGGCACCACGCCGACCTCGCCGGGGTGCGCGATCACCGGGGCTCCATGACATCGAGGTCGAGCCTGACGCTCTGCTTGATCACGCGTGAGGAGGGCGTCGCCTTGACGACCCAACGCTTGGTCGTGCGCCCTTCCGCGCGCACCTCGATCGCCGTCGCAGCGTTGAGTACGAGATCGAGCTCGATGTGGCGGCGGTTGACGAACCGCTGGCCGGCGATCGTGACCGCGAACGTCTTGCCGGTGTTGGCCAGGTCGAGGATCAACCGCGGGCGCGGCTGCGGTGGTGGTGGTCGTGGTGGTGGTGGTGGTGGTGGTCGAGAGGCCCCTGCATCGGGCCGCATCACCGCGGCGTCGGCGGGGGGCACGATCGCCATGGCATCGGGCTCGCTCGCGTCGACCAGAGCAGGCGCCGCATCCGGCTCGACGATCGCGATCGCGGTCACGCCGCTCGGTGCCGCGTCCTCGAGTGCCACGACCACCGGCGCAGCTGGTTTCGCGCTCTCGCCGCGCAGCACCTTGATCAGCACGAACGACAGGATCATCGCGATGCCGAGCACGATCGCCGAGGTCGCGATCCACACGCCGCGGCCCTTGCCGATCGCGAGCGCTGCACTCTCCGACTCCGCCGGCATCCCCGCCAGCGTCGGCGCTGGCACGACGACTGCCTCGACCGCGGTGTGCGCACCGGAGATCGGCTCGCCGGAGAATCCGGAGAAGGTCTCGGTGGGCTCGATCACCGACGAAGGGGGAGGTGTCTTGATCGCAGGCGCACCGAGCATCTCTCGATCCTCGCGGTCGAGCGGTCCGGCCTTGAGGTGACTGAGGATCGTCGTGATGTCGACGAGCGTGGGCCGCTGTGCCGGCTCCTTCGAGAGCATTTCCACGACCATCCGATCGAGCTCCGGCGGCAGCGTCGGCACCACGGAAGACGGCTTCGGCACCGCTTCCATCAGGTGCTTCGCCACCATCTCCATCGCGTTGTCGGCCTCGAACGGCGGCCGGCCGGTGAGCATCTCGAACACGATGCCGCCGAGCGAGTAGATATCGGCGCGGTGATCGATCTCGCGGCCCTTCGCCTGCTCGGGAGCGATGTACTGCGGCGTCCCCACCATCACGCCACTCTTGGTCTGCTCGATGCGGTGATCCGCCTTCGCGAGCTTTGCGATGCCGAAGTCGAGCAGCTTGACGGTGGGGTTCTCACCGGGGACTGCGACGAGGAACACGTTATCGGGCTTGAGGTCGCGGTGGATCACGCCCTTCTGATGCGCGGCATCGAGCGCCCGGAGGAGCGGCTTCAAGATCGCGCTGACTTCGTCGACCCCCATCCGTCCACGAGCGATCCGCTCGCGCAGCGTCTCGCCGAGGAGCAGCTCCATCACGAAGTAACAGCGGCCGTCGGGCATCTCGCCGAACGCGAAGATGTCGACGATGTTGGGGTGGCCGATCGTGTTGACGACCTTCGCCTCGTCTTTGAACCGCTCGACGTTGTACGGGTTCGACAGGTCCTTCTTGAGCACCTTGATCGCGGCGCGCTTGCCGATCTGCGGGTGGATCACCGAGAACACCTCGCCCATGCCGCCACCACCGAGCGGCTCCTCGATCTGGTACTCGCCGAGTCGAGTCCCGCGCGTGAGCTCGTACTCGCCGCGCGACATGCCGGTATCGTCGCCGATCCGGCGTACCGCAGGAGTCGGCTCGTCGGCACCGTCCACCGGAGCTCCCTCGTACTTGTTTGGAGTTACCGGCTCCACCGAGACGCCAAGTGTAACGCGTGTCTGTGGGTCAACCCCATGTTTTGACTGAAAGTCGCCAACCTGGAAACCACGGGCTACGATCGCAGACCGTGCAGTGCCCGTATTGCAGCGGTGACTCGAGCGTCACCGAGACGCGTGTCACCGCCGATGGGTTGCGGCGGCGGCGGGTCTGCACGGCCTGCAAGCGCAGGTTCACCACCTACGAGAAGCTCGGTGCACCCGGGCTCAAGGTGACCAAGCGCGACGGCACGCACGAGTCATTCGATGGTGACAAGTTGCTCGTCGCGCTCCGCCGGGTCTGCGCGCATCGCGCGAACGTCAGCGACGACGATCTGCGCCGGATCTCGCGCGACATCGAGGCGACGCTGGTCGATGGTGGTCGCAAGTCGATCGCGTGGAGCGACATCGTCAGGCTCGCGCTCGATCGGCTCAACAACGTCGATGGGGTCTGCGCGCTGCGGCTCGCCGCGAACTACACCGACGAGAGTGGCTCGGTGCGGTTCGATCGAGATGCCCCGGCGGCCCCGATCCTACAGCTCGGGTTGGAGTTTCCCGAGGAGGACTGAGAGCCGCGGGCAACGCGATGCGATCCGCGGCGGTCGCGAACCGGATCATCACGGCAGGTCACCCGGCATGGGCACCGGTCGGCTCGAGCATCGGGCCCGCAACAGCGACGCACAGCGTGATCTCCGACGTGACACGTTTCTCTCGCGAGCGTACGACTCACCCGAGCGTGGCGATCACAGATGGACGCAGTCGTGACAGAGTGCCGAGATGAGCCGCCGCTGCTGGGTCGTCGGACTCGCGATCTCGATGGCTTGTCGAGGCGGCCAGACGCCAGAGGCTGGACCACCTCCGCCCTCGGTGGGGAGTCAGGTCAAGGTGTTCACCCCGCCGCCGTTGCCGACCTGCGATCAGGTCCCGTTCGCCGCCTCGAGCACCGTGCCCGAGGCGTCGGGTGCGGCGTGGCTGTCCGACGGCAACCTCCTCGTGGTCTCCGATTCCGGCAACGACGGTGCGTACGTCGTGCTCGATCCCGAAACAGGCAATGAGGTCAGCGCCGGTCGGTTGCCGATCGGCGGCGGCAAGGACGACCTCGAAGGTCTCGCGATGCGGGGCGATCAACTGATCGGCGTGTCGTCGTCGGGATGGATCCGCGCGTGGCAGCGCAGCGCGTCGGGGTGGGACCTCGTCGACGGTCCGTATCCGCTCGGCCGCGTCGACCTTCCCGACAAGAAGCGCGCGGAACGCGACGATCCGGGCATGGTCTGCAGCGAGAACACCACGAACTGCGGGCGCGATTACGAAGGCATCTGTCTGCCGCTGGTCGCGAGTGGGCCCTGCGTCGGTTTCGTCGCGTCGAAGACCGATGGCCGGCTGTACTGCCTCCACGACAAGTACGGCGAGCTCGCGGTCGATCGCGAGATCCACATCCCGATCGCGAAGAGCGGCGCGATCGCGGACTGCACGTTCTCGGATCGCGGCGAGCTGTTCGTGGGATCGAACCTGTTCGATGCCGCCAACGTGTACCGGGTGAGCAACTGGCAGGACCCGGCCAAGGCCGTCGTCGAGAAGCTCGGCTCGCTCGGCGTCGGCTTTCCTGAAACCATCGCGGTGCGCGGCGGGATGATCTATCGGCTGTCCGATACCGGGGGTGCGCCGAGCCTGATGACCAAGCATCGATGCAAGTAGTCCGTCCTCGCTACGTCCTCGGGATCGTGCTGGTCGCGGTGATCGCGACGGGGTTCGCGATCGCGTTTCGCTGGACGCTGCACTGGACGTGGGAGCTCGCCGCTGGTGCGCACGACGTGGTGGCGGCGATGGAGACCGCGCCGTGGTGGCTGCGGATCGTGTTGCCGGCCGGGGGTGGCTTGCTCGCGGGCCTGCTGGTGTCGCTCGCGGCGCGCCGCACCACCGGAGGCACCGGCGTCGGGGGGGTGATCGAGGCCGTCGCGATCGGACGGATCCAGCTGTCGTTCACGTCGGCGCTGCTGCGCGCGGCCTCGTCGTGGTTCGCGATCGCGAGTGGCGGCTCGCTCGGGCGCGAGGGTCCGCTGATCCAGTTCGGTGGTACGGCCGGCGACGACGTCGGCGAGTGGCTGACACTCGGCACCGCCGAGCGCCGCGTGCTGATCGCCGCGGGCACGGCGGCGGGGTTCGCGGCGGCGTACAACACGCCGCTCGCCGCGGTGGTGTTCGTGCTCGAGGTGGTCGCCGGCGTGGTCGTGATGGAGACCGTCGTGCCGACGCTGGTGGCGACCGTGATCGCGACCGCGTTGTCACGCGCCCTCGTCGGGGAGGGACCGATCTACGGCCAGCGCACGTTCGTGCTCGCCGATCAGCGCGAGCTGATCGCCTACGCGGCGCTCGGGATCGTCTGCGCGCTCGTCGCGTTCGGGTTCACCCGCTTCGTCGAGATCGCGGCGCGGTTGTTCAAGCAGATCCCGTCGCCGTGGCGACAAGCCGCCGGTGGTCTCGGTGCCGGGTGCGTGATCGCGGCGCTGCCGAGCGTGGCGGGCAACGGCTACGAGCCACTCGGCGCGCTCCTCGATCACCAGCTCACCCTCGCGATGGTGGCGTGGGTGCTGGTCGCGAAGATCGTCGCGACCGCGTCGTCGGTGTCGTCCGGGAGTCCCGGTGGCGTGTTCACCCCGTCGATGCTGGTCGGCGGGTGCACCGGCTATCTGGTCAACGTCGGTCTCGATGCGATGGGCTTCGCGGTCAGTCCGGCCGGTGGTTACGTGCTCGTCGGGATGGCGGCCGCCGTGGCCGCGACCACGCACGCGCCGCTGATGGCCGCGGTGCTCGCGTTCGAGGTGTCCGGTGACTATGCCGTGGTGTTGCCGTTGGTGCTCGCGACCGCGATCGCTGCCGGGCTCGCGCGGCGGCTCGATCCCGATTCGATCTACACGGCGGAGCTGCGGGATCGCGGGGTCACGTGGCAGCTGACGCGAACGTTGCCGACGTCGTAGACAGTAACGGTGACGGTGACGGTGACGGTGACGGTGACGGTCGCGGTCGCGGTCGCGGTTGGCGGTAGGCGGTTGGCGGTAGGCGGTTGGCGGTAGGCGGTGGCGGTTGACGGTGGCAGTCGCGGTCGCGGTAGGCGGTAGGCGGTAGGCGGTAGGCGGTAGGCGGTAGGCGGTAGGCGGTAGGCGGTAGGCGGTAGGCGGTAGGCGGTAGGCGGTAGGCGGTAGGCGGTAGGCAGCTCTCGGTTGTGCGCGGTGACGGCGTCGAGCTCGTTGTGAGTGCCGCGTCGGTGTTGATCCCTCCGCGGCTCGGGGCTCTCGCCCTTCGCGGCGCCTTGCGCGCAAGCCGCGCCACGCGCTGAGCGGCCGGCGACTGACCGCCGCACAGCTGTGCGCTTGATCGAGCACGGTCTCCGGCGAGCGCGCGTGTCACGGCTTCCGCGCGGCGCCGCGGTCGGGCGAGAGAGCCCCTCGCCGCTCCGGCGGGGAGCTTGAAAAAGCCAGGAACCAACGCTTCAGGAGATCACATGCAAACGTTCGTTGCTTACACCAATGCGCTCGAGCTCGTTCGCGCACTCACTCCGATCATCGCCACGCTCAAGGGCCATAGCGGTGCGCAGGCTGATCAGCTCGAGCGCGCATGCTCGAGCATGGTGCTGAATATTGCGGAAGGTGCGCGCCGGCACGGCAAGGATCCGCGTCGCTTCTATGCGATGGCGCATGGGAGTGCCAACGAGATCCGCGCCGTGCTCGATCTGGCGAGCGCCTTCGGTTGGCCGATCGAGGACGCGCACGCCAGACTGTTGCTGGACCGCGAGCTCGGCTTGCTGTGGGGGTTAACGCGTGGCCGGCGATCTCACGGCTAGCGACCGCTTACCGTCACCGCCGACCGCCGACCGTCACCGTCTCCGCCGACCGCGGCTGCCAACTGCTACCGCTGCCGCCAACTGCTACTGCTACTGCCAACCGCAACCGCCAACCGCCAACCGCTACCGTGAACTTCGGTCCTAGCGACCGCGACCATCGCCCCACAGCAGCACGTGGAGACGCGTCCCGAAGCGAAAGCCACGTGCCTGCACGAGGGGCACGAGAGACTTCGAGCGCTCGAGTAAGGTCACCGGTTCCGTGCCTTCAGGCATCACGAGGATGCGATCGCGGGGCAACGAGTATGTCTTCGCGATGCTCTCGATCTCGTCGAGATCCTCGGCGCCGCACGCGACGAACTTGAACCACGCGTTGGGAAGTGCAGCGAAGCGAGTCAGCGGGCCCGTGCGCAACCGCGCCGTCTTCTTGTTGCCCGAGCTCTCGAGCTTCGGCGACACGTTGAACTGATCGACCACTGCGATCAGCGCGTCGCTCGGTTCGATCGCACCGTTGGTCTCGATCTCGATCCGGAAGCCCTTCGCACGCAGCTGCGTCGCGACGGCAACGAGATCCTCTTGATGGAGCAACGGCTCGCCACCGGTGAGCACGGCGTTCTGGATCGAGTCACCTGCGGCCGCGAGCACGCGCGCGACGACCTCGTCGACGGAGAGCTGCATCGTCTCGGTGGCGCGGTCGTAGCGCTCCCAGTCCCATGTGTAGCGGGTATCGCACCAGGTGCAGGTCAGGTTGCACTCGGCGACGCGGACGAACACGCTCGGCACGCCGGCGGAGAAGCCTTCGCCTTGGATCGAGGCGAACAGTTCGGGCTCTCCCGAGGCCATGCGGCTGAGCAGCACGGGCGGACCTTAGCGTAGAAAGCCGCAGACGTACGGCAGGGTCAGGCCGCACGCGCGCGCCGCGAGGGGAGCGCGAGGGCTCCTGCGCCGTAGTTGCGCACCGCTAACGGTGGGGCGGCCGCGGCGTGGTCGGTGGGTTGTTCGACCAGGACATCGCACACGCTGCACGTCGTGACGTACGCTCGCGGGATGCCGTTCCAGACGGAGGGATTCGCCGGCGCGATCGCAGCGATCGAGCAGGTGTCGTCGGCGGAGGTCGTGGGTCGTGGTCACCGTGCAGCCGCGGGTGCGGCGCTGGGTATCGGCCGTACACCGAGTACTGGACGTTCCTTCGCTGGGCCTCGCGCGTCGGTAAGGTCAACGCCACCACCGCTTGCCCGAACTGTGGTGCGCCGCAATCGATCAGCGACGCCGGCGAGTGCACGCACTGCAACGCGATGATCGAGAGCGGCGCGTTCGACTGGGTGCTGTCGAAGATCGAGCAGGACGACAGCTACGGCGGCTAGCCGACGAGCGCCATGAACTGCGCCTCGTCGAGGCACTCGGTGCCGTACTTCTTCGCCTTCTCCGCCTTCGACGAGCCGCTGTTTGGATCCGCCATCACGAGGTAGTTGAGGTCCTTGGTCACGCCCGACAGCAGCGTGCCGCCGGACTTCTCGACCAGCTGCTCGAGCTCCTTGCGCGGCCGACCGAGCGCACCGGTGAAGCAGAACGTCTTGCCCGCGAGCTTGCCACCCGCGGCCTTGGTCACCGGCACCACGCCGACGGCGAGCAGCCGCTTGATCTCGGCCTTGCGCGAGGCGAGCCCCTCGAACACGGCCTTGCCCTTCGCGGGACCGACGCCCGGGATCGCGGCGAGCTCGGCTTCCTTCGCGGCCTGGATCTTCTCGAGCGTGTCGAACGTGCCGGTGAGCGCCTTCGCCGTCTGCAGCCCGAAGTTCTCGATGCCGAGCGCGGCGAGGAACTTCGGCAGCGACAGCGGCAGCTGCGCCTTGAGGTTGTCGAGGACCTTGGTCGCGATGATCATGCCGCGCCGCTCGAGCCCGGCGACCTGCGCGGGCTTGAGCTTGTAGAGATCCGCGGGCTCGCGCACCAGCTTCGCTTCGACCAGCTGGTTGATCAGCTTGTCGCCCCACTCGAGCACGCCGAGGGCGGCGATCCAGTTCTCGATCCGGCCCTCGATCAGCGCCTGACACCCCGTGTAGTTGCGGCACGAGATGTACTCGCCGACGCGCTCGAGCTTCGCCTTGCAGATGTTGCACGTGGTCGGGGTCTTCGTCTTCTTGCCGGCCGACTTGACGACCTCCTCGACGTACGGGATGACGTCGTTGCGCCGCGAGATCAACACCTCGTCGCCGATCCCGATGCCGAGCTCGGCGACGTTGCCCGCGTTGTGGAGCGACGCGCGCTGCACGGTGGCACCCGCGAGCGACACCGGCTCGACGATCGCGATCGGCGTGACGCGGCCCGACGAGCCGGTATCCCACAGGATGTCGATCAGCTTCGTCACCTTTGCCTGCGACGCGAACTTGTAGGCGATCGCGGCGCGCGGCCGGTTGCCGAGCTCGCCGAGCATGTGCTGGACGCGGACGTCGTGGGCGCGCACGACGAGCCCGTCGATCTCGTAGTCGAGCTTCGCGCGCTTGGCCTTCGCGTAGTCGTCGTGGATCTTCTGTGCGCCGTCGAGATCAGCTTGCTTGCCGTACGGCACGATCAGGCCGAGCTCCTCGAGCCGCTTGAACTTCGCGGTCTCGGTGGCGAGCTCCTCCCCGTCGAGGTCGTAGAACATCACCGTCAGGTGCTCGCAGCCCGCCCCGTCGAACCGCTTGGACGTTCCGGACGCCTGGTTCCGCGGGTTGGCCGCACCCGGGAACGCCTTCTTCATGTCCGACAGCTTGAGGATGATCTCGCCGCGCACGGTGATCGACACCGCCTTCTTGAGCTTCGGCGGCACGCCCTTCATCCGGCGCGCGTTCGCCAGGATGCGCTCGCCGATCTGGCCATCCCCGCGCGTGATCGCGTCGCTCAGCTGACCCTTCTCGTACGTCACCGCGAGCGACAGCCCGTCGAGCTTCTCGGTGACGAACAGGTCCCGGGTGATCGCCTTGAGCTTGTCCTTCTTGCCGAGCTCGTCGCAACGCGCCGCCCATTGCTTGAACTCGTCCGTGTTGACGGCCTTGTTGAGCGAGCCCATCGGGATCGCGTGGTTCGCCTTCTCCCACGACGTCACCGCCGCGGCCGGCGCACCGACGGTGGCGAAGAACGCGTGGTTCGGCGCGAGCTCGCGCAGCTCGTCCTCGAGCGCGTCGTACGCGGCGTCGCTGACCTGCGGCGTGCCGTTGTAGTAGGCGTCCTTGTACTTCTTCAGCAGCGGCAACAGCTCGGTGACGCGACCGCCGGGCTTGGTGACTTTCTTCGAAGCGGTCGGCTTGTTCGGCGCTGCTTTGGTGGCCATCGCGTGATCATTACCCTGGATCCGCCGCATGCTGCGGTCATGCGCTCGCTTCTGGCTACTCCTTGGTGACGACGCTGAGCGGGGTGGTGTCGATCGCTGATCACGACGGCGAGAACGACAGCGGGTACCGCACGGCCGTGGGTGCGGCCTTCGGGAATGGAACGCGGCGGAGCACGCCGGCAACGCAGCGACCGGTAGCACCGAGACCGGCACCGTCGGAGGTGATCACCGTGCCGTCCTCGCCGATCGCGAGCTCGACGACGACATCTCCACGCACCGCGTTGCCGCCGCGCTCGTAGCAGCCGAGGATCGCCTCGTCGTAGCGCGCGATCGCCACGCGCACCGCGTCGCGCGTCAGCCCACCGTCGGCAGTGCACGAACCGACGCAGTGCGCGACCTTCGGCACGGGACGCACCGCGAGCTCGCCGGGGAGCGCGTAGTGATCGCCGACCGCGCGACCCTTCGACACCGTCGCGTAGCGCCCTGCCTCGACCGTGCCCCAGCCCTCGCGCTTCGTCGGATCGAACCGCCGCCCACCACCGAACCGGTTGGCTTCGGCCAGGGGCTCGTCGTAGGCGGGACCGAGATCCGCCATCGCCTTCTCGAGATCGACCGTGCCGGTGATCGCGCGGATCTGCGCGGCGGTGATCATGCCGTTGCCGAGGATGCCGGCGCGGCGCGCGCGTGCGACCGCCCGTTTCGCCGGCGTCGGCGAAGGTTCGAGCTCGATGGCCTCGACCGGTTCGACCGCGACAACAGGCGTCGGCGTCTTCTTCTTCGCCTTGCGCGGCACGTGCATCTGCGGCTCGTCGGTGGGAAGCGGCGGCGGCTCCGGCACCTGCGGGAGCAGCGAGTAGAGCGACACCACACGCACGGTGTCGGACTCCGGATCGGCGAGCGTGTCGATCGCGAACAGTGCGATCAAGTGCGCGACCAAGGCGCCCACGATCCACCGTGGCCACGTTCGATCGACGCGAGGCTTCGGCAACCGCGCGGCGCGCTCGATCAGCTCGACCGTGATCGCCACGCCGCCGATCGCGAGCTCGCCGCGTTCGCCGCGTGCGAGCACCCGCGACGTGCCCTCGATGCCGGCGGGCACGCGCAGCGTGCACCCGCGGTCCGTCCACTCGACGAGGGGAAAGCTGGTCAGCCCGACGACGGCGAGATCGACGTCACGACCGCTACCGATCCGATACGTGCCGCTCGCGAGGTGACGGACGTCGAGGACGGAGTCCCCGAACCGGACCGCGATCTCGGCGACTTGCATGCTCCAGACGACACGCCTCGGAGGAGCAGGTTTCCGCGCAACCGTAGCAATTCGCTACGTGTCCATCGAACGAGCCGGCTAGCTGCGGTAGTCGCGCCGGACCATCGTCAGCGCGATGGCCGCGGTGGCGAGCAGGCCGGGGATCAGCATCGCGGTCCACAGCCCGATATCGATCTGGCTGCGGATCTTCGGCGCGCCGAACAGCATCACGACCGCGAGCACCCAGCACATCGAGCTCAGGAACGCCCATGCACCACGAGACCGCCGGAGCAGCGACAGCAAGGCGAGCGACGGGAACAGCGCACCGATGACGACGAGACTGACGGTCAGCGCGTGCGGCGTCCCGGCGCGGCCGGCGAAGAACGCGGCGACGAAGGCAGCGAGACCGAAGGCACAGGCGACGAGGTGACCGATCCACTTGGGAGCGAACAGCGATCCGATCAACGCCAGGCCGGTGACGCCACTGAAGATGCCGAACGACACGCGCGTGCTCGACACGGTGGATGAGGTGATCGTCGACATCAGGCCCTGCGTGGCGCGCTTGTCCTCGTAGTACAGGCCGCTCAAGAAGTAGAACAGCACGTTGAGCAGCACCAGGCTGACCGCGATGATGATGCTCAGCTGAACGGCTAACCGTTGATCTTCGTCGGCGGTCTGGGGGGCGGTCATGAAAGCTCAACCAGGATGGCTTACTTGCGCTTCCTGAACAAGGATCCCCAGAAGCCCTTGGGCTTATCGCCGTCCGCATCGTCGTTGTTGTCAGGATTGTCAGGGCCTGACGGGTCGGGTTGGGAAGGAAGTGGGCCCGTGGGCGGGTTGCTGCCTCCAGGTTGGGTGCCGCCCGGCCGTCCGATGCCCTGGATCGTGGGCCGGGAGAGCGGATCCGTGATCGGCATCAGCGCGGGAGCGGTGGGCGCGCGGGCTTGCGATTGCGAGATCGAGGCTCCTGATCCCATTCCGGAGGATGGGGGGAGCACGCCGCTGGCGGCCGAGCCAACGGCGGGTGAGGACTCGAGCGCGAGCTCGGTCTCCTCGAGCTCCTTCGCATACTCCTTGCGGAACAGCTGCCGCATGAACTGGCGGAGCTCCTTCGGATCGAACCGATAGCCGGCGATCAGCGCATCGAGATCCGCCGCGAGTTGCTGCGCGTTCTGATAGCGATCCGCGACATCGCGCGCGAGGGCACGCAGGCTGATCGCGTCGAGCTCCGGCGTGACGCGGCGGTTGTAGTTCGAGGGTGGCGGCACCTCCGCCTTGCGAACCTTTTCCATCAACGCGAATTCGGTATCGCCGCGGAACAGCTTCTCGGTGGTCAGCATCTCGTGAAGGATGATTCCCGCCGAGAACACGTCGGTCCGCGCGTCGAGGGGCATGCCGCGGATCTGCTCCGGGGACATGTAGCTGAACTTGCCCTTGAGGATGCCGATCTCGCTGGTGAACTTCATCAGCGCCTGCGCGATGCCGAAGTCGAGTAGCTTGACCTCGCCGTCGTAGGACAGCCGCACGTTCGACGGCGAGACATCGCGATTGACGATGTTGAGCGGCCGGCCGTCGGGACCGATCAGCGTGTGCGCGAAGTGCAGCCCCTCGGCGATCCGTGCGGCGATGTAGACCGCGTGCGGGACCGGGATCCGCTGCTGCGATTCCTGACAGCGGCGCAGCACCTGCGTGAGGTCGCGGCCGCCGATGTATTCCATCGTGATGTAGTGCTTCGCGTCGTGCTGGCCGACCTCGACGGTGCGGACGATGCAGCGGTTGTCGAGCAGCATCGCGAGCTTGCCTTCGCGATAGAACATGTCGATGAACCGCGCCTCGCGGGCGAGCTGCGGGCGCATCACCTTGAGCGCGAGGAGGCGTTTCTCTTTCTGGACCCGGGCGCGATAGACCTCGGCCATGCCGCCGCGGGCGATCAGGCCCAGCAGGTAGTACTTGCCGAACGGCACCGGGTCCGTCGGTGCACCCGGCGACATCTTGCCTTCCTGCGACGGGCGCTCCGACACTCGCCACGGACCTTACCAGCGAGAAGGCCCCGGTTCGCTACCTCACTGGGATATGATGAAGAGGCATGGTTTTTCAGGCGCACCCTGGAGACATTCTCGCGGGCAAGTACCGCGTCGATCGCATCCTCGGGATCGGTGGCATGGGCATGGTCGTCGCGGCCACGCACCTCGAGCTCGACCAGGCGGTCGCCCTCAAGTTCATGCTCGGCGAGCTCGCGAGCTCGCCGAACCTGCTCGATCGCTTCCTGCGCGAGGCCCGTGCGGTCGCGAAGCTGCGCGGCGAGCACGTCTGCCGGATCTTCGACGTCGGTCGTCTCGACAACGGCTCGCCGTACATCGTGATGGAGCTCCTCCAGGGCGAGGACTTCGCAGCGGTGTTATCGCGCGAGGGCAAGCTCGAGCCCCACATCGCGGTGACGTACATGTTGCAGGCGATCGAAGGCGTCGCCGAGGCGCACGCCGAGGGCATCGTCCATCGCGACCTCAAGCCGGGAAATCTGTTCATCACCACCGACCGCGACGGCACCCCGCTGGTCAAGGTCCTGGACTTCGGGATCTCGAAGTCCTCGTCGGCGCCGGCCACGCGCACCGGCGATGTCATGGGCTCGCCCGGCTACATGGCGCCGGAGCAGATGAGCAACGCGAAGGCGACCGACGTGCGCACCGATGTGTGGGCGCTCGGCGTGATCCTCTACCAGGCGTTGTCCTCGCAAATGCCGTGGACGGGCGACTCGCTGCCGGCGCTGTGCATGAGCGTGATCAGCGATCCGCCACCGCCCCTGTCGGAGACGTTCCCCCTTGGTCTGCGCGATGCGGTGATGCGCTGTCTCGCGAAGGAGAAAGCGGGTCGCTGGGCGAACGTCGGCGAGCTCGCGAAGGCGCTCGCGCCGTTCGGGGATGGCGATGCAGCGGCGACCGCGACGCGGATCACCAAGATCATCAACGTGCAGCCGACCGCGCAGCCGACCGCGACGCCCGCACAGGGCGTCAGCATCGTGCCGTCGACGCTGGCGCCCGAGGCCGCGACGGTCGCAGCGAAGCCCCAGCGTCCCGAGGTCACCCCGGTGCCGGTACGCCCGATCAGCACGATGTCGTCGAGCGCCGCGGAGATCAAGCTGCCGGTCGAGCCGCCGCGCACGTCGAAGGCACCGCTGATCCTCGGTGGGGCGATCATCCTCGTCGGCGGTGGCCTCGCACTCGCGCTCGGGCTGGGTGGTAGCAGCGACGAGAAGCGGCCGGAGATCGCCGCGGTACCGGCCCTTATGCCCGCGCCCACGCCCACACCCACCCCCGCACCCACGGCCAAGGCCAAGGCTGTCGTCGAGGATCCGCTTGTCGTGGGCAAGCGCGTCGCGGCGACCAAGGGCTGCGATGCGTGTCATCCGTCGACGGGCAAGCACGGTGCGGGGCCGTCGTTCGCCGGCGCGTTCGGTACCGTCGTCGAGCTCGCGAACGGCAGCACCGCGCTGTACGACGAGAGCTACGTGCGCGAATCGATCTCGTCGCCGATGGCGAAGATCCGCCGCGGCTTCTCGCCGTCGCATCCGAACTACGATCAGCTGACCGACGTCGAGATCTCCGGCTTGATCGTCTATATCAAGTCGCTCGCGGGAGAGCTCACGCCGATCACCGTAGCCACGCCGACGACCAAGCCGATCACCAAGCCCACGACCAAGCCGCCGGTCACGAAGCCAGACGTCAAACCGCCTCCCGAGAAGAAGCCCGACGACATGTGGATGCAAATGACCCACGACAAAGACAAGAAATGAAGACGCTGCTCGTGGTGGCGCTCGCGTGTGCGCCTTCGATCTCGCAAGCCGACGACAAGAGTGATGCCCAAGCCCTGTTCGATCGCGGCATCACCGAGATGAAAGAGAACAAGCTCGACGAGGCGTGTCGCCACCTCGCGGCGAGCCTCGCGAAGTTGCCGGATAGCGGCACGCGCGGTGCGCTCGCCGTGTGCACGACGAAGCAGGGCCGGATCGCGACGGCATGGACGCTGTGGAGAGAGCTCGCGGTCACCGCGCCAACGGATGCGATGAAGTCGAGTGCGGCGCAAGCAGCGGCGGAGCTCGAGCCGCGGTTGCCCAAATATCAGATCAAGGACAAGCCCGCGGTGCCGGGTTTGGTGGTCAAGGTCAACGGTGCGCTGGTCGATCTCTTCGTCGACGTTCCGCTGCCGGTCGATCCTGGAAAGATCCAGATCACGGCGACTGCGCCAGACTATCGCGAGTGGGTCGGCGAGGCGGACGCCACCGAACAACAGGTCACGCAGATCGAGATTCCGGATCTCGTCCCGGCGCCGAAACCGGTGAAGCGGCCTGCGCCGCCGGTCGCCCCGCTGCCGGCCAAGCGCAACTGGACCGCGCTCGGACTCGTGATCGGTGGCGGGACCTCGATCGTCATTGGCGCCGTGTCCGGGTTGCGTGCGAAGTCGCTGTGGAACGACGCAGAGAAGGCCTGCGGCGATGTCGATGCATGTCCGGGGGAGGTGTTCGCGGATGCGTCGGACAAGTACTCGGCGGCGCGCACGTCGGCGATCGTGTCGACGATCTTCATCGGTGCAGGCGCTGCCGCGGCGATCGGCGGCGGTGTGCTGTGGTACGTGCAGCGCGACAAGAAGCCGGCGGATCGGATCGCGGTCCTACCCTCGCTGACGAGCGACGGCGTCGGCGTGACGGTCACCGGGAGCCTGCGATGAAGCGGCTCGCACTCGTGTTCCTCACCGGCTGCAGCCAGCTGCTCGGACTGTCCGAGCCGCAGCAACAGGCCGACGCGCAGGGCCCGGCGGATGCGGAGCCCGATGGCCCGCAGGCCGGCGTGGTCAAGGTCTCGATGGGTGGCACCGGCACGCAGGGTATGGTGACGTCGGAGCCCGCCGGCATCGCGTGCCCCGGCACGTGCGAGTTCACGTTTCCCGTCGGCACCGAGGTCACGCTGACCGCGACGGCGCCGGCGTCGAACCAGGTGTTCACCGGCTTCTTCCAGGGAGGATGCACCGGAGGTCAGAGCTGCACGATCACGCCGGCGGGAGCGGTCGAGGTGTTCGCGCGCTACTGGAGGCAGAGCAACGTCTGGTTCACGTCGTCGACCGCACAGAAGCCCGGCGCGTTCGACAGCATCGGTGCAGCGGACGACCTGTGCGACGGCCTGGCGGCAGCTGCCGGGTTGCCGGATCGCACGTATCGCGCGTACCTGCCGACGACGACGCAGAGTGCGAAGCAACGCTTGAAGGAGCTCGCCGTCGCAGGCCCGGCAGGCATCTACTTGCGGCCCGACGGCGAGTTGTTCGGCGGCACGATCGAGGACATCGAACAGGGCACGATCTTCTTCCCGCCGCGGCTCGACGAATTCGGTCGCGATGTCGGTGATGACGCGCTCGTGGTCACCGACACGTTTGCCGGTGGCGCGACCAACACCGGCACGCATTGCTCGGACTGGGCCTCGGAGACCGCGGCCGACGTGATCGTCGGAGAGCCGGCCGGTGGCACCAGTCGATTCACGCAGGTCGACGTGCGCGGCTGCGACGACGAGACGCGCCTGTATTGTTTCTCGGCGGCGCTGATGGAGGCGTTTGCGACGCCGCCACCCGGCCCGAGCGTGGTGTTCCTGTCGTTCGGCACGGTCGCCGGAAATGCTGGTCTCGCCGCGATGGATGCGCTGTGCACCAACGAGGCGTCGCAAGCGGGGCTGACGGGACCGACCACGAAGGCGCTGGTCACACCGGGTGCGGGCAAGTTCGTCAAGGATCGGTTCATCGGGATCTTCTTCGCGAACGCGGCGGCGCAGCGGCCCGACAGCACGGTGATCTCGCCCGACATGGACAACTTGATGGCGGGCGAGCCGTTCCTCGCGGCGCCCAACGTCGCGGCCGACAAGGAGTATCGCGGCGCTGATCTGGTGTGGGTCGGCGGTGATTCGTTCAACAGCTTCCAGAGCGATTGCACCGGCTGGACGGCGAGCGCCGGCTTCGGTACCACGCGGATCGCCGCGACGACGAAGGCCGCCACCGGCGCGCAGCAGACGGCGTGCTCGGGGCAAGCGCACCTGCTGTGCTTCAACGGTGTGGTCGCTGCAGCGAAGCCCGCGGCAGACATGCGTCACCCGCAGGCGACGCGCGCGAAGCGCTAACTTCGCGACACCGCTCGCCGGCGGGGTGGCACGTCGACTGCTCTACGTCTGGTCATGAAGACCATCGAGCTCGCCAGCCTCGCCGCCGTCTCCGGTGGCATCGCGCAGAACACCGCCGCCTCGTGGCGCCGTCCTAGCCTCCAGCATGGCAGCTGGTGGAACCAGGCGGCGCCGACGTGGAACGCGCCGTCGGCTCCGACGCAGCCACTCGGGCCGTTCGTGCCCGAGCAGTCCAAGGGTCAGTGGGCCTGACTCCAGGTCTGCGCGATCGCTTCGAGCTGCGCTCTGCGCTCGTCGAACCGCGCTCTCACGGTCTCGCGAACGCGCGCGACGAGGCTGCTCTCCGCGACGCGAGGATGGCCGGACGTAAACGGCGGGTGCGGGTCGTACTCGAGCTGGAGCTGGATCAGCTCCGCGGTCTCGCGTCCCGCGATCTCCGCGACCAGCGTGAGCGCGATGTCGATGCCGGCGGTGACGCCGCCGCCGGTGATCCGGTTGCGATCTACGACGACGCGTTGCTCGACGGGAATCGCCCCGACGATCGGTAGGAGCTCCATGAACGCCCAGTGGGTGGCGGCGCGATACCCGCGCAACAGGCCCGCGGCGCCGAGGAGCAACGCGCCGGTGCACGCGCTGCTGACCCAGCGGGCGGCGCTGCCGACCTCGTGGAGATACGCGAGCACCTCTGGATCGCGCGTCATCGGGATCTGACCGGCACCGCCGGGCACGAACAGCACGTCGAGCGTCGGTGCCTCCGCGTAGCTCGTCGATGGCACGAGCGTGAGGCCACCTTCGCTCTGCACGGGTTCGGTGGTCTTGCCGAGGGTGTGCACGCGCGCGCCGGGCAGCGAGCGCAGCACCTCGAACGGACCGGTGAGATCGAGCTGCGTGACGTTCGGGAACAGCAGCATCCCGATCTCGATCGTCACGGGAGCTTCCTGAGGCTCACCGAACAATCGGCACCGGGGACCAGGTGCGCCCCGAACACGAAGACGAGCGCATCGCCGGAGCCGGCCCACCGGTTATCGACGACGAAGCGCAGCGCACGCTCCGCGAGCTCGACGGCCGACGCCGCGGTGCCCATCGGGAACGGATGGACGCCCCAGTACAGGGCAAGCCGGCGCAGCGTCTCGTGCTCGCGGGTGAACGCGAGGATCGGTGCACGCGGGCGCTCGTCGGAGAGCCGACGGGCGGTGGCGCCGGAGTCGGTGAATACGAGGATCGCCTTCGCCTCGGTCTCGCGTGCAGCGCGCGCGGCGATCCGTGCATTGACGCGCGCGAACACGTCGGGATCGGTCGGCGACGGCGCGGGATGGATCTCGCGATCGAACGGATAGAGGGTCCGTTCGGTGGTCTCGACGATCGACGCCATCCGGCGAATCACCTCGACGGGATGTTTGCCGACGGCGGTCTCGCCGGACAGCATCACCACGTCGGTCCCGTCGAG
>JANNBP010000320.1:0-1758 GCA_031385555.1 Deltaproteobacteria bacterium | reverse complement strand
ACTCGATCAGCTGCCGTGGACGCACGATCCGATCGATCCGTCGCTCCAGCGCGCGCTCGAGGGTCACGCCGGTCGACTGCTCGATCTCGGCACGGGCACCGGCACCGTCGCGATCGCCGCTGCGCGGCTCGGCTACCGCGTGACCGCCACCGAGATCTCCGCGACGGCGCTCGGTCGTGCGCGTGCGGCTACCGAGCTGCCGATCCTGTTCGCGCTCGATGACGTCACTGCCTCGAACCTCGACGGTACGTTCGACGTGATCGTCGATCGCGGCGTCCTGCATTGCCTGCCGGTCGATCGCCGCGACGCGTACGCGCAGACGATCGCCGCGCGCAGCGCCACCGGCACCACGCTGCTCGTCGTCGCTCACACCAACACCGAGCTCGCCACCCATCCGATCACCGCCGCGGATGTCGCCGCGCTGTTCCCGCAGTTTCGCGTGGGATCGACCACACCGACGACGCTATCCGGAGGCGCCGCGGTGCTGTACGAGCTGACTCGCGTGTAGCCTGCAGCCATGACGCGCCTGCGAATCCCTGCTGCGATCGCGTTCACCGTCATCACCGGCACCGCCACGATCGCAGGTGTCGCCTCCCTCGTCGGCGCCTGCGGGCACGGCGAGTCGCCCACCGACGGTGCGATCTCCGACGGGACGCCGTTTCCCGACGGAGGGTGCGCGGTGTTCTGCATCCCCGATCCGGAGAGCGATGCCGGCGTCTGCCCCGAGCCCGCACCCTGCGGCGACGACCTGGGCAACTGTCCCGCCGGGTGCAGACCCGTCGGTTGATGAGCTCATCGCCGCTCGGTCGAGTGGCTACAGCAGGTTCAGAAACGCGAGCAACGCTGGCTTGTCGTCGGCGGTCAGCTTCGTCATCGCGGACGTCGCGCCATCGTGGTGCCCGGTGTTGTCGTACGCGAAGCGATCGAGCACCTCGCCGAGCGACCTCGCGCTGCCGTTCGTGAAGTACGGGGACTTCTTGTACAGCCTGCGCAGCGTCGGGGTCCGCGTGCCCTCGTCGTGCACGTAGGGCTCGATGCCGGTCTTCGCGTACGCCGCGTTGTTCCACACCAGCGGACCGGACGGCGAGAGCACCAGGCTCTCCCAGCGCTCGAACGGCACCTCGGTGGTGGACTCGTCGGCGATCAACCGCGCCGCGTGACACCCCGCGCAGCGATCGCGAAACACCTCGGCGCCGCGCTTCTCGATCGCCGTGAACGCCGTGTGGTTCGCGGCCGCGTTGCTGCGATGCGTGAACTGGATCAGGAAGCGGATGAACGCCTCGCGCAGTAGCTCGGGTGCGAGCACGCGACCATCGAGGTGGGCATAGGTCCACCAGTCGACGTCGAGCCCGGTGAGCGGAAACCACGGATCGCGCCCGTTGTGCCGGTTCGCGACCTTGAACTCCGAGTGCACCATCTGCGTCATCGACGCGTCGAGCGCACGCGAGAAGTACGGTGCGTTGTTGAACAGGCCGAGCAACGGGCGCGTGCTCGCATGAACCTTCGATCCACCATGCTCGCGTCCCGTGAAGTGCGTGCGGCCGTCGGTGTAGCCCTCGTGGTGGCAGGTCTCGCAGGTGAACCGGCTGAGCTTGCCGTCGGCCTTGCCCCACGGCGCCATCATCTGCGTGAAGAACAGCAGCTCGCCGATCCGCGAGGTCAGCGCGCGTGGGGCGGGCCTGGCGGACTTGACCGGAACCACCGAGACCGTGCCGACGCGCATCACCACCCAGGCGTCGAGCAGCGGGTTCGCGGCGA
>JANNBP010000273.1:0-21730 GCA_031385555.1 Deltaproteobacteria bacterium | reverse complement strand
GCGCTTCGATCCGTCGAGGCCCGAATCCTCGCCGTGATCTCGGCTTCGATCGGACCGAGCACGGATCTCTGGTGGTCGTGCCACACCCGGCGTTCCTCCGAGTCGCTTTCGAGCTTCCTCATTGTTTCGCAGACGTCCTTGCCGAGTGGATCGGCGCTGTTGGACGGCGGCTTGACAGCCTTCCCGTCGGGACTCTCGACGATCCGGACCCGCGCGGTCAGCATCTAACAGCTTGCGCGCGTCGAGCCACCGCGCGATGGCACCCTTCTGATAGAGCCCAGGAGTATCGACTACCAGCGCGACGAGGCGAGACGCGAACGACTGTGCAAGCGGACCATCGTGGAAGCGCTTCTGTCGACGAGATCTATGCGATCGCCGGCGACAGGTGAGCCGCGCATCTCGCGAGCTCGCTCGAGCGCCAAGATCGCCTGGTCCAGCAAGCGCGGGGGACCAAGCCGGTGCGTGTCGGGCTGTCGGCGACGCAGCGCCCGAACGACGCTCCTCGACCAGGACGACGAGCGCGAGGATGACGAGGCGCATGGCCTCATCGTTCTAGCGACGACCGAGCTTGATCGGCTTGTCGGGCTTCGGTTCGACGGCGATCGCGAGCTTCGGGCGGCCCTCGCCGGTGTCCTTGCATTCACTCCCCTGGTCGCGCGTGATCTGCGCGCGCAGGGCCTGGGTGTGCTCGATCCACGACTGTTGGACCTCCGGATCGACCGCGTGATCGCGCATCGTCTCGCGCAGGATCTGGAGGCGGCGCTCGAACTGACCGCCGAAGATCGTGTGCGCGGCGTGGGCCGTGCGCATCGGGCGGCCGGTGTACTTGATGTCGGGATCGCCGAGGAAGCCGCACGCAAACTCCCACTCGCGCTCGATCAGGTGCAGCTTGTTCTTGCCCTCGAACATGAAGCCGATCATGACGTCGCGAAACACGCGCTCGTAGAAGTCCTTGACCACCGCGCGCACGCCCTCGCGGGTGATCTTGTCGATCGCCTTCATCCCGGCGAGACCTCGACCGGCTGCCCGGTCAGCACGCTGGTGCCGGAGAGGGCATCGATCTGGGTGGGATCGAGGATGTCGTTGACGCTCTCGCCCGCGTGCGCGTGGGCGACGCGGAGGCGAGCGCCTGATCGATTGTGACCCCAGCCGTGCGGGACCGAGACCACGCCACGCATCATCTCCTCGGTGACCTCGACCGGTACGGTGATCGAGCCGACCTTGGTCGAGACGATCGCCTGTGCGCCGTCGACGAGCCCCTTCGCCTTCGCATCGTCGGGATGGATCAGCAGCGTGCAGCGCGTCGGGCCCTTCACGAGCCGCTCGCTGTTGTGCATCCACGAGTTGTTCGAACGCAGGTGACGCCGCCCGATCAGCACGAGGCCGTTCGAGGGCTTGCCGTGCACGCGCTCGAGGCGGACGAGATCGTCGAGATAGGCCTTCGGTGCGAGATGGACCGTCTTGTCGGCGGTGTTGAGGCGAGCGGGCAGGCGGGGCTCGAGCGCGCCGAGATCGAGGCCGTGCGGAGCGGCCCTGAGCTTCGCCAGCGTCAGCTTGTGCGGACCGATTCGCAGCCCTGCTTCGAGGATCCCTTCGGGCCCGAGCTTCGCGAGCGTTTTCTCGAGGAGCCGCGCGGGGAGTCGGCCGAGCTTCGACGGCGCCCCGATCCGCGTCCACAGCGCGAGGCAGATCTCCCAGTCGTGCCGCGCATCGGCCGGGCGTTCGAACAACGGCGGGCAGTACTTCGCGACGTTGCGGACGGCAAACGCGTTGAGCGCGACGTCGTAGTGCGACCGCTCGAGCGGCGAGGTCGGCGGCAGGATGACGTGCGCGTGGCGCGTGGTCTCGTTCATGTACGGATCGATCGACACCATGAAGTCGAGCGTCTCGAGTGCCTTGTCGAGGCGACGGCCGCCGGGCGCCGACAGCACGGGGTTGCCAGCACTCGTGATCAGCGCGCGGATCTGATTGTCGCCGCCGGTCTCGATCTCCTCGGCGAGGCAGGTCATCGGCAGCTCGCCGCCGAACTCGGGCTTGCCACTGACGCGAGACTTCCAGCGCGCGAAGCCGCCGTCGTAGCCGATCTTGTCCGCGAGTGGCAGCGGATCGATCGCGGGTGTGGTGAACATCAGCCCGCCGATCTCGTCGAGGTGACCGGTCACCGCGTTGAGCGCGTAGACCAGCCACGAGGCGAGGCCGCCGAACTCCTGCGTGCAGACACCGAGGCGCCCGTACAGCACGGCGCGCTTGGTGGTGGCGAGCTGATGTGCGAGCTCGCGGATGTCACCCGCGGCGACGCCGGTGATCGCGGCCGCGCGATCGGCGGGCCAGGCGGCGGACGCAGCACGCAGCTCCTCGAGGCCGATCGCGGGGATCCGTCCCGGGTTCGCCAGCTTCGCCTCGAACAGGTAGTGGATCATCGACAGCAGCAGCACGGCATCGGTGCCGGGCCGTACGAACAGGTGGCGATCCGCCTTGTCCGCGGTCTCGGTGCGACGCGGATCGAGGACGATCACCTTGCCGCCACGATCGCGGATCGCGCGGAGCCGCGATTTCACGTCCGGCGCCGTCATGATGCTGCCGTTGCTCGCGAGTGGATTCGCGCCGAGGCAGATGAACAGATCGCAGCGATCGATGTCGGGCACCGGCATCAGGATCTGGTTGCCGAACATCAGCAGCGCCGCGAGCATGTGCGGCAGCTGATCGAGCGAGGTGGCCGAATATAGATTCTTCGTGCCGAGCGTGCGGAGCAGGAGCTGGCCGTACGTCAGCAGGCCGAGGTTGTGCGCGGTGGGGTTGCCCTGGTAGGCCGCGATCGCGTGCTTGCCGTACGCCTTGCGGAGATTTCGTAGCTTGGTGGTGACCAGCTCGATCGCCTCGTCCCACGACGCCTCGCGCCACGTCTGAGGAGATGCCCCCTCGCGGATCATCGGTCGGCGCAAGCGATCCGGATCGGTATGGAGGTCTGCGAGCGCGGTCGCCTTGGGGCAGACGTAGCCCTTCGAGAACGGATCGGCCTCGTCGCCACGGATGTCCATGACCTGGTCGCCGGAGGTGGTGATCGCGACCCCGCACCCGGCTTCGCACGAGGTGCAGCTGCGATAATGCGTGGTCATCGGGCGAATCTACCTCCATGCTGCCGCCGTGCCGACAGATATGCGTGCCCTCCTGCTGTTGCTCGTCGCCTGTGGATCCGGATCGAGCAAGCCCACGGGCACCACCAACGATCCCGTCGACGTCTGCGAGCGCGTGGCGGATGTCTGCCGGTTCGAGAAGGCCAAGCTCGGGGTCTGCGTCCAGGCCCGCAGTGGTTCCGGCTTGAGCTGCCAGTCGCAACACTGACGCGATATGCTCGTGCCGCCTCATGGGCGAGCCCCTCACCGTCCAGCAACTCCTCGAGCTTCACCCGTGGCCCTCGGACTGGGCGACTGCGAAGAAGATCGAGCGGATGTGGATCCACGACGTCGCCGGTGAGCCGGAGGCGCTGTGGCCACACATCTCCGATACGTCGCGGATGAACCGCGCGCTCGGCACCGCCGAGATGGAGTTCTGGGAGAAGGAGGGCAAGCGCTACGGCAAGGCCAAGCCGGGTGGCGTGCAGCACGAGTGGGTCGAGGTGCCGTGGAACTGGGTCGCGAACCAGTGGCTGACCTCGCTGCGCATCTACTCGAAGGGCTTCTTCAAGGCCGTGTGGGCCGTGCACCGGCTCGAGAAGATCGCGACGGGGACGCGGATCTATTTGTACTTCGGCACGGTTGCTCGCGGCGCCCTCGCGGGGATGGCGATCAGGCTCGGTTTCCCGTCGATCGGCAAGGCGTACAAGCGCGTGTTGCCGGCGCTTGCGGCGCAGCTCGATCGGCTGCGTCCCGACGTACTGATGCTGCCGCCACCGGAGCTCGGCGCGATCGCGGAGCAGCGGATCGAATCGCAGCGCAAGGCACTCACCGACGAGGGCCTGCCGAAGGCCTGCGTCGACGCGTTGCTCGACTGGATCCGGACCGGCGATCCGATCGACCTGCATCGCATCCAGATTCGCGAGCGCGCACGGGTGTGGAAGCTCGACGAGCAAGAGTTGTTGAAGGTCGCGTTGTACGCCACCCGCGCCGGGCTCTTGACGCTGTCGTGGGACACGATCTGTCCGCACTGCCGTGGCGTGCGCGACGAGAACGCCACGCTCAACGCGCTCCAGGCCGGCGCTCACTGTGATGTCTGCGAGGTCGACTTCACCACCGACACGCAGGAATCCGTCGAGGTCACGTTCCGCGTGCATCCGTCGGTGCGCGACGTACCCGACCAGGTCTACTGCTCCGCCGAGCCGGCGAAGAAGGATCACATCCGCGTCCAGTGGACCGTCCCCGGGAAGGGCAAGGTCCGCGTCGAGCCGCATCTCAAACCCGGTCGCTACACGGTGTGGAAGCACCACGAAGGCGGCTGGTACCTCGACATCGATGATGACGGCGACAAGACCGTGAGGTGGGAGGCGCATCCCGAGGGCCACGTCGTCAAGGCGATCTCCGACGCGGCGATCGAGTTCGAGAACGATGGCGCCGACCCCGACACCTTCACGGTCGAGGAAGCCCAGTGGCGCGACCATGCATTGCGCGCCGGTCAGCTGCTGTCGTTCCAGGAGTTCCGCGATCTATTTTCCGAGGAGTACATCGGCGCGGACGTCAGGCTCGGGGTCGGCGAGCAGACGCTGCTGTTCACCGACGTGGTCGGCTCGACGGCGTTCTACGCGCTGCGTGGTGACCCGGCCGCCTTCATGGAGATCAAGCGCCACTTCGACGAGGTGTTCGCGATCGTCGCCGAAAACCGCGGTGCCGTCGTCAAGACGATCGGTGACGCCGTGATGGCCACGTTCGTCGATCCCCTCGACGCGGTGAAGGCCTCGGCCAAGATCCACCGCACGTTCCACCCGACGCGCGCCGACACGCCGATCCGCCTGCGGATCTCGCTCAACACCGGCCCGTGCATCGCCGTGCGCCTCAACTCGAACGCCGACTTCTTCGGCGGCACTGTCAACATCGCCGCGAAGTTGCAGGCCTTGGCCGAGGGCTACCAGATCGCGATGAGTGACGTGACGTACAACGGACCCGGGGTCGCCGAGTACCTGGCGAGCGAGAAGGCGGACCTCGATGCCCTCGAGTACACGTCGAAGGCGCTGCCCGCCGTCGTCCACGTCAAGCGCTGGTCCGTCTTCCGCGACGCCTAGTGTCCGCTCGTTGATCGTGTCCGCTCGTTGATCGGGGACAGGATCTACCCCCATAACATCTGGGGATCATTTGCGTTCTAGACGCGAACGTAAAATCGGCTCTCTTGCATAGCTGCCGTTAGGCCGCGTGAGCCTTCGCGTATAGGGATGCTCACGTCGAGCGAACGCCCGCCAATCACTCTCGTCGTATTCCTTCTCAGCACCTCGCGCGAGATATGCCTCGAACAACTCTCGATACGTTTGCGCGCGTGCGGCATCCGTACGCCCGAGCTCGCGGTACCACCTGCTCGGTGTCCAGATCGCGGCAGGAATCGCGGAGCGGTCGGGTTCACCGACGTGGAGTCCGTAGGTCGACCATGGGTAATCGATCGCGTTCTTTACGATGCCGGCACGGATCGGATTTGCGTCGATATACATCGTCGCCAACATGAGGTGCGCGTCGTCGTTGATCGGCTCACTGAAGAATCGCTCCTCGAAGAGCTTGCCGGTGCCTCCACGTCGAAGGTTGCGGATCTGCGCGTAGCGCTGCGCGAAGCTCGCGACACACCGTGATGACGACTCCACCGATGGAGGCGTCATGACCTTGTGCGTGTGGTTCGCCATCAACGAGACGGCGTTGAGATGGCATCCGGTCTTGTTGGTTGCCTGTGCGAGCAGCCAGATGAAGGTCTTGTAGTCGCTCGGGTACGAGAACAACCGGCGACGGTTGTTCCCGCGCGAGATGAAATGGTTCGGTAGATCGGGGGTGACTCGGTCCTCACGAGCTTTACGCGACATAGGTGCGCTCTCGTGTTCGTCCACGCCTCGGTTGCGCGATTTTACGTTCGCGTCCAAATGCCCATTAGTTGCGCACCGTTATGGGGGTAGATCCTGTCCCCGATCTACGAGCGGCTTGTCGTCTCCGAGCGACGAGCGGGTTAGGGGACGAGCTCCTGGAGGAACTGCATGCCGTCGGCCTTGCCGGCGATCAGGCCTGCGGTGAGCTTTGCGATCGAGGACGCCATCGGCGGACCGTCTTTGGCGACACCGGAGAGCACCGACTCGGAGGCCTTGCGACCGTTGTCGGTCTTCGCGAGCGTGACGAATGCGGCAGCCACGACGATGCGGCGCATCGCGTTCGACTCGGAGTCGCGCAGGATGCCGGCGAGCTTGTCGGCGTCGTTGGTTTTTGCGTAGGCGGCAGCGAGGGCGGGAAGCGCGGCGACCCGGACGTCGTGCGAGGGATCGTCGAGCAGCGGCTCGAGGAGCTGCGCGGTGAGGGCGGCGTCGCGATCGACGAGACCGATCGCGGCGGCGGCGGCCTGGGCGCGTTCACGTTCGGCGCGCGAGGCGAGGGCGCGGCGGAGCCGGGCGGCGACATCGGCGGGCTTCGGGTTGACGCGCGCGATCGTGGTGAGCGCGAGCTGCGAGAGCTCGGGGTTGGGATCGCGGACGGCGAGCGCGAGGGAACGATCGAGCATCGCCGCGTCGAGCTTGTCTTTTTGCGCGGCGAGGCGCTCGAGCGCAGCCTTGCGGACCTGCGGATCGGAGTCGGCGAGTGCGGCGGACAGCGTGGGACCGGCGCGCATGCCACCGCCAAGCGCGGCGTCGACCGCCTCGACGCGCACGATCGGCGAGGAGTCGGCGATCGCGATGCCGACGATCTCCTCGGCGTTGGTCAGCCGCGCCGTGCGGAGCAGCGTGAGCTTCTCGCCCTCGTCGGCGGAGGTGAACAGCTTCGCCATCTGGCCGGCGGCGGTTTTCGGCGCGTCGGCACCGAGGCCACCGATCGCACGAATGGCGATGATGCGGACGGCGCGCTCCTGATCGTCGAGCAGTGCGACCAGGGCATCGCCGACGGCCTGCGGGACCTTGCCCTTCGCGGCGGCGAGCGCGAGGATCCGTGCGACATCGGCGCGGATCTCGCCGTTCTGATCGCGCACGAGCTTGAGCGCGATCGGGACACCGTTCTTCGCCGGGTCGGGACCATCGGCGACGCAGTTGATCAGCGCGCGGCGGACGTCGGCGGAGGGATCCTCGGTCGACCACGCGAGGGCTCGACGCGCTTCGGGGTTGCCGGCGAGCGCGGCGTTGCACAGGCCCTCGACCCCGATCGGGTGGAGCGCCGGGTCCTCCGGCGTGCGCTGCGCGAACTGCAGGAAGCCGACGACGAACGGCGCGCGCTTCTTCGCCATCTCGGCGTAGACCTTCGCGGCATCGCGACGCGGCCGACCCTTCTCGCGCCATAGCTGACCGATGCCGTCGACGGCGACGCCCGGGCTGCCGTTGACGAGCGTCGCGTTCGCGAGCCCCTTCGCCGCACCGACGCGCACGACGTAGTTCTCGAGCTTCGCCATCTTGCGAAGCTGCTCCATGTACTTCGCGCCGATGTTACCGGCGGCTTGCGCGGCGGCCGCGCGAACATCCTGATCCTCGTCCTTCAACATGCGGTCGAGCGCGTTCTGCGCCGCCCCGCTGTTGTCCTTGCCACCGCTGCGCGCGACCTCTCCCCACGCGAGCGCGGCGGCGATCTTCGTCGGCTTGTCGAGAGACTTGTCATCGAGCATGCCCGCGAGCACCTCACCACCGGCGCGCGTCGGATCGACCTTCGCGTAGAGTGGCAACGCGGCGACCTTGAGCTGCGGCCACTTCGAGGCCAGCGCCGAGCGCGTCGCCGTATCGAGCCCCTGGACCTTCGGCAGTTGATCGAGATCGCGCAGCAGCTCGATCGCGTAGATCCGCGCGTCGGCCGGAGCCTTCTCCATCGCGAGCAGCTGGACCAGCGCCGTGGTCGTCGGCTCGGGATCCTTCGTGAGTGCACTCCGCAGCTGCGCCTTCGCACGGTCGCGCGGTGCGGGCATCGCATCCTTGTCGGCGAGCACACCGACGGCGGTCGCGGCAGATGGCGCGTCCTCGGTGCTGGTGCTCACCGCCGTGGCGACCTCGACGGCGAGCTCGCGCCGGGTGGCTGCATCCGGGTTGCGACCGAGCGCCGCCTCGAACAAGGTATGGCCGCGTTCTCCGAGCCCGCGTACGAGGGAGAACGCGATCCGTCGCAGCTCGGCATCCTCGGAGATCAGCGCCTGGGTCAGCGTCTCGGCGTAGACGTCGCCGCGCCGCCGCGCCGCTGCACCCGCAACTCCGATCGCCGCACGCCGCACCGCGGGAGGTGACTTCGGCCCGAGTGCACTCTCGACGAGTGCGACCTCGCCGGGACCACCGCGGGCGATCGGCCTCAGCGCCGCGAGCAGCTCGGCGAGATCGTCGGGATCCTTCGCCAGCTTGCGCAGCGTCTCGAGCGCGCCCTCGTTGCCCGTCGTCGCGTAGTCGACCAGGCCCGCGAGCTGCGGCGCCATGATCTCCTTGACGAGCTCGTCCCAGCTGCCCTTCGTCGAGCCGAGATCGTGGTTGTCGATCTTCTGCCACGCATCCGGCGACACCATCGCGCGCGTCAGCCCGGTATCCGCGATCTCGTTGCCGTAGCCACCGGGCAACCAGAAGAAGCTCGATAGCCCGGCCCGGCCACCACGCACGCTGATCGACTTGCCGCCCGCGTGCGGGGTCAGATCGAAGTAGACGCGACCCGACAGCGAGATCCAGATGATGATGATGATCAGCAGTGGCACCGCCGCGATGCCGGCGAGGATCGCGAGGTAGTAGCGCTTGCTGCGCTGGACCACCGCGAGCTCGGCGGGCGTGACCGGCGCGATGCCCTCGCTCTTCAGCGCGCGCAATTCGCCGAGGGAGAGCCGCTCCTTGTTGCCCGCCTTGCTCCCGAGCAGATCGAACGCGCGCCGCGCCGCGGCTCGGGTCGGAGCAGTCAGCTCGCGGATCCGCGAGATCAGGATCTCGTGGCGCAACATCCACGTCGCGCCGTTCGGATCGCCGCGGATGATCAGGCCGCGTTGCTCGAGGGTGACCAGCGCCTGCTGCGCATACGCCTGATCGAGGCTGATCTTGCGGATCACCGCCGCGGCGTCGCTCGGACCGGGGCCTCCGATCGCGAGCTCGGCCGCGAGCCGCATCGCCGAGCGCTCGTTGCCCGTGGCCTTGCACGTCTCGTGCAGCCACGCCTCCTCGAGCTCGCTCGCGCCACCGAGCGCCTTGAGGCCCGCCGCCGACGTGATCTTGAGATCGCGCAGCGCGACGCCGGCGAGCTGGAGATCGGCGCTCAGCATCGGCTGGCCGTGCCCGAGCCCCTGCACCACCGCCTCGGCGAGTGCGGGATCCGCGGCGACACCCGAGAACGCGAGGACGCGGTCGAGGATCTTGATCGATTCGGCCGCCGTCAGCCGCTTGAGCTCGTACTTGGTGGACGGCGGGAACAGCGAGCCGGTGCGACGCTCGAGGGCGCCGAGCGTATGGAGCCGTTCGCTCGCACACACGAACAAGAACCGCGCACGACCGCCCGCGCGACTCACCACGCGCGAGAACAGATCCGCGAGCTCGCTGATCGCCTTGTCATCGGCGCACACGAAGTCGACGTCGTCGACGACGAACACGAACTGCTGGCCGGCGACCGCTGCACTCACCGCGCGCGTCACGAACGCGACCGGTTGCTCGTTCGCCTGTGGCTGGATGCCGAACGCCGACAGCCCTGCCGCGAAGCTGACCGCCGGCTGCGTCAGCTCCTCACACGCGAGCGCGACCACGCCGTGATCGCGGAGGTACGGGATCAGCCCGGCGCGGACCAGCGAGGTCTTGCCGACGCCCGGTTCACCGAACAGCAGTCCTGCACGAAATCCGTCGGCGGTGACGAGCTTCGCGATCTCGTCCCGCTCGGACTCGCGCCCATGCCAGACGTCACGCTCCGCCTCGCCGAAAGGGTCGAGGCCCCGCAGCGGTGACACCGTCCCCGGATACGTGGCGACCACGGCCCGGACTATAGACCGGAACCGGCGGCGGGGTCCTCAAACGCGTATGCTCACACCGATGTCGGGGGCTGTTGCCCGCATGCTCGTGCTGATCGCGTGTGTAGCGTGTGGGCCGCGCAGTGCTGCGCCCGCTGCCCGGACGAAGCCCGGCATCGAGATCACGCTGTATCGCGATCACGCGGTGGTCGCGCACCGGCTCGACATCGTGATCCCACCCGCCGCACCGGCGAAGCTCACGCTGCGGATCGCCGCCGGGGTCGAGCCCTCCGAGCTGTATCTCGTCGAGCCGAGCGTGCTCGCGATCCGGAAGATCGAGATCGTCGGCGCCGCACCCGACAAGCCGAGCGACGGGTGCGACGAGGTGTCGTGCGTGCTCGACGGCGAGCGTGCGTGCTGTGCGCGGTTCGAGCGCAAGCGCTCCGAGTGGGACGACGAGACCACCGTCGTCTTGACGAAGCACCAGGCGACCCGCGCGCCCCTCGACGTCGAGGTCACGATCGGAGGTCCGCGCGCCGGCACGTTCTCGGTGCTGATCGGCTACGACACGTCGCGGATCGACTGGGACGCCGGGTACACCCTGACGACCACCGCAGCACACGAGCGTGGCGAGCTGCGCGGTGCGCTCGCGATCCGCAACGCCACCGGCATCGCGTTTCCCGCGATCCAGCTCGCCGTCGTCGATCGCGAGCAGGGCGACCGGTCGAGCCGGCCCACGCTCGAGGATCGACCGGGGCGTCCCGACGACACGCCGGTCGCGAAGCCGCGCGATCTGGGACGGTTCGATCTCGTCGAGGGCGACTCGCGAATCGAGCTGGTCGAGCGCGTGGTGCCGCTGCGCCCGGTGCTGGTGTTCGATCCGATCGGACCGGGCCTCGACTACCAGCACGAGCAACCCGTTCAAGATTCCACCCTCGGCGTCAACCTGCCGCCGTCGACGCGGTTGATCGAGAATGTGGTGTTCGATCGGAGCCCGCCGATCCGCGATCTCCCCGGCGGCCCGCTGCGCACGTTCGAGCGCAAGGCCGATGGTGCGCTCGCGCTGCTCACCGAATCCAGGCTGTTCGGCACCGAGACGCTCGCCGCCGTGATCGACACGGTTCCGCTCGGCACGGCGACGGGAGTCACCGGCAAGCGCGAGCGCCGCGAGCTCACGGTCGACAACGACCGCAAGCGGATCGTCGAGGAATTCGCGTTGCGGATCGACAACACGCGCACGCACTCGATCGATCTCCTGCTGCGCGAGCACCTGTATCGCGGCACCGGTTGGTCGATCGCCTACAGCTCCGTGGTTCAGGTCGAGAAGGAAGGCATGCAGCAACTGGCGATGCGCACCGTCGTTCCCGCGCGTGCGAAACACACCGTGCTCTACGTCGTGGTGTATGAGTGGGGCAAAGACAAAGCAGTGATGAAGTGATCGCGAAGGTCGAGGGTCTGATCATCAAGTACGGCAAGCGCGTCGCAGTCGACGGCCTGTCATTCGAGCTCACCGCCGGCGAGATCGTGCTGATGCTCGGTCCGAACGGCGCCGGCAAGTCGACCACGCTGTCGGCGATGGCCGGTGCGATCGTGCAGTCCGCCGGCACGATCACCGTGGGCGGCGAGAACCTCGCCACCGCGCCGCGCAGTGCTCGCGCGAAGGTCGGGTTCGCCGATCAGCCGCCGGCACTCTACGAGTACTTCACCGTCGCCGAGCATGTCGGCTTCGTCGCCCAGGCGCGTGGCGTCGATCAAGCCGCCGCGGACAAGGTGCTCGCCGATCTCGGGCTATCCAAGATCGCCGCCCGTCCGTGCCGGGAGCTCTCCTTCGGCATGCGGCAACGCGTGGGTCTCGCAGCTGCGCTCGTCGGGCCGGTCGAGCTGGCCCTGCTCGACGAGACCCTCAACGGCCTCGATCCCCACGCCTCCCGGTCGGCCCGCGCCACGCTCCGCGCGGCGGCAGAACGCGGTGCGGCAATCCTGATGTCGACGCACTTGCTCGGGGTCGCCGAGCGGATGTGCGACCGGATCTTGATCATGGACAAGGGCAAGCTGGTGGCCGACCAGCGCGGCAAGGAGCTGGAAGCCTTGCTCGCCAAGGGCCCGTCTGCCGTCGAGGACCTCTATGTCTCGCTGATCGCGGACGAGGGCCCGACCTGATGCTGGCAGTCCACAGGTCGGTTGTTACTTGCAGTCCACGGCTCCGCCTGTTCACGTCGTCGACGTAGCGCTCTCACAACACTGGACGTCCAGGTTCCTCGGACGGCACGAAGTCTTCGCGAGTTGCCCGCGATCGCGCAGCGGCCCCTGCGTTGCACTTCGTCTGATCACGATGATCAAGCTTCCCTTCGTCTCGCTTTGCCTTCTCTCGCTCGCCTCGGTTGCCTCCGCCGACGAGCTTCATGAAACCGCGACGCTCGATCGCGCGACGGGTGAGACCGGTGCCGGCGCCGAGCTGTCGTTCATCAGCGACTTCGAGGAAGGCTTCGTGTCGCGCCTCGATCTGCACGGGCAGTGGATGCATCCGTCGGGCTTCGGTGCGTACGGGCAGGTCGCGGTATCGCGCGCGTTCCTCGGCGACAACCTGACACCGGGCCTCGAGCTCGACACGGTCTCGCTGTCGAACGTCGAGCTCGGCGGGCAGTACAAGCGCGCGCTGTCGAACGAGCTGACGATCGTCGGCCACGCCGGTCTCGTGCTGCCGACCGCGCAGAACGAGCCCGGCGCGTTCATCACCAACGTGCTGTCGTCGCAGCGCCGCTTCAACGATCTCGTCACCGCGATCCCCGATCTCACGGCGCTTCGCGTCGGCGTGTCTCCGACCTGGCAGCGCGGTGCCGTGTTCGCGCGCGCGGACCTCGGCCTCGACGTCATCCTCGACGACGGCGACCAGATGGAGTCGTCGGATCCCGTCGCGCACGCGAACCTCGCGATCGGTGCACGCCAGGGCAAGCTGTCGGGTGCGGTCGAGCTGGTGACGCTGATCGCGACCGGAGACGTCTCCGAAGGTGCCGATCGCTTCATGCACACAGGCGCGCTCTCGCTGTCGTACAACGCCGGCGCGTTCACTCCGAACCTCGCGATCGTGACGCCGCTCGACGACGCCGGTCGCGGCGAGTCGCTCACCATCGGCGCCGGCGTGTCCGCGAAGTTCTAGGTGTGACCCGCGGAGCGACACCGGCAGCCGCAAGCCTGCATCACGATTCGATGCCCCGCTGGAACGCCGGTTGCTGGGTGCAGCGGGATGGTGCCGACCACAACGCAACCCGTTGCATTCGACGGATTCGCCATCTCCGGCCTGGTGTTTGGAATCGTCGCGATCGTCGTCTGCTGGATGTCGCCGGTGAACGCAATCGCGTCGCTGACCGGTGTCGTGCTCAGCTCGGTCGGTCTGGCAAAAGCGAACCGCATCGGCGTAGGCAAAGGGCTCTCGATCGCGGGCCTGGTGTGCAACCTCCTCGCGTTCACACTCACCGTGGGACCCTCATGCTCTGCGAGCTCGGGAGCGCGTGGTCGCCGAATTGACGCGTCACGCTCCACCCCTCCAGGTGTTCGAGATCATTGGGCGTCTGGCGAGAACCGTACAAACCGCGTGGAATGCACCCCACGAGCAAATGGACACGTTCTGCGTGGGTTTGTACGCTTTGGGGCAGACGCCAAATAATTTCAGCGTGGTGGAGCGTGACCCGTGCAGCCCCGCCGCGGTCGGGCGTGGTGCGTGAGAGCGCGCGAGCGAAGGCGCGGTGCAGCGCCGATCGTTCCCCGGTTCGATGACCGACGGGCGCGACGACGGTATCGTTCGCGCGTGAACTCGCGCGAGCTGATCCGATGGTCCACGCTCCACGATCGCCGGAGCTCGAGCTGGTGGTCGTCGGGGCTCGTGATCGGCCTGCTCGCCGGCGCGGCGATCGCGGGTTGGGTCGCATGGCGTGCGGACGTCTCGATCGCCTCGGCGAGTCATGCCTGGCTCGCCGCGGCGACCGTTGCCTTCGCGATCGCGTTCCTGCGCGTGCCGTTTCATCTCTACTGGCGGCAGGACGCGTCGCTGCTCGCACAACTCCCGATCGACGGCGGCGCACTGTTCGACGCCGCGCTGCTGCGCTGCCTGCACGCCGCGAAGGCGACCACGCTCGCCGTGTTGATCGGCGGCGTGCCGATCGCGCTGCGCGATCCCGAGCTCTATGCGCGCCACGCGTCGGTCGCGCTCGCCCTCGGTGCGAGTGCCGCGCTGTTTCTCCCTGCCGTCGCCACGTGGGCCGCCACGCTCGTCGCGCTCGGTCAGGATCAGGCGCGGATGGCGCAGGTCCGCGCGGCCACGGGTGCAGCCGAGGTGCCGCCGTCGAGCGCGCTACTCGGTGCGCTGCCCGGGCTCGCCGGTACCGTCGTGATCGTCGGCGTGCTGCTGCTCGCGCGGTGGTTGACCGGGGGTGAGCCGGTGTTGCCGCCGCTGCTCGTGATCGGTGGGCTCGTCGGGATCTCCGTCCTGTCCTTCGCGGGCGTGCGCGCGTCCGCGCCACATCGGATGGGCACGATCCTCCGCGATGTCTCCGCGCTCGATCGGCAGCGCCTCGCACACCTCGAGATCCGGCCACCGACCGGGATCGAGAAGCTGATCGGCGGGCTGCTCGGCGACGGTGCGCTGCCGTACTCGAAGGATGCACGCCTGGTGCGCCGCCGCTTTCCGATGGCGTTCGCCCTCGGTGCGCTGATCTTCCTCGTGCTCGGCATCATCGGCGTCGCCGAGCCCGAGGATCCGGCGCCGTGGCTGACCGGTGCACTCGCGGGTGCCGCCGCGTACGGCGTCGTGCTCGCGTCGCGGTTGCAGAAGAAACCGATCGAGCTGCCTCGGTTGACGCCGACGCTCCCGATCGCACCAGCTGCCGTCGGTCGCGCGAAGGTCGCGTGGGTGATCGGCTGGTGGCTGATCTTCATCGCCGCGCCCGGCGTGTTCGCGGTGCTGCGCCAGCCCGCGCCCGTGCCGTTCGTCGCGTTGCTCGGCGGTGCCACGATCGTCGTGCTCGCCGCCGCGATCGCGTTCAGTCGTCAGCGCGCGGTCTGACGATCAGCCGATTCGCGAGCTCGTCGGCCGATCAGCCGACTCGCAAGCTCGTCGTAAACTCTCGTGGCGTCATCCCGGTCCACCTCTTGAACGCCTTGAAGAACGCGGGTGGCTCGGTGAACCCGACGAGGTATGCGACCTCGCTCGCCGACATCGTGCCGCGCGACAGATAGCGCTTCGCGAACTCGATGCGAACCTCGCCGAGCACGTCGTTGTACGTGGTGCTCTCCTCGGCGAGCCGGCGCTGCAGCGTGCGCGAGCTGGTGGCGAGCTGCTTCGCGATCGCTTCCATCGAGACGTCGCCGCCATCCATCGACCCGATCAAGGCCTTGCGCAGCTGCGCGGTCATCGTGTCGTTGACCGGTAGCGCCGCGACGAGCTGCTTGCAGGTCGTGTCGAAGTAGTCGCGCAGCTTCGCGTTGAACGTACTGATCGGTTGGTCGACGAGCCCGGCCGCGTAGACCAGCTCGTAGAGCGGGCCCTTCACCGGCGCGACGCCATAGAACGCGGTGTCGAGCGGCGCGGGTGTGCGGACCTCGCGCGGCATCGGCGCGTTCGCACCCAACCGGCGGATCGCATTCGCCATGTCGGCGCCTGAGAACTCGTTGGCCGCTTGATAGCCAGGATCGTTCGCGTCGCCCGGCCACGAGTACCAGATCAGCCGCGTTGCCTCCGCGGTCAAGTCGACTTCCCACCGCGCGCCGACGCAATACAGCGCGCGATACGCCGCCGCCTTTTCGTACGCCTGACCGAGCGTGTGGCAGCTGAGCGCGAGGAAGCCGAACACCTCGTGATCCTCGAGCGTCACCGCGCGCGCGACGTCGAAGGGAAACGCCGCGCCGAAGATCGCGACGGCACGCCTCCACATGTCGAAGTACTTCTCCGCGTCGAGGTGCGCCTCGATGGGAGGTGGCTGGTCGGAGTCGATGCCGCTACCGCGGAGCAACGGCTCGGGATCCGCGCCCTGGGCCTGCGCCACCTTCGCGACGAGGAACGGCACCACGGCGCTGATCGAGTTCACCGTTGCCACGCTAACATGGTCCGTTTCCGCGCCGAGACCCGCCACGTTGGCGTCCGCGGACAGTTCCGTGGCGGGACCGGCCAAGGCGCCTGTCGATGGATTACCGCAGGATGAGCTCATGACGAACACGAAGTTCATCACCGCCGCTCTCCTCCTCTCCCTCACCGCCACCGCCCAGGCCGACCCCAGCCCAACCGCCACGGCCCAGGTCGCGCCGGCTCCCGCCGATCCGCACCTCGGTGCCTACGCCTCGCTCGACGTCGGCGTGCTGGCCGCGCTCGAGCAGGGCGCCTCGTTCGGCGGCGGCGTGGTCTACGGACCGTTCCGCGCCGGCCTCAACTACACGACGTTCCTGTCGAACGCGTCGCTCGGCGGCGTGCCCGACGGCTTCGACCTCCGGGTCAACTACCTGGTCGGCGCGAACGTCGCGTACTTCCTCGGGCAGACGTCCGACAAGGGGCTCTACGTGCAGGGGATGCTGCACGTCAAGCAGCAGGGCGTCACCAACCAGGACACCGGCGATCACGTGAACCTCGACTCCGTCGCGGTCGGCGTCGAGCTCGGCTACGTCTGGAAGTTCTACAAGGGTGCCTACGTCGCTCCACGCGTCGGCGCGCTCTACTACGTCGACAAGCCGCAGCCGGGCAATCGGCCGATCCAGGTCGGCGACAAGATGTACGACAACGGTCGGCACCACGACTGGGACACCTATTTCATCCCGACGCTCGATGTCGGGTACTCGTGGTGAACATGTTCACCCGCAAGCTCGAACGAGTCGGCGCGGTGATCCTGGCGCTCGGTAGCGCCGGCTTCGTCGCGATCTTCCTCTACCTCCAAACCACGTTCTCGTATCCCGACATCCTCGATCGCGACGCCGGCGAAGTGCTCGTGCGCTTGCTCGACGGCGGGACCACGCTGCGTGGCGTGTGGTTGCTCTACGCGCTGTTGCCGCTCACCCTGCTCGCCGCAGGCATCGCGTCGATGCCACTGCTCGAGGACGGTGGTGGCCGCGGCCTCGCGCGGATCGGTGCGGTCGCCGCGATCGTCGCGTCGCTGACGATGATGATGGGCCTCTTGCGCTGGCCCTCGATCCAGTGGTCGCTCGCCGAGCACTGGACGGACGCGACCCCGGACCAGCGCGGGGTCTACGCCGTGATGTTCGATGCCGCGAATCGCTACCTCGGCAACCTCACCGGCGAGCTGATCGGCGAGCTCGCCCTCGCGGGCTGGTTCGCGAGCATCGGCATGGCGCTGCGACTCGTGGAGCGGCCGCGCTGGGGAACCGCGATGCTCGTCGCCGCCGCGATCGTCGCACTCGGTGCGCTTCGCCAGATCTCGCCGGTGTTCGATCCGATCGCGGCGGTGTCCAACCTCGTGCTGCCGCTCTCGCTGTTCGTGATCGCCGCGCTGCTGTGGCGCCACGCAGCGCCGGTGCGGGGTAGGGTCACGGCATGACGGACTGGAAGGCGACCGCGTGCATCCTGTGCGAGTGCAACTGCGGGCTCGAGGTGCAGCTCGGTGGGGAAGGTGATCGCCACCTCGTCAAGCTGCGCGGTGACAAGCGGCATCCCTCGTCGCAAGGCTACGCGTGCGAGAAGCCGCACCGCCTCGATCATTACCAGCACGGTCGCGATCGCATCACCTCGCCCCTGCGTCGGCGCGCCGACGGAACCTTCGAGGAGATCGACTGGGACACCGCGATCCGCGAGGTCGCCACGCGCCTCGCCGCGATCCGCGATACCCACGGCGGCGACTCGATCTTCTATTACGGCGGAGGCGGGCAGGGGAATCACTTGCCGGCCGCGTACGCCACCGCCACGCGTCGCGCGCTGAACATTCGCTATCGCTCGAGCGCGCTCGCCCAGGAGAAGACCGGCGAGTTCTGGGTCAGCGACCGGATGATGGGAAGTGCCACGCGCGCCGACTTCGAGCACTGCGATGTCGGGTTGTTCCTCGGCAAGAACCCGTGGCACTCGCACTCGATTCCTCGCGCGCGCGTGACGCTGAAAGAGATCTCCGCCGATCCGGCGCGCACGCTGATCGTGATCGATCCGCGCCGCACCGAGACCGCCGACCTCGCCGACATTCACCTCGCGGTCAAGCCCGGCACCGACGCGTGGTTACTCAGCGCGATCCTCGCGATCCTCGTCGAGGAAGACCTGGTCGATCACGAGTTCCTCGACATCCACGTGCCCGCCGCAGAGCTCGCCGCGGTGCTGTCGATGATCCGCGGCATCTCGATCGCCGATGCGTGCACGCGCTGCGGGCTCGACGAAGCCTTGGTGCGTCGTACCGCGCGTGTGATCGGCAAGGCCCGCGCGTTCGCGAGCTTCGAGGATCTCGGCGTGCAGATGAATCACCAGTCCACGCTGGTCAGCTACCTGCACCGCTTGCTGATCGTGCTGACGGGCAGTGTCGGCAAGCCGGGCACGCACTTCATCCCGACGATGCTGGTCGACATCGGTAACGGCGAGGCCAAGCACGTCAGTCCCGTCGTCGGTGCACGGATCGTCGGCGGCCTGGTGCCGTGCAACGTGATCGCCGACGAGATCCTCGCCGATCACCCGAAGCGCTATCGGGCGATGATCGTCGAGGCCACCAACCCGGCGCACTCGCTCGCCGACTCGAAGCGGATGCGCGAGGCGATGGCCGCGCTCGACACGCTCGTCGTGATCGACATCGCGATGACGGAGACCGCGCGGCTCGCGCACTACATCCTCCCGGCGTCGACGCAGTTCGAGAAGGCCGAGGCGACGTTCTTCAACCTGGACTTCCCGAAGAACTACTTCCATCTCCGCCGGCCGCTGTTCGCGAAGGCGGGCAACACGCTCCCCGAGGCCGAGATCCACGCGCGGCTCTGCGAGGCGCTCGGCGCGGTCACCGAGGCGGATCTCGCGCCGTATCGCGCGGCTGCGAAGGCAGGGCTCCCGGCGTACGCGATGGCGCTGCTGCAGCTCCTCTCGAACCCGCGGCTGTCCGGCGTCGCGCCCGTGATCCTCTATCGCACGATGGAGCTGCCCGCCGAGCTCAAGGAAGGCGCGGTGGTGTTCGGGCTCGTCCTCAAGGCGGCGATGGCGAGTGGTCAAGCGCTCGCACGGGCGGGCTTCGGTGGCACGCCGTTCGAGGCCGCGATCGGCTTGTTCGAGGCGATCTGCGCGAACGAGTCGGGCGTGATCTTCGCCGTCGATGAATGGACGGAGGTCCTGAAGCGGATCAAGACGCCCGACAAGAAGATCCACGTCCAGCTCCCCGATCTGATGGAAGAGCTCGGCAAGACCCTCGCGAGCACGACTTCGATCGATCCGGCGTTCCCGTTCACGCTCACCGCCGGCGAGCGCCGCTCGTTCACCGCGAACACGATCATGCGCGACCCCGCGTGGCGCAAGAAGGACGCAGGCGGAGCGCTGCGGATCAGTCCCACGGACGCAGCCTCGCTCGGCGTGGCCTCCGGCGATCCGGTCCGGCTCACCACGCGTCGCGACTCGGTGGTGATCGCGGTCGAGGTCACCGACTCGATGCAGCACGGCCACATCGCGTTGCCGAACGGGCTCGGGCTCGGCTATCCCGGCTCGGGCACCACCGGCGTCGCGCTCAACGAGCTGACCTCCGTCGAGGATCGCGATCCGTTCGTCGGCACGCCGTGGCACAAGCACGTGCCCGCGCGCGTCGAGCGCGTGACCTGAATTAGGAACGATCACCGCCGTCGAGCGAGCTCAGGCAGGGCTCAGATCCGGAATCTTTTCGCGTACCGACGTCGGCACCGAGCGGTGTTCGATCGGATGGCCCGATGCCACGATGAGCAACAGACCTAGCACGTGCTTGCAGGGATCCTTGAAGCTCCCGCAGTTGCACGACGCCCGGCTGCCGTCGAACCGCGTCGATACGAAGTACAGCCCGCGACCTTGGTACTGGCCCCAGACCCGCTGGTCGTCGCGACCGATCGAGCGCCACGCCGACGGCCGACCCACCAGCCGCGCCGCCTGCACCGACGCGCGGTCGGGAGCTAGCTCCGCCACCTCGGTCATCGTGATCGGCGGCGCAGCGGCGAGCGGAGGCTTCGACGCCGGCGCCGGATCGGCGACATCGAGCTGGCTCGCGAGCGGCAACCTCCGGATCGCATCGGCCACGGCCACCGCATTGCGCGCGCGGATCGACAGCGTTCGCAGCTTCGGCATGCCCTCGCCGAAGGTCTTGATCGCCCCGAGGTCGAGCTCGACCGTCGGGCAGTGCAGCTCCAGCCGGGAGAGCTCCGGCAGCTTCGCGGTCGCGAGCCGGCGCAGGGTCGCGACCGAGAGCGACGTCGTCACCACCACCAGCTCGCGTAGCGCGGCGTGGACGAGAGCGGAGTCCAACCGCAGGGTCGCGGTACGCACCTCGAGGCGCCGTAGTCCCGGTAGCGCGTGAACGATCGGCGCGAGGTTGCCGGTGGTGATGTACGGGATGTCGAGTGCGCCGACGTCACCGATCACCAACTCCTCGAGCAACGGCCGCTCGCGTCGCCCGATCGCATCGATCGAGTCGGCGTACTTCGACTTGCCCTTGGCCCCGATCGGGCCGAGTACGAGCGAGCGCAAGAACTGCGACGACGGATGGTCGAGCACGCCCGCGACGATCTCGGGCATCGGATGATCGTCGTCGCGAACCGTCTTGCGAGCGATCCGGACGCGCTCGAGGTAGCCCATGTGCCAGCGGGCCTCGCTGCGCATCCCGGGATCCTTCACCGCGCGGGTCGGTAGCAAGGGTGCGAGCAGGTCGGGCAGCAGGTAATCGCCGTGGACGTCGAGCATCTTCTTCTCGGCGGCGCGCAGCTTCTTGTCGTCCGGTGCGTCGCGCAGCTGGTGCTGCAACACGATCAGCGGGCCACGCGGGTCGCTCTTGCTCTGCAGCCAGTCGGCGTAGACCAGGTACGGCTCGACCTCGCGGGGCTTCGCTCGCAGCTGGGCCTCGAGCTCGAGGTGGAGCGCCTTCGGCGTCGACCCGCCGCCGCCGGCCTTGCCACGCCAGAGCTTCGCGCGGTCCTCCTCCGTCGGGGAGTGCTCCTCGACGAAGTGCACCCACGCGTCGCGGAACATGCGTTGCTTGCCGTCGGCGAACAGGTACGTGATCTGGTTGCCGACCTCGTGCACGACCACGCACGGTCCGAGCTGCGGCATGGCCGTATGGCGGTAGTACGTCGGCTCGGGTTCCGGCTCTGGCTTCCTGACGCGCGCCACGCCAGAGCTATAGCTCACTCGTGCCGTACTTGTTCACTCGGGGGTTGGGGTCCGGCCGTGAGCGCATCCGATCGCCGGCCGGATCTGGTTCTGTGATGGTCAGTGCTCGTGTGCTCCATCTTTGATCTCGGTCCTCGGCCGGGCTGTCACCCACGAGTGACTCGGCGCAACCCGAGACCTCGGCGCGCATCACCGTCGGCAGTTCGCGAGAGCTACAACAGCTAGCAGTGCGGCTGCACGCGTGGATGCACGAGGCCCCATTATGCGGAGTCCCGGATTATGCCGAGCGAGTAACGGAAGGCACCGGAAGAAGGCCGCTTCGGGGCTGTTGCACTTCGCATAATCCGGTCGCTTCTTCCTCCCGAAAGAGGAGGAGAAATGATCGACCAATTCTTC
>JANNBP010000227.1:0-12572 GCA_031385555.1 Deltaproteobacteria bacterium | reverse complement strand
TGCCTTGAGCCCGGCCTCGACCTCGGTGACCGCGACGTCGAGGTCGCCGGCCTTGCCGCGCAGCCCGCGCTTGAGCTCGAGTGCCGCCCGACCCTCGCGAACGAGGATCGCGGCTTCCTTGCGCACGCGGCGGTCGAGTCTCGCGGACCTCATTCGAGCGGGCTCAATCCACCTTGAGAATGGTCAAGAAGGCCTCCTGCGGCAGCTCGACCGAGCCGACCGACTTCATGCGCTTCTTGCCTTCCTTCTGCTTGTTCAGCAGCTTCTTCTTGCGCGAGATATCGCCGCCGTAGCACTTCGCGGTGACGTCCTTGCGCGCGGCCTTGACCGTGGTCCGCGAGATCACGCGGCTACCGATCGCGGCCTGGATCGCGACGTCGAACATCTGCCGGGGCACGACGTCCTTCATCTTGGTGCACAGCTCGACGCCGCGGTGATACGCGGTCTCGCGGTGCGAGATGATCGAGAGCGCATCGACGCGCTCGCCGTTGATCAGCACGTCGAGCCGCACCAGGTCGGCTTCGCGGTAGCCAGCCGGCTCGTAATCGAGGGACGCGTAACCGCGCGACATCGTCTTCAGCCGATCGTAGAACCCGAACACGATCTCCGCCAGCGGCATCTCGTAGACCACGCGCACACGGCCACCCGGGTCGTAGTGCAGGCCCTGCTGGACACCACGCCGCTCCTGGCAGAGCTGCATGATCGGGCCGACGTACTCCTGCGGCAGGTGGACGGTCGCCGTGATGATCGGCTCCTCGACCCGCTCGTACTTGCCCTGATCCGGAACCTTCGCCGGGTTGTCGACCTCGAGGATGTCGCCCCCATTGAGGTGGATGCGGTAGCGCACGCTCGGTGCGGTGACGATCAGGTTGAGGTTGAACTCGCGCTCGAGCCGCTCCTGGACGATCTCCATGTGGAGCAGGCCGAGGAAGCCGGTCCGAAACCCGAAGCCGAGTGCCAGCGAGGTCTCCGGCTCGTACGTCACGCTGGCGTCGTTGAGCACCAGCTTGCCGAGCGCGTCCTTGAGGTCCTGATAGTCCTCGTTGTCGACGGGAAACAACCCCGCGAACACCATCGGCTTGACCAGCTTGAAGCCCTTGAGCGGCTCGGCGCACGGGCGCGCGGCATCGGTCACCGTGTCGCCGACGCGGGCGTGGGCGATGTCCTTGATCGCGGCGGCGAGGATGCCGACCTGCCCTGCCTCGAGGATGTCGATCTCGAAGAGCGCCGGCCGGCGGACCGCGATCATCGTGCACTCGTACTCGACACCGGTGTTCCAGAACTTGAGCTTGGTGCCCTTCGTGATCCGCCCGGCCATCACGCGGACGAGCACGACGACGCCGCGATAGGTGTCGTACCAGCTGTCGAAGATCAGCGCGGAGAGTGGCGCCTCGCGATCCGCTTTGGGGGGCGGGATCCGCTCGACCAGGGCCTCGAGCATGTCGTGGACGCCGACGCCGGTCTTCGCCGACACCAGGCAGGCGTCCGATGCGTCGAGCCCGATCGTGTCCTCGATCTGCTGCTTCACCCAATCGGGGCGCGCGACCGGCAGATCGATCTTGTTGAGGACCGGGACGATATCGAGGTTGTTGTCGAGCGCGACGTAGACGTTGGCGAGGGTCTGCGCCTCGACGCCTTGCGCGGCATCGACGACGAGCAGCGCACCTTCACACGCGGCGAGGGAACGGGAAACTTCGTAGTGGAAGTCGACGTGGCCCGGGGTGTCGATCAGGTGAAGCTGGTAGACCAGCCCGTCCTTCGCCTTGAAGTGGAGCTGGACCGACTGCGCCTTGATGGTGATCCCGCGCTCGCGCTCGAGATCCATCGAGTCGAGCATCTGCGCCTGGGCCTCGCGGGCGGTGACCGCACCGCACTCTTCGAGGATGCGATCGGCGAGCGTGGTCTTGCCGTGGTCGATGTGCGCGATGATCGAGAAATTGCGGATCCGCTCGGACGGGAACGACATCGGGACCAGCGCCGTAGTTAGCGTGATCTGGGCGATACGTATAGGTAGTTGGCGGCCAAACGGTTGCAGCTTCGCCCCCTGGGGTTTAGCCTCGTCTGGTGATGGCGAAGCTATCGAAACTCGTCTTGCTTTCCGGGCTCCTCCTTGCGGCGGGCTGTAAGGGCAAGAAGTCGGACACCGGGCCCAAGGACAGCGCAGACGGAGGGATCCCCAAGGTGGATCCCACGTTGTGTGACACCAACGGCAAGAACGTCATCACCTACGACCTCAACCACGACAACCGTCCGGATGTCTGGCGCCTCTACAAGAACGAGGACGAGGGCGGCACCAAGGTCGAGTTCATGACCTGCAAGCAGGTCGACTTCGATCACGATGGTCGGAAGGACTGGGTCGTCGCACTCAACCGCAAGGGGCTCCGTCTCTACGAACGCGCGGACTTCGACTACGACGGCAAGTGGGACATGGCCGCGGTCTACGACACCAAGACCGGCAACCTCGCCGAGGTCGAGCGCGACACCGACTTCGACGGCAAGTTCGACGTCAAAGAGGTCTACGACACCGGCGGCATCCTCACGAGCGTGCGCCGCGATCGCAACAACGACGGTCAGCCCGATCTGTGGGAGCAGTACAAGGACACCGTCCTGCTCGCGATCCTCTACGACGACGACTTCGATGGAAAGGTCGATCGCCGCGAAGAGATCCCAGGCGCGCGTCCGAAGGTCGAGATGCCGACCACCGAAGATCCGAACGCGTCGGGCTCGATCAATCCCGACAGTAACAAGCCTGCGCCATCACCGGAACCTGCCGCTGGGTCCGGCGCCCCCGCACCGAAAAAGTGAGTCGCGTCGTCGACAAGCCCTGGGGTCACGAGTTGATCTGGGCCGAGACGCCCCACTACGTCGGCAAGATCCTCCACATCAAGGCCGGCGAGGCGCTCTCGCTCCAGTACCACCGCGTCAAGGACGAGACGATCTTGGTGCTGTCGGGCAAGCTGCAGCTCGTCTACTACGTCGACGGCGAGCCACCGAGGTCGCGCGAGCTCGGTCCACGCGAGCCGTTCCACGTCACGCCCGAGCTGCGACATCGCTACATCGCGCTCGAGGACACCGAGCTGCTCGAGGTGTCGACGACCGAGCTCGACGACGTCGTTCGCCTGGAAGATCGGTACGGCCGGGTCTCGTGACCGCGCTATGGGGTGAGCCCCTCGCGCGCGAGCTCGCGCGTGATCTGACCGGGACCCGCGTGGTGGAGTTGATCAAGGTCGAGCCCGATCTCGATCCGGCCGTCCACCACCACACCAACCTGCCGTTCGCGATCATCAGCGACCGCCACACGATCGCGCTCGTCGCGGGCCAGGAGGTGATGATCGACGGCCCGCAGCTGACCAACAACGACAACCGCTACGCCAGGACACCCGCCGAGATCGCGGCGAATCGGGCGGAGATCAGGGCGGCTGCGGTGTGGGGGGTGGATGCGCCCGCCGAGCAAGGCGGTCTCGTCGATACCGCGCTCTCGATCATGCGCTTCCTCAAGCAGCGTGGTCGATGGGGCGTCTACCTGAACGGCAACCGCACGGGCATGTCGAGCTACATCGCCGCGCGCGGGCCCACGTCCCGCTGGCCCGTCGGGATGACGCTGGAGGCGACCAAGGCCGGCATCCGGCTGACGTGCGGCTCGTCGGTGCGCGAGATCAAGTCGCTCTCGGAGCTGACGGACTTCGCCGCGCGCGAGGCGCGGACCCTCGACGCCGAGGTGCTGTGGTGCCACACCCACGTCGCCACGCTCGCGAAGCTGCGGCCGTTCGGCGAAGCGGCGCTCGAGGCGATCAAGCGCGGCGCGCCCGACCGCGCGTGGAAGTTCTTCGTCGGCGACGAGCACTTCGGCCGCGATGCGAAGCCGGTGATCAGCATCTACCTCGAGGACACGCGGGACGTCACGGCGGCGATGACGCTCCAGGGCAAGGCCGTGAACCTCGCGATCGGCGAGTACACGAAGTCGTTCACGTCGCCGGGCGAGATCAGCGCGCGGGTCGAGGAGATCACGGCGGCCGTGAAGGCCTGGCTCGAGACTTCCGCAGCGCAGCCGCCCGTTCGCGACATGGACTACTACCGCTAGTAGCGGTCCAAGCTCGGCGTCAGATAGCGACCGGTCAGCCCGACGAGGAACACCGTCGAATCCTCTCGGCGCTCGACGCGCGTCGACACCTCGAGGGTTCGCGTCGGTGAGAGGACCAACGCGGCTCCGTACGTGACGATGGCCTCGGACTCGCGAGGAACGAGAGCGATCCCGAGCGCCTACTTCTTCTTCGGCGGCGCGCCCTGCATCTTCTTCTTGAGCGCCGCGAGCTCGTCGTCGACGTTCGAACCCTTGCGCGGAGTCGACGCCGGCGCGCTCGCAGGCTTCGCACCCGGCTTGGGCTGCGGGGCCGCGCCGGAGGCCGCCGCACGCTTCAGCGCGGCGAGCGCATCGTCGACGGACGGTGGTGGTGGCGCGCGTGGGAGATCGTCGAGATCGCCCAGCTCGTCATTGCCCTCCGACGACGACGCCGCCGCGGCTGAGCGCGCCCGTGGAGGAGGCGCATCGCTGACGGTCTTGCGCACGCGCTCGAGCTCGGCGAGCTCGGACTCGAGCGTCGCGAGCTCTCCGAGCAGCGTGTGCATGCGCGCGCGCTCGGCGTCGGCCTTGCGATCGAGCTGCGAGGCTTCGTCGGGCGCTCCGCGCTCGCGAGCCGCTTTCGCCTGATCGGACAGCGACGTCGCTGCATCGCGCGCGGCCATCATCGACCTGCTCATCTCGACCTTGCGCTGCTCGACCTCGCTGCGCAGGCGCGCCAGCTCGGCCGCGTCGGGGAGCGCCGAGGTGTCGAACACCGAGGCATCCCCACCGCCGAGATCCTCGAGATCGCCCGGCATCGCCTGGGTGGCCGCCGCGGCCTGCGTGGCGGTCTTCGCGGCGTGCAGCCGATCGCGCGTGGCCGCGTGGGCAGCGGCGCGACGCTCGTCGATCACGCCACGCTTGTCGGCGGCGACCGCGGCGATGATGTCGGCGGTGTTGTCACTGCCGTCGGCGGTGGGGCCGGGCGGAACACCCTGGAACGCGGCGTCGAGCGCGCTGGAGAGCAGCAGCAAGCCCTTCGCCGCGATCCCGCGCTTGCGGAGCTCGAGCGCGGCGGCCGCCTTCGCACCGTTCGCGATCGTGTCATCGATCAGCGCGACCAGCTTGCCACCGACGAGCATCACGCGCGCGACCGTCTCCGGCTTCGGCCGCGCGACGATGATATCGGCCGCGCGCCACAGCATCGGCGCATCCGGCGTGTTGCCGAACAGCTTGCCCTTGAGCCCGAGCGCCGGCACCTGGCGCCGCAGCACCGCGGCGGCGTCGGAGTCCCCGGAGGCATCGAACAGGAACTGGATCTTGTCACCACCGTCGAGCAGCGACAGCTGCAGCGCGAGCTGCCCGGTGTGCTCGGCACCGAGCCCGCCGACCTCGACCAGCGCGACCTTGTTGCCGAGCTTGAACTTCGTCCGCACCGCGGTGCGATCCTGCGCGCCGGCCTCGGCGAACGCGCGCTCGCCGAGCGCACCGACGACGAGGATCCGATCGCCTTCGACGCCGGCATCCGCGAGGGCCACGGCCGCGAGCTCGTCGACGGCGATGAACCGATCACAATCCGTCTGCGCCCACGCGGTGGCGGGATCGAGCTCGCCGACGACGCCGATCACCGGGGCCGCGGCACCCGCGATCGCCGGCACGTTGTCGCGCGCGGCGGTCAGCGCGACAGCTGCATGCGGATCGAACACGACCGCGGCATCCGGCGGCGACAGCTCGAGCTCGCGACGGAGCCGGCGCTCGGCGCCCTCACCGAGGATCGCGCGGCGCACGCGATCGGCGACGCCACCTCCCCCACCACCCGCGTGGCCGACATCGATCGCACGGACGCGCATGCCCGCCGCTTCGATCGCCGCGAGCACCGGCACCACCGCCGAGGAGGGCGCCCCACTCGAGGTCACGATCAGGATCTGGGCCTCGCTCATAGATCATTCACCTGGTTCGGTGGGCGCCGCTTCGACAACACCGCGATCACCGCATCTGCACAGAGCTGAGCCATCGCGATCCTGGTCTCGGTGGTAGCCGATCCGATGTGCGGCGCCAAGACCGCGCGCTCACAGCCGAGCAGCGCAGGTGCGATCCGGGGCTCGTGCGCGTAGACATCGAGCCCTGCCCCGGCGATCCGCCCCGAGGCGAGCGCCGCCGCGAGGGCCTCCTCGTCGACGCAGCCGCCGCGGGCCGTGTTGACCAGGATCGCGGTGCGCTTCATCAGGGCGAGCCGGCGCGCATCGACCAGGTGGCGGGTCGCGGGCGTCAGGGGACAGTGCAGGCTGATCACGTCGCTCGAGGAGAATAGCTCGTCGAGCGCGACCACGTGATCGCCGGGCTCGGGTGCGCCATGCGCGATCGCGATCTGCATCCCGAAGGCGCGTCCGCGGCGTGCCATCGCGCGCCCGATGCGACCGTAGCCGACGAGGCCGAGTCGCTTCCCGGTGAGCTGGCTGCCTAGCAGCTGATCGAGCGCCCAGCCGGTCCACTGGCCGGATCGTACGAGCCGCTCGCCCTCCCCCAACCGGCGCGCGGTCGCGAGCATCAGCGTGAACGCGAGCTCCGCGGTCGGCTCCGTCAGCACGTCGGGCGTGTTGGTCACCGCGACCCCCGCCGCGGTCGCCGCTGCGACGTCGATGTTGTCGATCCCGACGGCGCAGTTCGCGACGACGCGGAGCTTCGGTGCCTTCAAAAGCGTCGCGCGATCGATGTTGTCGAGCAGCAGACAGATCAGGGCGTCGGCCTGCGTGAGATCGACGCGAGCCAACCCGACGTGCCCCGCGGTCGGAACATGGACCTCGATGCCAGGGAAGGCACGGGCAAGTTGCCCCGCGAGATCGATGGGGAGGGAGGAAGTCGCGACGACACGCACGGGTGGGCAGCTTAGCGAATCGCCCGTGCTAGTGTCACAACCGTGCGAGGGCACTGGATCACCGGATTGATCCTCGCGTGCGTGGTCACACCCGCGTACGCCGAGAAAGCGAAGAAGAAAGATCCGCCGACCAAGGCGAAGAAGGATCCGACACCGAAGCCTCCGAAGGAGCCGAAGGTCGATGTCGCGACGCTGACCGACGATCCGCTCCTCGGAAAAGGCGATCAGATCCAGGGCGAGGAGCTGCGCGGCTACGTCGCGTTCACGTTCGACGACGGCCCGAACCCGCAGACCACGCCGCACGTGATCGACGCGCTCGAGAAGTACAACATCCCGGCGACGTTCTTCATCGTCTCGCAGCGGATCGTCGGCAAGAACGGCGAGAAGAGCCGCGAGGTGCTGCAGCGCGAGGTCAAGGGCGGCTTCCTGATCGGCTCGCACTCGTACTCGCATCCCAACCTGCGCGGCTCGAAGAAGCTCGATCTCGAGATCGACGACGCCATCCGGATCCTCGCGCGCGAATCGGGAAAAAAGATCGGGCTGTTTCGCGCGCCGTTCGGTGCGCTCGACGCCACCAGCCGCGGCTGGCTCAAGAAGCGCGGCCTCACCGAGGCGTTCTGGTCGGTCGACACGCTCGACTGGAAGGCCTCGGACGGAGAGCGCCTGCGCAAGAAGGTGATGTCGATGATCGTCAAGCAGGAGGGCGGCGTGGTCCTGATGCACGACGTCAAACCGATCACCGCGAAGATCGCGGGGCTCGTGTTCGACGATCTGGAGGCGTTCAACTGCAAGCGCCTCGCGGACAAGAAGGATCCGATCCTCCCGGTCTCGATCCATTACTTCATTCGGGACAAGAAGACGCAGCGGCCGATTCCCGACGAGGCCAAAAAGACCACCGAGGCGTATCGCACCGCGCTGCCGGGTCGCTGCGCACGTCGACCCGCTCCCACGCCTCCACCGGATCCCATGCCGGTGAAGAAACCCGATTCAGCCAAGTCTGACAAGCCCGAACCGAAGCCCTAGCCTGACCAACCTCGGAGGACTCTTGCGATCGATCGCTCTCCTGGTACTGCTCGCCCCTGCCGTGGCGCACGCAGAAGATGAACCAGCTGCCACGGCTCCTGCTGACGCTGCTCCCGCAGCGGCTCCCGTCACCAACGGCGTACGCGTCACGATGCCCGCGAAGCGAGGTCTCCTGCACGCGCAGGTCGGGATCAACCTGTCGACGGACGCTGTCGGCAAGCCGATCTCGCTGTCGCCGGACATCTGGTACGGCGTCAACGAGAAGCTCACGGTTGGCCTGGTGCATACCGGCGTCGGCACGACCGGCGTGCAGGGTCTGCCCGGTGCCAGCCTCTGCCTCACCGGCTCGGACAACGGGTGCGGAGATTTCTACAGCAACGTCGGTCTCGACGCTCGCTACACGCTGAAGTCGTCGGAGAAGCTCCAGCTCGCGCTCGACGCCGGGCTGTTCGTCAACAGCCTCGACCCGTTCCAGCTATCGATCAAGGTCGGCGTTGCCGGTCGCTACAAGCTCGGCAAGCAGCTCGCGCTCGAGTTCCAGCCGAGCGTGTTCTTCGGTGTCACCGAACGCGATGGCGGCGGCCAAGTCGACGCGGAGACCAACAAGGAGACGATCGTCGCACCGGTGAATTTCGTCTACGGTCTCAACGAGAAGGTCGGCCTCCTCGGTCAGGTCGCGTTGATCCTGCCGCTCGAGGATACCAGCGACGCGTACCTGCTAGGGCTCTCGCTCGGCGGTTCCTACGCGATCAACAAGCAGCTGTCGCTCGAGCTGATCTTCTCGCTGCCTGTCCTCGTGACCGGCGCGAAGGACACGAATGGCGACAGCATCGGCGGCGTCGATGCCCGCTCGCTGACGCTGGGAGGTTCCTATGCGTTCTAGTCTGTTCGCCTTCGTCCTGTTGATCGGTTGTGCGAAGCCCGATCAGCTCAAGCAGTGCTACCCGATCGCGTCGTGGCAGGTGCCGACCTTCCAGTGTGAAGGTGCCGCGCCGCCGCCACCGCCGGCACCGGTCGTCGAAGCTCCGCCACCGCCGCCGGTCGATATCCCGCCTCCGGTCACCGAGATCAAGGACGACAAGATCGAGCTCAAGCAGAAGGTCGAGTTCGATGTCGCGAAGGCGACGCTGCTCCCCGAGAGCAAGACGCTGCTCGACGAGGTCGTCAAGATCATGAAGGACCACCCCGAGATCGAGCGGATCCGGATCGAGGGTCACACCGACAGCGACGCGAGCGATGGGTACAACCTCAAGCTGTCGAACGACCGCGCCGCGTCCGTCCGCACGTACCTCGAGAGCAAGGGCATCGACGGCAAGCGGATGGAGAGCAAGGGTTTCGGCGAGTCGAAGCCGATCGCCGACAATACGACCGAGGCCGGCAAGGACCAGAACCGGCGCGTCGAGATCCACATCCTCAAGCGCAAGAAGTAGAGCGGCGAGCTGCCGTCGCCACGAGCTGGACCGGCGAAGCGGAGATCGCTGCTGGGAGATCGGCGCCGCATGTCGCTGCGTGGGCTCAACACGATGGCCGGGGATGGGTCGCGACGAGCTGGACCGGCCAAGCGGAGATCGCCTCGTCGAGCTTGTATCGAATGAGCGTTAGCGACGCGATGCTGGGGTGGACCGTGGGCGAGCTTTACACATCCCTCGTTGACTCAAAGTCAGTACAAACTCCCGTCAGCGAAATTCGACCTGACGCTGCTTCGCCGTGATTGACAACCACACACAACCACATTATTAGGGGTCCGCGACTGCGTCGGGAACCGATCTGGGGACGTGTGGAATTCTCATGGAGACATCCAAGTTTAGAGGCGCACGCGATGCGTCAGTGGGCTCGTTCGTGTACGGGGAGGTCGAGATGCCGGTGAAATGGGATCAAGCGACTCCCGTTCCGAACGCTCCTTCCAACGTGGAGGGGACGGAGCGCACGCCTACGTTCGAACCTGCCGATTTCGGTGAAGGCGAAGGCGAGCGAACGGTCGTCACCAACACCGGGTTCGACGTCAAGGCACGGTACACGGGGCGCGCCGCTGCGGTCGCACGGCTCCAGCAACTCGCGGACAAGGCGTTCGACCAGCGCGAGCTCGCGTTCGTGTTGATCTCCGCGGACCCGGGGCTCGGCAAGAGCCGGATCATCGGCGAGCTCGCGGCGCGCGTGCGTGCCCAGCACCCCGCCGCGCTGGTGATGTCCGGCGTCGCCGACGAGAACGCACCGGCGTACGGCCCGGTCGCACGTGCCCTGACCACGCGCTTTGGCCTCGCGCCCGGCGAGGATCCGGCGGAGAGCCGCGACAAGATCCAGGCCGGCGTCGCCGAGGTGATGCCCGCGTCGCGCGTCACCGAGACCGCGCACCTGATCGCGCACCTGCTGCGCTGCCCGTTCGACGACAGCCCGGTGGTGACGCCGCTGCTCGAGTCGCCGCAGCGCCTCGAGGCGCGGCTGTTCATGTCGCTCAAGCGGATGCTCGCGGCCGAGGCCGAGCGCTGTCCGGTGATGCTCGTCGTCGAGAACCTCGAGCTGTGCGGCACCGATACGATCAACTTCCTCCAGTACCTCGCCGCCGGGCTGCGCGATCAGCGCGTCGCGATCATCGGCACCGCCACGCCGCAACTCGCCGATCGCCACCCGCAGTTCGGCGAGGGCGAAGTTGCGCCGGTCAAGATCGAGCTGTCGCCGCTCACGCCGGACGAATCGGAGGAGCTGGTCCGCCTGCTCTGCAAGCCGCTCGATGAAGGTCGCGCGGTCCCGCAGCAGATCATCCAGCACGCGCGTGCCCTCGGCGGTTCGCCGCGCGCGATCCACGAGCTCGTCCGCCTGCTCCTCGAGAGCGACGTGTTCGTGCGCCAGGGCCTGATGTGGAGCGTCGACGTCGTCAAGCTCGCGGCCACCAAGCTGCCGAGGTCATACGACGAGATCGTCGCCGCGCGCCTCCGCGTGATGGACGCGACGGAGCGCCGCGTGATCGAGATGGCGGCCGTCGTCGGCGAGACCTCGTGGCTCGATGCGATCCTCGCCCTCGAGCGCGCCGTGGCCACCCGCAACAGCGGTTCGATCCTCCCGGATCCCGATGGGCCCACGCTCGCGCAGATCGCGGCGAGCGGCGATCACTCGCGGCTGTCCGTCGTCGCGGCGATCGGCAAGCTGGTCGAGCGCGAGTGGTTGACCGAGGTGTCGCTGTCGTCGATCTCCGGCGAGCGCGAGCTGCGGTTCGCGTCACCCACCCTGTGGTCGGTGGTCTACAAGAGCATCGAGGAGCCGCGGAAGCGCCTCCTCCATCAGGCGGTCGCCCGCTGGCTCGAGCTGCACCCCGAGGGGCGTGGCCCGGCGGCGCAGGAAGAGGTCGCCCGGCACCTCGCCCTCGGTGGCGAGGCGCGCGAAGCCGCGAGCCGGTATCGCCGTGCCGCCGAGGCCGCGCGTGCGCAGTTCGCGAACGAGCGCGCGATCCGGTTGTTCGATCGCGCCCTCGCCTGCATCGGCGATACGGATCTCGCCACGCGGATCCATCTCTGGCACGACCTCGGCTCGGTCTACGAGCTGATCGGTGACTTCGAGGCAGCGCTCGGCGCGTTCGAGCGCATGTTGCGGTTGTCCTGGGTGGCCGCGAGCAAGACCAAGGCAGCCGTCGCGTTCAACAAGATGGGACGCGTGTGGCGGCGCAAGGGCGACCTCAAGCTGGCGCTCGAATACCTCGAGCGAGGCCTCGAGCTGTTCCGCGGCGCCGGGGACGCGCGAGGCATCGCCGGCTCGCTCGACGACATCGGCAAGGCGCTCCACCTGCTCGGCCGCTACGACGCGGCCCGGGCCAAGATCACCGAGGCGCGGCAGCGCCGCGGCACGGGCGGCGACCCGCGCTCGATCGCGGCGTCGCTGTCGACCTTGGGCAGCGTGCAGCAGGACCGCGGCGAGTACGAGGCCGCGTTCAACTGCCACCGCGAGGCGCTCGAGCTGCGCAAGCACGCCGGCGATCGGTTCGGCACCGTGGTGTCGCAGAACAACCTGGCGGTCCTGGCCTACGAGGCCGGTGATCCCAACGAGGCCCGCCAGCTCTGGCACGAGGCGCTGGCCGAGGCCGAGGCGATCGGCGCCCTGCCCTACGCCGCGATGGTGCTGACCAACCTCGGCGAGCTCGCGCTCGAGGAGGGCAAGCTCGAGGAGGCCCGCAGCCGGCTCGAGGACGCGCTCGAGATCATCGAGGACCTCGAGGCGCGGCAGCTCGAGAGCGCGTGCTGCCGGATGCTGGCGTTGCTCGAGAACCAGGCCGGCAAGATGGCGATCGCGCGCGAGCTGGCCGAGCGGGCGCTGACGGTGGCGACCGCGGCCGGGCTGCGCGAGAAGGAGGGCCAGGCCCTGCTCGCGCTCGGCCAGGTCCACGCCACCAGCCTGTACGACGCCAGCCGCGACGACGACGACGGCGTGCCGGCGGCCGAGCAGTACTTCCAGCGCGGCCTCGACGTGCTGCGCGAGATCGGCAACGACCGCGGCGTCGCGCGGGGGCTGGAGCAGCACGGCCGCTACAAGATCGACTCGGGCGATCCCGAGGCCGGCCGCGATCTGCTGCGCGAGGCGCTGGCCATCTACGCCCGGCTCGGGACCCGGCGCGCCGATGCGGTGCAG
>JANNBP010000193.1:0-3163 GCA_031385555.1 Deltaproteobacteria bacterium | reverse complement strand
TGGGTGACCTTCTTGACCGTCTCGTCCCGCAGCAGCGCGTTGATCGGTTCGAGATCCGCGGCCAGCGGTGGTGTAGGAGCGCCGATGTAGCGATGTCCGAGGGGGATGTACGCGGGCGCCTGTCCCGGCACCGCGATCACGATCGCCACCAAGCCCGCCGTATCGTTTCGCGTAGGATCGAGCTCGACGGTGATCGCGAACTTGCCCACCCCTCGTGCCGCCTTCGCCAGCTCGGCGATCGCATCCGGCCTGAGCGTGATCTTGGTCTCCGGTGCCTGATCCACCGTGGCGATCGCCGTGGTCTCCGGCGCGGGGACGACGATCACGTCCTCGCCCGGCGGCATCCGCATCTTCACCTTCTCGACCAGGATCTGGAACTCGAGCTCGGTGAACAGCTGCAGCAGCACCCCGAGATCCCACTCCGTGGCCACCAGCTGATCGAGCGTGAGGGGCAGCGGAACATTTCGCCGGAGCTCGACCAGCTGCCGCGAGATCTGGATCCGCTCGAGCTGCTCGGGATCTCCGAACGGCTGCTTGACCTGGATCCGCGGGACGATCGGGTTCTCCTTGATCAAATTTGCGAGCGTCCCGTACTTGTCGAGCAGCGTGGCCGCCGTCTTGTCGCCGACGCCGCGAATGCCCGGGACATTGTCGCTGGTGTCCCCGACCAGGGCCAAGAAGTCCGGAATCTTCTCCGGAGGCACGCCCATCTTCTTGATGACTTCTTCGCGCGTGTACGTCTTCTGGTGGAGCGCATCGATCATCGACACGCCCTCGCCCACCATCTGCATGATGTCCTTGTCGGCGCTGTAGATGACGACCTCCCAGGCCCGCGCCCGCGCCTGCTCCACCAGCGTGGCGATCACGTCATCCGCCTCGACGCCCGGCACCGCGATCACCGGCCAGCCCATCCCACGTACGACCTTCGCGAAGTAGTCCATCTGGACCTGGAGCTCCTCGGGCGGCTCCTTCCGCGTGGCCTTGTAGGCCGGATACATCTCCCGGCGAAACGTGGGCACGCCGCTCTTGTCGTCGAACACCACGCAGATCCGCTTGGGATTCGCGTCCTCCTCCATCCGCATCAACATCCGCGTGAACACGTAGAGGGCGCCGGTGGGCATGCCCTCGCTGGTCGACAGCCGCACCTCCTTGCGCTCGCCGCGCGAGATGTTCATCAGGCCGTAGTGGGCACGGAAAATGTAACCGTGCCCGTCGACGATGTAGATGCGCTCAGCCAAAGCGGGCGGACCATAGCGCCTCCCTCTGATCGTCCCAACCTACTCCCGGGATTTCCCTATGCGAATGCGCCCCAGTAGCGCTCGAACACATGCGGCGCGAGCTGCTGCATGTACCGCGCGACCACGTGTTGTTGTGGCGCATTCAACGCGTCTGGATCTGTCAGCCGCGCGACCACTGGCTCGGTAGGCATCGCGAACACGGCAGCGAGATGCAAGTACGCCGGCAACACGGCTCGCGCGACACCGTCGGAGAGCACGCCGAAGGAGTGAACCTCCTCGACCAGAAAGATCCGGTCGAGCTGTTCCCACGTCCTGCCATCGACTGCCTGGCGATACTCGAAGGTCCCGCAGTGCTCCCAGTCTGCATCGATGAACACGTCCTCGGCACGCATCACCGTTGGCACGAACGCCGCACGAAGCTCCTCGAGCAACGGGTCCTCGCGAAACGTCGGCGTGCTCGCATACTGCGCCCAACATCGATCCAGTGCCTGCTGCGGCGCGATCAGCCCCGGGCGGATCGAGCATACGAACTGCAGGCATCGCGCGACCACGCGTCGTTGCCCGCTGGTGAGCCGATCCGCGAGCTCGCCGAACCGACGTTCGGGTGCGAGCCTCCGCAGCAGCGTCGAGAAGATCGCCGAGCGTTCCGGCGCGGTCGTCACGAGGTGGTTCAGATACATCGGGAGCCAAGCAACGAAGCGTTCGGTCGAGAGGAACGCGAGCGAGTCGCTGCGATCGACCAGGCGCGGGTCGACGTGTTCCCACGTCTTGCCAGTCACCGCTCGCTCGCAGAGCTCCGCGTCGGAGTACCAGGCGAACGCGCCGGTCGCGTCGAGCGGCACCGGAGGGAACGCGACGCGAAGCTCGTCGAGCAACGCCACTACTTCACCGGGACGCCGAGCACCACGGTCGGAGACGCACCGAGCTTTGGATAGCTCGCGACGACGATGCCATTGGTGACCACGAGCGTGGCGCCCTTGGTGATGCCGGCCGCGAAGCGCTTGTGGACGGTGGCCGAGCCTGGAGCGTAGTTGCTCTGCTGGGGTTCGCGCTTCACGCATTCATCGACGTACCAGACCGTGCCATTGGGTAGGATTCGCGAGATGCGATTGGTCTTCCGCCACTGCACGCAGACATCGCGGGTCTGCATGTCCTTGACGAAGGTGACCTTCACGCGATCGCCGGCCGTGCTGACCGATTCGACAACGCCCGCTCCTTCACCAGTACCGTCATGCGTGAAATCACCGTGACTCGATAGGCTCACGCCCGGCTGCGCATACGAGATGGCATCGCCACGATCAGGCTGGAGATTCGCGATGAACATCTTGCTCGCCGCCGTGGTCCGCGGGCCGCGGTAGCCGGGCCAGTTGGCCAGACCTGCGCTCAGCACCTTGGCCACCGAATCGCCGTCCTTGCTGCAACCCACGTAGGCGGCCGCAGCCCGATAGGCATCGGGGTTGTTGAGAATCGGCGCCACGATCCCCTCGAGTGGGCGATTCAACGAGGCCTTGCTCTCGAGAATGCCGGCGAACTCCTTTGCGGGCAGGTTGCCGATCGCCGCCGCGAAAAGCGACCACGCCTGCTCGCCACATCCCGGCAGACCCTTGCGAGAGCCCGTCGCACGAACGTCGTCGAGGCGGCGCAACATCGAGAGGACTGGTTCACGCGACGCTGCGATGGCAGGCCAGTCCTTGTGGGAGGCGCGCGCGATGTCGAACAGCTTGCCGTAGATCTCGTCCGCCGCGAGCAGCTTCTTCACCTTCGCGGCGTGCTCGCCGAGCTTCGGCGCGAGGTTCGCCCATGCGATGCGCGTGACCATGCGGTCATACGAGGTGGCTTTGGCATCGCCACGGAGCTCGGCGCCGAACTTGGTGCCATCGAGCGCATCGATATCCGGCTGACAGTTTGCCCACTGCGCGGGATGG
>JANNBP010000186.1:0-29343 GCA_031385555.1 Deltaproteobacteria bacterium | reverse complement strand
CTTGAGGCCGAGGATTTCGCCCTTCGCCTCGACGGTGATCTTCTTGCCGAGGTCACCACCGGCGACGGCGCTCGTCACTTCGGCGATGTTTCGCACCTGGAACGTCAGGTTGTTCGCCATCGAGTTGACCGACTCGGTCAGCTCGCGCCAGACGCCAGAGACACCACGAACAGTTGCCTGACCGCCTAACCGCCCTTCGGTGCCGACTTCGCGGGCAACGCGCGTCACTTCATTCGCGAACGCGCGGAGCTGCTCGACCATCGTGTTGACGGTGTTCTTGAGCTCGAGGATCTCGCCCTTGACGTCGATCGTGATCGTCTTGGTCAGGTCGCCCTGCGCGACGGCGGTGGTCACGCGCGCGATCTCGCGGACCTGAGACGTCAGGTTCGACGCCATCAGGTTGACGGAGTCCGTCAGGTCCTTCCAGACCCCCGACACCCCTTGCACACGGGCCTGGGCGCCGAGCTTGCCTTCGCCACCGACCTCCTGCGCGACGCGCGTCACCTCTGATCCGAACTGCGACAGCCTTGCGACCATGCCGTTGACGATCTTCGCATGGCGAAGAAACTCACCGCGGCGCGGACCGGCACCACCTTCGTCGGTCTCCATCGTCTGCTCGAGGTCGCCACGGGCGACGGCGCTGACGACGCGCGCGATCTCGTTCGCGTGACCGCTGAGATCCTGGATCACTTCGTTGACGCTCGACACGTACTCGGCCCAGCCACCCGCGGCGTTCAACCGGCGCATCCGCTTGCCGGCTTGACCGGCCTTGCCGACCGAGGCCGACACGTCGTTCGCCTCGTCGCGAATCGAGGCCACGAGCTCGACGATCTCGTTGAACGTCTCGGCGATCTGGCCGTCGACCCCCGTCAGATCCTCGCGCAGGCGAATCTCGAAGTCGCCTCGCTTGAACGCGCGCAGCGCCGACAGGATGTGCCGGTGGTCCAGGCCTGCCGCTGCTGCTGTGGTCGAGGCTACTGCTTTCTTGGTGCCGTTCGTCTTCTTCGGCGGCTCGAACGTGTTCATGCGTCCTCTTGTTCGCCTCTGCGAGGCTCTCCGTACAGTGCGCCCAGGATCTTGTCCGCGCTGGCAGGCTTGACGATGTGTGCGTCGAAGCCGGCCTCGAACGCCGCCGCGCGATCGGCGGCCTGGCCGTAGCCGGTCATCGCGATCAAGCGCACCGGCTTGCCACCCAGCTTGCGGATCCGCCGCGCGACCTCGTAGCCGTCCATCTCGGGAAGCCCGATGTCGATCAGCGCGACGTCGAACGCACCGCCCTCGATCGCCGACAGCGCGGAGGCACCATCCTCGACGACGGTGACGTCGTGACCGCGCAGCCGCAGCAGGTCGGCGACCAGCTCGCGCAGATCGAGCGCGTCGTCGCACACCAGAGCGGTGAGCGGCTTGTCCAGCGCCTTCATCTTCTGCGTGCGCGGCTTGTAGTGCTCGAGTACCTTGGGATCGGCGAGCGCGAGCCGGATCTCGAACGTCGATCCGCGGCCGGTGCCCTCGCTGGCCGCGCGGACCTCGCCACCGTGCATCTCGACGAGGCGCTTGACGAGGCCGAGACCGAGGCCGAGGCCACCGGCACCGTCGGACGTGGTGCGCTCCTGGACGAACATGTCGAAGATCGTCGGGATCAGCGGGGCCGGGATGCCCTTGCCGTTGTCGATCACGCGCACGAAGCCCTGACCCGCGTCGGTACCGTGCTCGATGCGGATCCTGCCGCCCGGGTCGGTGTACTTCGTGGCGTTGTTCATCAGATTGACGACCACCTGGACGAGCCGGATCGGATCGCCATAGACCACGGCCGTCGGACCGCTGGAGGTCTCGACGACGTGGCGGCGCGCATCGACCGCGGTGCGGCAGGCCGTGACCGCTTCGTCGACGATCGCCTCGAGTGCGACCGGTTCGCGACGGAGCTCGAGCTTGCCGGCGTTGAGCCGCGAGATATCGAGCAGATCATCGACGAGCCGCGTGATGTGGTGGACCTGGCGCTGGATGATCCCGCGGACGCGTGCGGGCACCGGTGCGTTCGGGTCGTGCTCGAGTACTTCCACCGCGGTCTGCAGCGGCTGCAGTGGATTGCGGAGCTCGTGAGACAAGATCGCGAGGAACTCGTCCTTGCGGCGATCGGTCTCGGCGAGCTGCGCCATCTGCTTCTCGAGGACCTCGGCCTCGAACCGCTTGCGCTGTGCGATCAGCTCGCGCTCGTGGTTGCGCGCTTGTTCGTCGCGCAGCTCCTCTGCCTTCTGCTGGAGCTCGAGGGTGCGCTCCTGGAGCTCGACGAACACGCTCGCCTTCGCGCGCAGGACCTCGGCCCGGATCGGCTTGAGCAGGAAGTCGAACGCCCCGAGCTCGTACCCGCGGAGCACGGCGTCGTCCTGCCACGACATCCCGGTGACGAAGATGATCGGCGTGGCGCGGCTGCGGTCGCGCGAGCGCACGAGCCTCGCGGTCTCGAAGCCATCGAGACCGGGCATCGCGACGTCGAGGATGATCAGCGCGAAGTCCTGTTCGAGCAGGCGCGCGAGGGCTTCGATTCCAGAATGCGCGAGCACGAGCTTGCGACCGAGTGGCAGCAACGCGGCCTCGATCGCGACCAGGTTGGTCTGGTTGTCGTCGACGACGAGGATGTCGCGGCCAGCCGTGACCGGCGTACGCTCGGGGTCGCCGTTTTCATCGAGCTCGAAGGGCAAATCCGTTGGATGCATGGCGTTCATGCCCGGCGCCTCGGCCGTCGGCACCGTGGATCAGACACGGCACCTACAACGGGCACAATCGGCTGCGAGCTTTTGTCGCCAGGGCATCCGGTCGCTCTCGTGCACTCGACGTGCCTCTGTGACCCTCACGATCTCGAAGTGTTTGGATTCACCAGCCGTGCGCTGACGCTCGGTGGGCGCCCTTGCACGCTGACCGGTGTTACCAACCAGTGGGGTTGGCGTAGATCTGCCATGCGCATCGTCGCCTTGGTGGGTCTCCTCGCGTGCGCCGATCCGGGCCCGGCGTCGTTCGGCGACCGGCTCGACGACCCGCAGGTTCCACCGCGTGGAGCGATCGATCTACCCGTGTGGATCGAGGCCGGGTCGTACAAGGCCTGGGCCTGCGAGCCCGCCGCGCATCCACCACGCGCAGGTTCGGGTCATGGCCCGAATCGGATCTGCAGCAACGAGGCGATGGTCGCGGCGGCGGATCTCGAAGGCGCGTTTCCTCCGGGCGCCGCCGCCGTCAAAGAAGTGTTCGACGGCGCGGGAGAGATCGCCGCGTACGCGGTGTATCGCAAGCTCACCGCGGCCGCCGGCGGAGAGAGCTGGTACTGGTTCGAGGGCACCCGGGACGACAACGTCGCCAACGGTCCGGGCGACGACACGTGTACGGGATGTCACGGCCGAGCGCCGCGCGACTTCGTCTACACGATCGTCGGGGCTACGTCGGCGATCTAGTCGCCTCCTACTTACTGGAGCGGGACGTCGACGAGCAAGAAGCCCCGCTGACCCTTGAGCGCGGGCGCGCCGACCTGCATCCCGGCCACCGACGGCATCGGCATCGCGCCGAGCGTGTTGCCGAGCATGTTGCCGACCAGGCCCCACGCGCCATCGACGATGCCTTCGAGCTGCTCGCCCGAGGTGTCCTCGGTCGGTGACTGGACGAGGACTTGCGCCTTGATGGTCGGCTCGCCGAGCGTGACGGCGATGTTGCCGCTCGCGCCGGGGGCCGCGGCAAGCGTCGTCGACAGCGAGAGCGCGAAGCTCTGCAGCTCGACGTCCGACTCGTCGCGCGCCGACAGGATGAGGTCACCGACCTGGAGCTCGATCTGGCCGTTGTTCGCGCGAACCATCGGCGGCAGCTTCATGTCGAGCTTGAGCGCCTTGGTGTTGCTGTCGAGGATCGCGGTGAGCACGGCGAGCGGGCCCTCGAGCTTGACGGTCGGCTGGATCGCGCCGGTCGACCACAGCCCGCTGAGCAGCTGGTTGACGACGTCATCGGCGAGCGCGAGCCCGATGTCTCCTTCGCCCCAGGTCATCGAGTCGAGCGGCATCGGCGTCGAGACGAACATGCCGCCTTCGCCACCGGTGACGAGCACCTTCGCATCGACCGCGGCGACCAGGCCGGTGTCGTCGATCACGACCGACGACGGGGTGATCGAGAACGTGGTCGCGTGGGACAGCAGCGTTGCCTGAAGCGGCTGTGCGAGCAGACCACCGAGAGCCTCGCCGGCCTTGGTCGGGACCTGATTTTTGATCACGTTGTTCAGCGCCTTCTCGGCCGCCTCGCGAACCTTGCCCTTGACGAGGCTCTCGATCGCGCCGGGAACGCCGCTGATGTCGAGCGAGAAGCCATCGAGCGCGACCGACGACGACGGCAGCGTCGCGTCGAGCTTGCCGCCCTTGGCCGCGAGCGCGAGGTCGCCGTTGATGTTCGCGCGCGAGGCACGGACGACCGCGGTGGTGGAGCCGCCGATGCAGACCGCACGGAAGTTGACCTTCATCTTGACGTAGACGTCGTCGATCGTGACGCCCGCGGCGACCGCGCCCGACTTCGGCGTCAGGCCGATGCCGATCGTGCCGACGCTGAGCTCCTGGATGTTGATCACCGCGCTGTTGCAGCCCGACGAGTCGTAGATGGGGTTCATCGACAGCGCGAGCGTCTGCCAGTCGAGGGCCTGGGCGGTCGACGCGAGTGCACCGCCGACCTTCATGAAGCCATCGGCGCCGACGCGCGCGGCGATCGGGCCGCTGACCGAACCATCGGTCGGCGACAGCGACCCGGCCATCACGGCGCGGACATCGCGGAGGTCGACCTCACCCTGGATCGCGTGGGTCTCGATCAGCGTGATGCCGTCTTCGACAGACAGCGTGGCTTCGAACGTGCCGTCCTTCTGGACGATCGCCTCGGTGCCGTTGACGGTCACCCGCGAGGTGCTCGCGCGACCGGTGACGCGCACCGTCGAAGAATCGGAGAGGGTGCCGCGCTCCGGCGTCAGCACTTCGAGCGTGGGTGCCTCGTCTGTCCCTGCGGACGAACAAGCCGTGCCGACCGAAGCCGAAAGTAGAGCGATGGCGATGCCCCTCATCATGGTGCGCTTGTAGTGCAGCGAAGGTGCCAGGTTGAGGTCGCAGGTTGGATCACGTCGAGCCGAGCGAGATCGAGGAGATGGCGGGAGATGGCGCAAACCGGCGGGAATCCTGGCGGGATCTATCTGGAGTCAACGGACCCTGGCTGGGACTCCGCCCCTGCAACCTCGACCAGTCACGCGTCGCGTCAACAGGGCGGCGTGAGGTCGCGCCCACCGAAGAACTGGTCGATCAGCGCCTTCCACGACCGCCCGTTCTCGGGGGCGCCGCACTTGAACGGCCTGGTCGCGAGCTTCCCCTTCGCGAGGATCTCCAGGTGCTCTTCCCAGTAGCGGACCGCGAGCTCGGCCGCGTACTCGTGCACGCCGTCGCCGTTGTTCTGCTGGAAGGCGTAGTACGTGCCGCCGCGTACGACGGTGTCGTTCGGCGCGTACGGAGCGAGGCACTTGACCGTCACGCCGGGGCACTTCTTGACGATCGCGTCGTAGTCCTTGCGCAGCGCCTTGCCTGACCAATCGTTGTCGTTCGAGTGAAACAGCTCGTGGAAGTACGTCTCGCGAGCGCCGAGCTGGGTCTGCATCAGCGAGCCTTCGACGTTGTAGGCGAACAGCCAACCGATCGCGTACGCACTCGGGGTCCGCTTGCCGACCGAGCGCACGAAGCGCAGCTGGATCCCGCGCCAGCGATAGTTCGGCGCGGCTTGTTTGTCGAACAGCTTGGTGAAGAACTCGTCGATCGACTTGGTCGCGAACGACACCGCCTCGAGGTGCTTGCGGTACTTGCCTTGCGGGAGCTCGGGGACGAGGTGGATCTTGCCGCGATAGCCGCCATCCATGATCTCGTCGGGGCCGACGCCGACGACGCTGCCGTTGTCCGCGAAGATCGCGAGCGCGAGGGCCTTCGCCTTCGGATCCTTCGCGTAGGTCGCTTCGAGCATGCACGGGATGTCGGCGCAGCTCGCCGGGGCATCGGGTAAGATCTTGCGTGCCTGGGACACGGTGACCTCGTGCTTGCCGGCCGACAGCGGCTGCGACCTCGCACGGGATGAAAGAAGCAGACCTCCGAGTACCAAGAACACCACCACGCGCATCGTTGGATCGTAATCGAGTTCGATGCCGATGCACGTTCTGCTAGCGTGCGCCGGATGAAGAAGCTGCTGCTGCTCGCGTTGGTCCTGGCGTGCAAGAAGAACGATCCTGCACCCAAGGGGCCCGCGGAGCTCGAGGCGCACGACGGCATCGCGCGGATCGACTTCAACCGCTGGGCGGTGCGCTTGAACCTGCCGATCTACTGGATCGTGGACGCGAACAATAATAATTCGCTCGATCCCGGGGAGGTCGCGCCGCTGCTGTTCTATCCGACGTCGGTGCCGTACGTCGTGGACGGGCGCTTCACCCCCGAGCTCGAGAAGGCCTACGAGCAGATCCTCGTCGCGTCGAAGCAAGCGCCGAGCGCCGACCGGCGAGAGCAGCTGGTCGGCAAGGATCTCGACTACGGGCGCGCGACGCTCGTGCTGTCGGACTTCAAGAAGCTCTCGGCCGACGACAAGCAGTTCGTCGGTCACATGATGAAGGTCGCATCGCTGATCGACGAGCTCTACGACGAGCAGACCGGCGCGGCGGCGTTGGCGGCGCAGCTCCCCGCGGATCCGGCGAGCCAGAGCTTGTTCCGGCGCAACCGCGGCCCGAAGTGCGTGGCGCCCCATACCGAGAAGGATCCGGCCTGCACCGCGATCCCGGGCAACCCGAAGCCGATCAACGCGCTGTATCCGGCCGAGCTCCAGAAGGACGACACGTTCTGCGCGGCGCTCGAGAAGACCGCGAACGCGAAGGAGCTGCTGGCCCCCTTCGTCGCCGTACGCGGCACGCCCGAGGCCTTGACTGCGGTGCCGTATACCGAGGCCTACAAGGACAAGATGCTCGGGCTGAGCAAGGAGCTCGCGGCGGCGGCGGATGCGGTGAAGGATCCGAGCGAGGCGGCGCTGGTCGCGTACTTGCGCGCGGCGTCGAAGAGCTACACGGACAACAACTGGGAGCCGGCCGACGAGGCGTGGTCGAAGATGACCGTCGACAACTCGAAGTGGTACGTGCGCGCGGCGCCCGACGAGACGTACTGGGAGCCGTGCAACGTCAAGGCCGGCACGCACCTGACCTTCGCGCGGATCAACCAGGGCTCGCGCGCCTGGCAGAGCAAGCTGGTGCCCGTGCAGCAGGAGATGGAGAAGGCGATCGCGGCGCGCGCGGGCAAGCCATACACGGAGCGCAAGGTGACGTTCCACCTCCCGGACTTCATCGACATCATCGTCAACGCGGGTGATGACCGCGATGCGCTCGGCGCGACGATCGGTCAGAGCTTGCCGAACTGGGGCCCGGTGGCGAACGAGGGACGTGGTCGCACGGTCGCGATGTTCAACCTCTACACCGATCCGGATAGCCTCGCGGCGCGGCGAGGGCAGGCGGAGAGCGTGCTCGATGCGAGCGCGATGAAGACCTACTCTGGTGACGCGCAGCCGGGCCTGCTGTCGACGATCCTCCACGAGGCGACACACAACCTCGGCCCCGCGCACGAGTACAAGGTGGACAACAAGGACAGCCGGGCGGCGTTCGGTGGTCCGGTCTCGCAGGTGATGGAGGAGCTCAAGGCGCAGGCGGGTGCGCTGTTCCTGATCGAGTTCCTGCGCGCGAAGAAGATCATCGGAGGCGAGCTCGCGATCCAGAGCTACGTCGATACGATCGTCTGGGCGTTTGGCCATATCTCCCAGGGGATGTACGAGGCCGACGGCAAGCGAAAGACCTATCCCCAGGTCGCCGCGATCCAGAACGGCTACCTGATCGAGAAGGGCGCGCTGGTGTGGGACCCGAAGGCGACGGCGGCGAACGGCAAGGACACCGGCGCGTTCAAGCTGGACCTCTCGAAGATGGTGGCCGCGTGCGACGATCTGATGAAGGACGTCGCGGGAGTGAAGGCGCGCGGCGACAAGGCAGCGGCGGAAGCGCTGATCAAGAAGTATGTCGATGGAACCGTCGTTCCCCACACCACGATCAAGGAACGTTATCTGCGTTACCCGAAAGCCAACTTCGTGTACTCGGTTGCGATGTAAGGGTCGGCCTTTGTTACGCTTGTGCGAATGATCGGGGGCCGCCGGTGAACGTGTTCGAAGTCCCCGCGGACTTGCGCGCGTTCATCCGGGAGGTGGTCGCGAACCTGGATTCGCCGAAGGACGGCCGCGTCCTCGACGCCGAGGATGCGTTCCAGAACGAGGTCGGCTACGGCGGCCGGTTCGAGCACTCCGACAAGCCGGGCGGCGATCTCTACCGCTTCCACTACATCACCCCCGACGGACACTACAAATGGGAGCTCGTGCTGCGCGACGGTGCGCTGCGCTCGATCGCCGACGGCATGCTGACGGAGGTCGAGGGCACGCGGCACGACATCGTGCGAACGCAGCGACGGACGTTGACCGGGGATCCGCTGCTGATCTGGGGCGAGTACGGCGACGATGCCCTGTACGTGCGAAACACGAGCACGATGATCGAGGCACTGGATTCGCTGCACGATCTCGCCAAGGACCAACCGCGGATGTTCCGGTTGTGGTCGGCGGCCGACGATCAGGTGATCGCCGTGGCCAACGCAGATCGGTGCGCGCTGTACGTGGTGGAGTCGCTGGATGGGTACGCGACCTCGTGCGGGGAGCGCGGGCGGACGGATTCGTTCACGGTGCCGGATGCCGATGGGCGAACGCTGTCGGTCCCGTACGCGGACTGCATCCCGTGGGATCGCGCGCGCAACGCGCTGCTGAACTTCGTCCAGAACGGCAACCTCGGTCCCGAGATCGAGATCGAGGGCAGGATCCCGACGCTGCTGTTGATGATGGGTGAAGCCGATCGCAAGGCCGCGCTCGAATCGCGTGCGGAACCGCCGAAGAAGCTTGCGCGCTCGTCGCTGCCGCGGATGCTGACGCCGGTGCCGGATCCGGTCGAGCACGACGAACCGACGATGCCGGTGGAGGCGGACTCGGCGCTGACGGCGGAGCGGCTGTCGGCGTGGGCGAAGCGCCTGCTCGAGATGCTGCACACGCGCGAGCTGATCGAGCTCGGCAACAACAACCTCGACGAGATCACGTATCAGCTCGGTGGGTTACTCCAGGCCCACGGGCTCGAGGCGGAGCACTCGGCCGACACCGCGGACTGGCTCGCGAACGAGATCGGCGCGGTACGAGGGATCTCCAAGATGCTCGCGACCGGTGGCGATCTCCAGATCGCGCTCCGGCGATCGCGAGAGTGAGCGACGCCTACTCGATCGCGAAGTGATAGTTCGCGCCGAAGTTCGAGTCCCAGTCGTGGCAGCCAAAGATGCTGGTCGCCTCGAACCACACCGCGAGCTCGTGACCCTCACCGACGGTGATCGCCGGATCTGCCGCGAGCAGCGTGCCGCCATCCGGCTTGCTCGCCGCGAAGCTGTGCACGTCGCCGCCGTCGACCGCGTACCAGCCGGTGATCGCCCACGCGGCGTTGCCGTGCGTCGATCCCGAGCAGCGATTCAAGCGGACCGGATCGTAGTGAACGATCAGCGCGTCGCCGGGGTGGATCGGGCCCGATTGGGTCTCGCTCCAGTCGGTCTCGAAGCCGACCACCGGTGAGTCCGCCGTCGGTGCGTGCTGGAGCTCGAAGCGATAGTTCGCCTCGAAGTTCGAGTCGTACGCGACGCAGCCAGAGACGTCGGAGTTCTGGAACCACAGCTCCATCTTGCGGGTGCCCTGCATCGGGAGCTGCGCCGTGATCGCGTGGACCACGTGATCCGCACCGAGCTCGGTGAGCGGGAAGCTGAGCACGTCGCCGCCGTCGAACTTGGCGAAGCCGGTGATGCCCCACGCCTCGGAGCCATGCGTCGACGCGCGGCACTGTCGGAGTCGAGCCGGGTCGAACGAGATCCGCACCTGCTGACCGGCGATCAGCGCGCCGCCGGCGACCTCGTTCCAGCCGCTGTCGAAGTTGATCGTCGCGACCGCACCCGCCTCGGCCGTGGTCACGTCGGCGTTGTCGGGACCCGTGGTGGCGCAGCCGGTGACGGCGAGCAGGACAACCAGGCGATGCATATCCCGTGACGAGGTGCAGCTCCCGTTCCTGCGTAAGTCCGCTGGTTCTCTGGCCACGCCGGGGCCTGCCGTTGCGAAACGAAACGCGGTATCACCCGAGCCGTGGCGCTTTCGTCGACGATGCGACGCTTCGAGATCAACCTCGCGGACTCCGACCGCGGGGTCTACGAGTCGCTCGATCTGCGGGTGGCGCAGCACCCGTCGGAAGGGGACACCTACCTGGTGGCGCGGATGCTCGCGCGGTGCCTCGAGCATGCCGAGGGGTTCGAGTTCTCGCCCGGCGGCGTCTCGGATGACGAGTTCCCGGCGATCGTCCAGCGCGATCTGACGGGACAGATCCTCGCGTGGATCGAGGTGTCCTCGCCGTCGCCGGATCGGCTGCACAAGGTGATGAAGAAGTACAAGCGCGTCGCGGTGTACACGTGGAAGAACCCGGAGAAGCTCGCCCTCGCGATCGCCGAACGCGAGGTGTATCGCGCGGCCGATCTCGAGGTGTTCGCGTTGCCGACCGAGGATCTCGAGGCGATCGCGAAGACGCTCGATCGGGTGAACAAGTGGGAGCTCGCGGTGACCGGTGGAACGATCTATCTGACGGTCGGTAAGGCCTCGTTCGAGACCTCGGCGCGCAGGCTCGCGATCGAGTGACCCGCGCTGGTTGGCCGCGCTGTTCGAGCTGATCGTGATAGTCCTCGCGTTCGGTCTCGACGCATGGTCGCGCCTCGAGACGCTGGTCTGCGATCGCGAAGGTGAGCGTGTGCATTGCCTACCGCTCGAGACGCCTGGTTGACGTCGGGTTCCCGACATCGTCGATCTTCGCGTGCTCGACCTCGATCGAGATCGTGGGAGACGCGAGTCGACGAGGTGAAATGCCAGACCCTCGTAGCTGGATCCATTCGCCTGTTTGATCACCAGCGCGCGCAGTGCCTGCTCTCCGCTCATCCCGGCGCGTCCGCGATCGCCCCCTGCAAGCAGGTCAGGCTACCCAGCCGGAATTCGCGAGATGGGTCCATCGAGGATCGCTCGAACAGCTCGGAGCTCGCGGACGTGCTCGTGACCGAAAGCGGCTGGAACGAGCGACAGCTGGTCGCGTACACGATGGGCGCATCGGGACCTCGGGTGTGGAGGACGTCAAGCACCCGAAACACTCGGGCTCCCTGAAGGTTCCGGAATCCTCGACGAGGAATTCCCGAATCACCTACCGGCGCGAGGACGGGAAGAGCTAGCCGACGGTGAAGCGTAGAGGCGGGTTCGGCGGGCGAGGGTGCTCGATGTACTTGCGCACCGACGGCCGCGTCGCCGTCGCGGCGATGAACGCGGTCAGCACGTCGGGCATCGGATGACCATTGCTCGCGAGCCGCATGAGCGCGAGCGCGAGATCGGCGTGCGCGAGCGAGAACTCGCCGAGTTGTGGGACGAACAGGCTCGCGATCTTGATCAGCTCGTCGGCATCGTTCGCCGCGCGTGGTGAGAGGGCTGGCAGTCCAGGGGCTGGATAGACGACGGTCCACCACTGACGTTCGTAGCGCAGCGCCAGGATGTCGAAGCGGAGGAACGCCATCACCTGCTTGCAGCGAGCCCGCGTATGCAAATCCACGGGAAACAGCGGCGGCGACGGGAACAGCTGTTCGAGGTAGTCGATGATCGCGAGCGACTCGGTGAGGAAGAAGTCGCCGTGCTGGATCGCGGGTACGCGCGCGATCGTGGTCTGCGCGGCGAGTGCCGGCGGGATACCCTGGCCATCGCGGAGGAGCGCGCGGGCGGTCTGGTATTCGGCCTGCTTCTCTTCGAGGGCGATCAGCACGCTCGCATCGAGTGGCGAGACGAAGTAGCCGTCGACGTAGACCGTGATCAATCCGTCGGACCGATCAGCTCGCGGGCGGCGGCGAGCAGGTTGATGTCGGTGGTGCCGGCGCCGAGCTCGAGCAACTTGGAGTCGCGCGCGAGCTTCTCGAGGCCGAGCTCCTCCATGTAGCCATAGCCGCCGTGGATCTGGATCGCGGTCATCGCGGCGTCGACGGCCATCTGCGCGCTCATCGCCTTCGAGGCGTTGATGTACGGCATGTCGCGCTTGCCGTGCTGCTGCATCCATGCGAGGCGAAAGACGATGTTCTCCACGGTGCGGAGCTTCATGAACAGATCCGTGATCTTGAGCTGCACGGCCTGGAACTCGCCGATCGCGCGCCCGAACTGCCTGCGCTCGCGCACGTACTTGACGCTCTCGTCGTAGCAGCGCTCGATGATGCCCCACGCCATCGACGGCACACCCGAGCGCTCGCTGCCGAGCGATTCCTTGGTGTCGCCGCGGCCGGCCTTGCCTTTCTCCTTGCCGCCGAGCAGGTGCTCGGTGCCGAGCTTGACGTCGTCGAAGAACACCTCGCTCGTCGGCGAATCGCGCATGCCCATCTTCTTGAACGGCGGGCCGACGGACACTCCCTCCATGCCTCGCTCGACGATGAACGTCGCGACGCCACCCTGTTCGCCCTCGCGATCGATCTTCGCGTAGACCAGGAACACGTCGGCACCGGGACCGTTGGTGATGAACGTCTTGCTGCCCTTCAAGATGTAGTTGCCGGCGCCGTCGGGCACCGCGGTCGTCCGCATCGAGCCGAATGCGTCGCTGCCCGCGTTCGGCTCCGTCAGGCACCAGCTACCGATCTGCTGCAGCGTGGACACCGGCAAGCCCCAGCGCTCGATCTGATCCGCGGTTCCCTTCGCGGCGATCGCACCGCCGACGAGCCCGATCGATACGCCGAACCCCATCGCGAAGCCGGGGGAGACGCGCGACAGCTCCTTGACGACGACGTGCATCATCATCGGATTGCGCCCGCCGGCGTCGGACATCATCTTCGCGGCGTCGTCCTCTTCACCCGCGCGCAGCTTCGCGATCCGCTTCTTCAGCGCACCGCCGAGCATCGCGTCGAAGCCGAACGCCTTCGCCAGCTTCTTCATCAGGTCGAACGGCATCTCGGTGCCGGCCTCGAGCGCCGGGATCCTCGGCTGGAGAGTCGACTGACACCACTGCCGGATCACGCCGGCCACCATCTGCGTCTGCTCGTCGAGCTGGAACATCTGGACATCGTACCCGCGACCACGAGCTCCGGGCATCGTCCGGAGGGACATGCGGTGGGCCCTGCTGTTCTTGGTCGCTTGTAACAACTCGGCAGATCCGTCGACCGAGCCAGGGCCCGACGGGCCGACGCAGCCTCCCGAAGACGAGCGGTTGTTGCCGCTCCAGGTCGATCGCACGTGGACCTACGACGTGACCTCGACGTATGGCTCGTGCCCGAGCGGCGTCGTCGAGCAGCGCGTGCTCGGCACCGAGACGGTCGACGGTCGCGACGTGTTCCGGGTCCGCGGCTTCTGTGGAAGCGAGGGCCGGACGTTCGTCGATGGCGACACCGTCGAGGACTACTACGACTGGGGGCCGCTCGGCTGGACGCGCCAGCTCGACGAGCCGGTCGAGGACGGCCATGGGTGGACGACGACGAACGGCAGCGCGACGTTCGGCATGCACTACGAGCGTGCCGAGGGCGCCGACTGCTGGACGGTGGTCCAGGAGGTCTCGTACACCAGCACCTGGACCTACTGTCGCGGCATCGGGCTGACGCGCTTCGAGATGATCGATCTCGCCGGTGGAACGATCCGCGCGACGCTGCGCTAGCGAACGACCATTGCACGCATCAGAAGCGAATCACCAGGCCGGCGGTGGTGCCGCGTTCGCGATTGTCCATATATGGCAGGACGCGATGCGTGACGTAGGGAGCGTTGCCGAACTTGGCGCGCAGCATGCGCACGCGCGTGTTGTGTCCCGGCGGTTCCACGAACGCGTCGTGGATGTCCCACAAGCGAATTCCGAGAAACACGAGCAGCGATCCGACGAACAGCGTGGGTATGTCATCGTTGAAGCCCACCCGCGTTCCGGCCACCATGCCGACGAGCGCCACGCCTTCGCCGACGGTGAACCTCCAGCCGTCGTCGCCCCAGCGACCCTGGATCGCCTGACCGAGCCCGAACCCGACGACCACACTCGCGAGACTGCCACCGAGATGTGCGCCGTCGCTGATCTCTCCCCTCGCGAGCAGCGCGGCCTCCTCGCGACTGAGCTGGATCACCGGATACGGCCCGGGCAGAGGGGGTGGTGGATCGGGCGATGGCTGGGCGTGGACCGTCGAGCCCACCACCGCAACCACGATCAGCGCGCGCACTAGAAGTGGAACACCACGCCGGCGGTCGCTCCGCTATCGCGCGTGCGATTGACGTACGGCACCAGGCGCTGCGTGTACATCGGCACCGGCATGCCGAGCCGCATCTTGAGCTCGCGCACTTTCCGGTTGTGCTTCGGCGGGCCGCCGAACGCGTCGACCACTTCCCAGACCCGGAACACCAACAGCCCGACGAGACCGCCGATGATCAGGCCGTCGCCGCGATTGTTGTTGTCGTTGCAGCTCGTGCTGTCACCGAAGCAGTCGTCGAGTGCCTGGGACACGCCGACGACCAGCGCGGTGAACGAGGCGATCTCGCCGACGGTGAAGATCCACCCGGTCTCGCCATAGCGGCCTTGCACGGCCTGGCCGATACCGAAGCCGAGGAACACGCTCGCAGCCGCGCCACCGACGTGCGCGCCGTCGGAGATCTCGCCCTTCTGTAGCAGCTCCACCTGATCGGGCGTGAGCTGTACCGGCACCATGCCATTGGGCACGAAGCCCGGGGGCGGTGGTTGCGCGTAGGGCTGTCCGTACGGTTGCGGTTGCGGTTGCGGTTGCGGCGGAGCCGGCTGGACCGGTGGCGGCTCGGGATATGGAGCATCCGCTCCCGGCTGCGCGGCAGCATTGGAACCGATCAAGACAACGAGTAACGCGAGCTTCCTCATAGGCACCCCACGGACGTAGGCCGACGATACAGGTTCGACCCGCGAGTCGGGGGATTGTGGGAAGGCCGATCGAACCTGGGTGACCTGCCTCGTGATTCCGGTCACCCGAAATGGAATTTGGCTGCACGGGGTCTGGTAGCACCAGGCCATGCGCGCCGTCTTGATCCTGCTCGCCGCCTGCACCAGTGCTGCGCCGCCCGTGGTCGCGACGCCGAAACCCGTCGAGCTGCCGGCGCCTGCTGCGATCACCAAGGACGAGGTGCTCCGGCGGAGCCACGCGATGCTCGAGGCCTACGATCGCGGCGAGGTCTCCAAGCTCGAGCCAATGTGGTCGGATCACCTGCTGCACTTCGAGGGTGGCAAGCCGTCGACCCGCGACGCCGAGCTCGACGATCTCCGGAAGCGAAAGCAGGACAGCGGCCACATCGCGCGGCGCACGTGGTCCGACGAGACCGTCCAGGTCACGCCCGGCGACGCGGTGTTCATCGGCAAGGCCACCGAGGTCGAAGGCGGCAACGACTCGCATGGCGGCGGCTTTCGCTACGCGGGCTGGTACACGCTGCACTGGGCACGCGAGGGTGGCGCGTGGAAGGTGCGGCTGTGGACGTGGCAGCGCGTCGGCCACGCACGCGATCACTGGAACGACGTCTATCGCAACAACGTCGGCTTCGAGAAGCAGCCCAACCGGTTGCTCGTCGAGATCTCGAAGGGGCTGCCGCCGGGCACCGCGCTCGATCTGACGATGGGGCAGGGCCGCAACGTCCTGCACCTCGCCTCGACCGGCTGGAAGGCGACCGGGATCGATATCGCCGAGGAGGGCGTGCGGCTCGCGCGCGACGAGGCGGCGAAGCGAAAGCTCGAGCTGACCACGGTCGTCGCCGATATCGACGGCTGGGATTTCGGGAAGGAGAAGTGGGACCTGATCACGATGATCTATCCGGGTCCGTTCCATCAGGCGTGGTGGGAGAAGTCGAAGGTCGGGCTCAAGAAGGGCGGCGTGTTCGTGCTCGAATTCTTCGCCGGCGATCCGGCTAATCCCGGTGGCGGTGGCTATCTGGCGAGCGAGCTCGCGAAGGCATTTGGCGAGGGCTTCACCGTCCTCCGCAACGACGAGGTCGAGGACCATCCCGATTGGGCACTCGACAAGGCGAAGCTCGTCCGGTTCGTCGCGAAGAAGAACAAATAGTTAACGGAACCCCGGTCCGGAGATCGAGTGTTCTGCCGCAAAGCGTCGAAACCCCTCGTCACTAACTAACGCGTCGCGTTAGAGTGGGACACGATGAGAGGGCTCCACGAACCATCGTTCGAGCGTGATGCGTGTGGAGTCGGGTTCGTGGCCGACATCAAGGGCACGAAGTCGCGCAGCATCGTCGACGACGGGCTCGAGTTGCTCCGCCGACTGTCTCATCGTGCCGCGACCGGTGCGGATCCAGATACCGGTGACGGCGCGGGCATCCTGATCCAGTTGCCGGATCGATTTCTCCGCGCCGAGGCGGCCAGGGCAGGGCTCGAGCTGCCGGTCGGCCGGCGCTTCGCGGTGGCGCAGGTGTTCCTGCCGCCGGATCCTGTGCAGCGCGCGATGTGCGAGGCGATCCTCGCCGAGATCGCCGAGGAAGAAGGCCAGCGCGTGTTCGGCTGGCGCGACGTGCCGACGGATCACGCGCATGTCGGCGAGGTCGCGCGCGCCGTGATGCCGGTGTTCCGGCAACTGTTCCTCGGCATGCGGCGGGTCCCGCCGAGCGCGTGGGAGCGCACGCTGTTCGTGATCCGCAAGCTCGCCGAGAATCGCGTGCTCGATCGCGGCGCGGATCCAGATCGGTACTTTCACGTCGCGTCGCTCTCGACCGAGACGATCGTCTACAAGGGGTTGCTGCTGCCGCGGCAGCTGCCGAGGTTCTTCCTCGATCTCGAGGCGCCGGAGATCGCGAGTGCGATCGCGTTGGTGCACTCGCGGTTCTCGACGAACACGTTCCCGACCTGGGATCTCGCGCAACCGTTCCGGTACATCGCGCACAACGGCGAGATCAACACGCTGCGCGGCAACACCAACTGGATGCAGGCGCGCCGCAGCCAGCTGAAGAGCGCGAAGTTTCGCGGCGGTCTCGAGCGGCTGTTTCCGATCATCGTCCCGGGCAAGTCGGACAGCGCGCAGTTCGACAACATGGTCGAGTTGCTGACGCTCGGCGGTCGCGCGCTACCACACGCGATGATGATGATGATCCCCGAGGCGGAGACGCCGGGGCTCGACGAGGATCGCAAGGCGTTCTACGCGTACGCGGCCTCGCTCGTCGAACCGTGGGATGGCCCGGCCACCATCGCGTTCTCCGACGGCCAGCTCGTCGGCGCCACGCTCGATCGCAACGGCCTGCGTCCCGCGCGCTGGACGATCACGACCGACAACCGCGTGATCCTCGCCTCGGAGACTGGCGTGATCGACGTGCCACCCGAGCGCGTCCACAGCAAGGGTCGGCTGACGCCCGGCATGATGTTCGTCGTCGATACCAGCGAAGGGCGCATCGTCGACGACGCCGAGCTCAAGCGCGAAGTCGCCGGCCGGTTCCCGTATCGCAAGTGGCTCGACAAGAACGTGTTCGAGATGCACGAGCTCGACGATGTTCCACCACCGGCACCGATCACCGGAGAGAGCTTGTTCCGGCTCGCCCGCGCGCACGGCTACACCGACGAGGATGTCGAGCTGATCATCGAGCCCATGGCCGCGACCGGCAAAGAACCGGTGGGCTCGATGGGCACCGATACGCCGCTCGCCGCACTCTCGGACCGCGCACCGCCCCTCTCGTCGTACTTCCACCAGCTATTCGCGCAGGTCACGAACCCGGCGATCGATCCGATCCGCGAGGCACTGGTGATGTCGCTCGAGACCACGATGGGGCCCGACGGCAACACGTTCGACGAGACCCCGGAGCAGTGCCACCAGCTCAAGCTGCGCGGCCCGGTGATCGACAACAAAGACCTCGCGCGGATCAAGGCAGCACACGAAGGCGTGTTCGAGCCGGTGACGCTGTCGATGATCTATCCGGTGTCGGACGGCAACGACGGGCTCGCGAGCGCGATCGCGAGACTGCGGCGCGCGGCGGAGCTCGCGATCGACGAGGGTCACAACCTGCTGATCCTCAGCGATCGCGGGGTCGATGCCGCGCACGTCGCGATCCCGGCGATCCTCGCGCTCAGCGCGGTCCAGCAGCACCTCGTCCGCGAAGGCACGCGCATGCAGGCCGGGCTCGTCGTCGAGACCGCGGATTGCCGCGAGGTCCACGATGTCGCGCTTCTGATCGGGTTCGGTGCCGCTGCCGTGAATCCGTATCTCGCGCTCGATCTCGTGTGCGAGCTGGTCGAGCAGAAGCGTGTGGACGGACCGCCCGAGGCGGCGATCGCGCGCTACTTGCACGCGCTCGACGACGGCCTGCTCAAGGTGATGTCGAAGATGGGCATCTCGACGGTGCAGAGCTACCGCGGCGCGCAGCTGTTCGAGGCCGTCGGGCTCGATGCCGGCATGGTCGAGCGCCACTTCACGAACACGCCGTCGCGGATCGGGGGCCCGGGCCTTCCGGAGCTCGGTCGCGAAGCGCTGGCGCGACACGATCGAGGGTTTGGCCCCGAAGCACACGCGATCGCCGACGAGCTTCCGGTCGGTGGGCTCTACCAGTGGCGCCGGCGCGGCGAGCCGCACAAGTGGAACCCGGGCACGGTGGCGCAGCTCCAGGCGGCCGTGCGGTTGTCGGATCGGGCGCGCTACGCGGACTACGAGCGGCTGTGCGATCAAGAGGACGAATCCGCGATCACGCTGCGCGGCTTGCTCGAGTTTGTCGATCGCGCCCCGATCTCCGTCCAGGAGGTCGAGCCCGTGGCGGCGATCGTCAAGCGGTTCGTCACCGGTGCGATGTCGTTCGGATCGATCAGCGCCGAGGCGCACGAGACGCTCGCGATCGCGATGAATCGGCTCGGCGCGAAGTCGAACTCCGGTGAAGGCGGCGAGGAGCCGCATCGGTTCGAACCCGACGACAACGGAGATTCGCGGCGCAGCGCGATCAAGCAGATCGCCTCGGGGCGGTTCGGCGTGACCACGCACTACCTCGTCAACGCCGACGATCTGCAGATCAAGGTCGCGCAGGGTGCGAAGCCCGGCGAGGGCGGGCAGTTGCCGGGCAACAAGGTCGACGAGCGGATCGCGCGCGTCCGCTGCTCCACGCCGGGCGTCACGCTGATCTCGCCGCCGCCCCACCACGACATCTACTCGATCGAGGATCTCGCGCAGCTGATCTACGACCTGACCGCGGTCAACCCGGCGGCGCGCGTCAGCGTCAAGCTGGTCAGCGAAGCGGGCGTCGGTACGATCGCGGCGGGTGTCGCGAAGGCGCGTGCGGGTGCCGTGGTGATCGCGGGTTACGAAGGCGGCACCGGTGCCGCGCCGCTGTCGAGCATCAAGCGCGCGGGCGTGCCGTGGGAGCTCGGCCTGGCCGAGACCCAGCAGGTGCTCGTCGCGAACCGGCTGCGCGATCGCGTGCGGGTGCAGGTCGATGGAGGCTTGCGCACGTCGCGCGATGTCATCGTCGCTGCATTGTTGGGTGCGGAAGAGTTCGGCGTGTCGACGGCGGCCCTGATCGCCACCGGCTGCATCATGTTGCGCAAGTGCCACCTCAACACCTGTTCGGTCGGCATCGCCACGCAGGATCCGCGGCTGCGCGAGAAGTTCACGGGCACGCCCGAGGACGTCGTCAACTTGTTCACGTTCATGGCCGAAGCGGTGCGCGAGCGGCTAGCGGCGCTCGGCGTGCGCTCGCTCGACGAGCTGATCGGTCGCGCGGCGCTGCTGCGCGTCAAACCGGCGGTGGATGCGCACTGGAAGCTGCGCACGCTCGATCTGTCGCGCCTGCTCGCGGGGACGCCGGCGCGCTTCGTCAAGGCGGTGCCGCACGACCTCCGCGATCACGTCGATCACGATCTGATCCGGCGCGCTGAACCGGCGTTGCTCGGTGGGTCATCGTCTGGCAAGCAGGCCGTCGAGCTCGCGCTGCCGATCGACAACTCGCGGCGCGCGGTCGGGACGCTGCTGTCGGGCGAGATCGCGCGTCGTCATGGTGCGAAGGGGCTGCCCGACGGATCGATCAACGTCCGCCTCAGCGGTTCCGCGGGCCAATCACTCGGTGCGTTCCTCGCGCCGGGCGTCTCGCTCGAGCTGTGCGGCGACGCGAACGACTACGTAGGCAAGGGCATGAGCGGTGGGAGGATCGTCGTCTACCCGCCGGCGACCGCGCGGTTCGCACCCGAGGCAAACGTGATCATCGGCAACGTCGTGCTCTACGGCGCCACCGCAGGCGAGCTCTACGCGAGTGGCCTGGCGGGTGAGCGGTTCGCCGTGCGCAACTCCGGTGCGCGCGCCGTCGTCGAGGGCGTCGGTGATCACGGTTGCGAGTACATGACCGGCGGCGTGGTCGTCATCCTCGGACCGGTCGGTCGCAACTTTGCCGCGGGCATGAGCGGTGGCACCGCGTACGTCTACGATCCCACCCACGCGCTGCGCGCGCGCACCAACCTCGAGATGGTCGAGCTCGAGTCGCTCGTCGACGAATCCGAGATGTGGCTCGTCCACTCGATGATCGAGGCGCACGTCCGCTTGACCTCGAGTCCGCTCGGTCGCCGGATCTACGACAACTGGGAGCACCTGGTCGCGCGGTTCGTCAAGGTGATGCCGACCGACTACAAGCGCGTGCTGCAAGCGCGGCGCGCCGCGGCTCGCAGACCCACGGGGCTCACGCTGGTCACCGGAGGCAAGGCGTAATGGGTAGGCCCACCGAATTCATCGAGTGGCCGAGGCTGACGTCGAGCGGTCGTCGCGCGGTCCGTCAAGGTGATGCCGACCACCGGAGGCAAGCCGTCACGGGTAAGCCCACCGGACTCCTCGAGTGGCCGCAGCGGGCGGCTGATGTCGAGCCCACTCGGTCGTCGGAACGACGGCAACTGGAGAGCACCTGGTCGCACGGTTCGTCAAGGCGATGCCGCCCGACGACAAGCGCGTGCTGCAGGCGCGACGCGCGGGCGCTGGTCACCGGAGGCAAGGCGTGATGGGTAAGCCCACCGGATTCATCGAGTGGCCGCGGCTGTTGCCGAAACGTCGCGCGGTCGCCGAGCGTCTCCGCGACTCGCGCGAGGTCGAAGACGTGCACGGTCCTCTGGAGCACGACGCCTTGCGCAACCAGGCCGGCCGTTGCATGGGCTGCGGTATTCCGTTCTGCACGCAGGGCTGTCCGCTCGGCAATCCGATCCCCGACTTCGCGGATCTGGTCTGGAAGGACCGCTGGCTCGACGCACACAAGCGGCTCGCCGCTACCAACGACTTCCCGGAATTCACCGGTCGGTTGTGCCCCGCGCCGTGTGAAGGCGCGTGCGTGCTTGGCATCGACGGGGCTCCCGTGACGGTCGAAGCGATCGAAAAGCAGATCGCCGAGCATGCGTTCGCCGAGGGCTGGATCACGCCACGCCCACCGCGGGTGCGTACGAACAAGCGGGTCGCCGTCGTCGGTTCGGGACCTGCCGGGCTGGCCGCCGCGAACCAGCTCAATCGCGCCGGTCACACCGTGATCGTCTACGAGGCCGCCGATCGCATCGGTGGGTTGCTCCGCTACGGCATCCCAGACTTCAAGCTCGAGAAGCACGTGATCGACCGCCGCCTCGCGTTGCTCGAGGCCGAGGGCATCGAGTTTCGCACTGGCGTGCACGTCGGTCGGGATCCCACGTGGTCTGCACTGCGCGCCGAGCACGATGCGCTGATCCTCGCGATCGGTGCGATGCGTCCGCGCGAGCTCGCGGTGCCCGGTCGCGTGCTCCCTGGAGTGCTCGTCGCGATGGACTACCTGTGCGATCAGAACGAAGCGATCGCCGCGCAGCGCGCCGCAAAGCACTCGGTCGCTGGCAAGCGCGTGATCATCCTCGGCGGCGGTGATACCGGCTCCGACTGCCTCGGTACCGCGCATCGTCAGGGCGCTGCACACGTCACCCAGATCGAGCTCCTGCCGGCACCGCCGAATGATCGCGCGGTCGCGAACCCGTGGCCCGCCTGGCCGTTGACCTTCCGCACCTCGTCCTCGCAAGAGGAGGGTGGCGAGCGAACCTTCGCTTTCCGCACCACCCGCCTCGAAGGCAACGGCAAGCTCGAAGCGTTGGTCGGCACGCGCCTCGACACGGGTGAGGAGCTTCGACTTCCCGTCGAGACGCTGCTCCTCGCGCTTGGCTTTGTCGGTCCCGAAACGCAGACGCTCGTCGATCAGCTAGGCATCGCGCTCGATTCGCGCGGCAACCTTGCCATCGACGCTGCCTACGCGACCAATCTCCCGGGCGTCTACGCGGCGGGTGATGCGCATCGCGGCGCCTCGCTGATCGTGTGGGCGATCGCCGAGGGTCGCGAGCTCGCACGCCACGTCGATGCGGCGCTACGTGCCAGTGCGTCGATCGTCCCAGCTCTCGGCCAGGACCAGCCGTTTCGCTAGTCGACGACAGGCGCAGCTCCTGCCGGCCAAGACTCGGTGTTTCCGGACCGAGGTTTGGTGTTTCCGGACCGAGGTTCAGGAAAGTAACTAAAACTACTCGGCAATTCGACTGTGTAACTTTGGACGCAACTTTGGCGCTGCTCTCGCCGAGAAGCGACTCGTGACCCGACCTCGACAGGTTTTGCCCGGTGAGTTCTATCTCGTCACTCGAAACTGCTCACAGCGGCAGTTTCTCCTGACTCCGCATGAGGAAGTGAACAATGCGATCGCGTACTGCCTCGGCGACGCGGCACAGCGCTTCAAGATCGACGTCCTCATGGTGATGGTCGAGTCCAATCATCACCACACCGTTATCTTCGACCGGTACGGATGCTTTCCGCGCTTCATCGAGCAATTCCACAAGATGGTCGCCAAGTGCATCAACAGATATCGCGATCGACGGGAGAACCTGTGGGCATCGGGCGAGACCTGCGTGACCAGACTTCTCGACTACGAGACGATCCTCGACAAAGTTGCGTACGCGGCAGCAAATCCCGTGAAGGACTTCCTCGTGGAGCGCGCGACGCAGTGGCCTGGACTGAGTGGCTACCGCTACCTCGTTCACGACAAAGCCTTGGTGGCGCGGCGTCCCCGCTTCTTTTTTCGCGGCGATCGGGGATGGCCCGAATCAATCTCGCTGACCTTTACGATCCCACCGGAGCTCGGCGAACGAGATGTGATCGTCGAGGAGCTCGTACAACGCGTCGGCGCCATGGAATCTCAGGCGATGCGAAGTCGGCAGACCTCGGGGCGGCGTCTCTTAGGACGAAAGACGGTGATGGAACAGCGCTGGAATGACTCTCCGAGGTCGCCGGCTCGGGAGTGTACGTTGCGCCCACGGTTTGCGGGTCGCCGGGACGCCCGCATGAAAGCCTTGGAGGACTACGAGGTCTTTCTCGCCGGCTACGACGACGCGCGATCGGAATGGCTTCGTTATGGGAACGCTAGGTTTCCTCGAGGAACGTACTGGCTCACCAGATTCACCCCCCTTGGAAACACAGGACCCGCCGAGCTCTGAAACTCTAACCTCGCAGTTCCCAACTCATCCATCGATTCATTCCCGAGACGGAGTTGCCGCTCCGTCGCTCTGCTCCTCAAGCACCTGCCACCGGCCGTGCCATTGCTCGTCATCGCGGCAATGACCTTGGCTGCGTTGCGGCGTGGCTGATCTAGCTTCGCGCGTTCGAGTGCACGTCGCGGCGATCCGATTCGGCGCACCGACTGCGTGTGGTTGGAGTAGAGGTATTGTCCGAACCCCGGTCCGGAGATCAGGAGTCGCTGCTGCAATTTGACCGAACCTCGGTCCGGAAATTCCTAGTCGACGAGGGCCGCGACGTCGGAGACCACACCGGCGATTCGGCGACCACTGGTCTCGATCGTGTGATCGGCACGCGCGTATAGCTTTTCGCGAGCCGCGAGCAGCGCACGGAGCTCGGCGAACGCATGCGGGTTCTCGCGCATCGGGCGCTGATCGCCCTGGGCGACGACTCGGTTCCAGTGATCCTCCGGCGTCGCGTGCAGCCAGACGGTGCGGCAGCGCGAGCGGAGCAGGGCGTAGTTGGTGGGGTCGTTGACGATCGAGCCGCCGGTGGCGAGCACCATCATTTGCCGATCGGCGAGCAGCTGGTTGAGCACCTCGCGCTCGAGGCGGCGGTAGTAGGCCTCGCCGTGAGTGGCGAAGACGTCGGAGAGGGGCAGCCCGGCGGCCTCCTCGATCCTTTGATCGAGCTCGATAAACGGCATGTCGAGCTTCTTCGCGAGCGCCTCGCCGATCGTGGATTTTCCGGCGCCACGAACACCGAGGAGAGCGAGCGGGCGCGCGTCTGATGGAGAGTCTGCCGTCGCGAGGAGCGTGGAGGGCATGGTGCCGAGGCTGTGGGCGACCGCAGCGAACTTGAGGAGGGAGATGTTGCCGTCCCCGAGCTCGAGCTGGGCGAGGAATCGCTCGGAGACACCGGAGTGCTCGGCGAGCTGGCGACGCGACCAGCCCTTGCGCTCGCGCTGCGCGCGGACGGCCGCACCGACGGAACCGAGGTAGCTCACCTATGCCATATAGTGCATGAAGATGTCGCGTGACAAGCAGTAAATTGCTTGGTACCTGATCGGCATGGCAGACCACGCAGCCGCCTCGGGACCGACGCGGTTCGAGACGCACCCGAGCCGCTACAAGCACTGGGCGCTGAGCGTCGACGGCGAGATCGCGACCCTCAAGATGCAGGTCGACAGCGATCACCCACACAAGCCGGGCTACGAGCTCAAGCTGAACTCGTACGATCTCTCGGTCGACATCGAGCTCGCGGATGCGATCCAGCGCCTGCGGTTCGAGCACCCGGGCGTGAAGTGCCTGGTGTTCACCGCGGATCTCGATCGCGTGTTCTGCTCGGGCGCGAACATCTACATGCTCGGGCTGTCCACCCACACCTTCAAGGTGAACTTCTGCAAGTTCACGAACGAGACCCGGATCTATCTCGAGGACGCGAGTGCTCGTTCAGGCTTCGCCACGCTCGCCGCCTGCAAGGGCACCACCGCAGGTGGCGGGTACGAGCTCGCCCTCGCGTGCGACGAGATCATGCTCGTCGACGACGGCAACTCCGCCGTGAGCTTCCCGGAGACGCCACTCCTCGCCGTGCTCCCCGGTACCGGCGGGTTAACGAGGTTGGTCGACAAGCGCAAGGTTCGCCGCGATCGTGCGGATGTGTTCTGTACGACCGCCGAGGGCATCAAGGGCAAGCGCGCGAAGGACTGGGGTCTCGTCGATCACGTCGTGTCGCGCAGCGCGTGGGACAAGTCGCTCGCGGATCGTGCCCGAGCGCTCGCCGCGAAGCAGACGGTCGCGCGCGGCCCGGCGATCGAGCTGCCACCGCTCAACGGCAAGCTCGACGGCGACACGCTGTCGTACCAGTTCGTCACGCTGAAGGTCGATCGCGCGGCCCGCACCGGCGAGCTCGTGGTCCGTGGCCCCGAGGCGGGCGATACCGAGCTCGATGCAAACACGTGGAGCCTCCGCGCGTTCCGCGAGCTAGACGAGGCGCTGCTTAGGTTGCGCTTCGACCACTCGGTGATCGGCATGGTCACGGTTCGAACCGCCGGCGATCAGAAGCTCGTGCAGCAGCACGACGAGCGGCTCGCGAAGGCGGCGGAGACCAACGGCTTCGCCCGCGAGATCCGGTTGTTGCAGCGCCGCGTGCTCAAGCGGTACGACAACACGGCGCGCTCGTTCTACGCCGTCGCCGACGATCCGTCGTCGTGCTTCGCCGGTTCCCTGCTCGAGCTCGCTCTCGGCGCCGACCGCTTCTACATGCTGATCGACGGCGACGAGAAGATCGGCGTCTCGGTCTCCGTCGCGAACACCGGCTTCTTCGTGATGTCGTCCGGGCTCTCTCGCCTCGACGCCCGGTTCTACGGAGACGCGGAACAAGTCCGCGCCGTGCTCGGTCAGGACGCTGTCGTCCCGAGCGAGCAGGCAGAGAAGCTAGGGATCGCCACGATCGCCGCCGACGAGATCGACTTCGCCGACGAGCTGCGGATCGCCGTCGAGGAGCGTGCGTCGCTGTCCCCCGATGCGCTCACCGGCATGGAGCAGTCGCTTCGCTTCGTCGGACCCGAGACGCTCGAGACCAAGATCTTCGGGCGCCTGTCGGCCTGGCAGAACTGGATCTTCACCCGCGCTAACTCGACCGGCGAGCACGGCGCACTCACCCTCTACGGCCAGCCGACGCGGCCGCAGTTTCAGTGGAATAGGACCTAGCCATGAGCAGCGTACTCACCGACGAGAAGATTCCGAACAACGTCAACCTCGGTGGCGACAAGCGCCTGCAGCGCGCACTCGAGGCCTGGCAGCCCAAGTTCATCGACTGGTGGAAGGAGATGGGTCCGTCGCCGTGGAACGCGAAGGACATCTTTCTCCGCACCGCGGTCTCCGTCGAGACCGAGGGCTGGGCGCACTTCGACTACGTCAAGATGCCGGACTATCGCTGGGGCATCTTCCTCGAGCCCAAGGTCGAAGGTCGCCTGCATCACTTCGGCGACAACATGGGCACACCGGTATGGGACGAGGTCCCGGGCGAGTTCCGCAACCAGCTGCGGCGCCTGATCGTCACGCAGGGCGACACCGAGCCAGCGAGCGTCGAGCAGCAGCGTCTTCTCGGCGAGACCGCACCGTCGCTCTACGATCTGCGCAACCTCTTCCAGGTCAACGTCGAGGAAGGCCGTCACCTGTGGGCGATGGTCTATCTGCTCCACACGTACTTCGGTCGCGACGGCCGCGAGGAAGCGGAGGAGCTACTCCAGCGCCGCAGCGGTGACGCCGACAAGCCGAGGATCCTCGGGGCATTCAACGAGCCGACCAGCCACTGGCTGTCGTTCTTCATGTTCACGATGTTCACGGATCGCGATGGCAAGTATCAGCTCGCCGCGCTCGCCGAGAGCGGGTTCGATCCGCTCGCGCGCACCTGTCGGTTCATGCTGACCGAGGAAGCGCATCACATGTTCGTCGGCGAGACCGGCGTGCAGCGCGTGGTCAAGCGCGCGTGCGAGCTGACCAAGCAGGATCCGAACGGGGACGTGCGCGCACAGGGCGGCGTCGATCTGCCGACGATCCAGAAGTACCTGAACCTCTGGTACACGCTGTCGCTCGATCTGTTCGGTGGTGAGGTGTCGTCGAACGCGGCCGATGCGTTCGCGGCGGGTCTCAAGGGCCGCTACAAGGAAGACCGCTACCAGGAGCACAAGCTCGTCGGCAGCACCTTCGCGATGGACGTCCTCGAGGGCGGCCAGGTCGTGTCCCAGAAGCACGTCGCGATGCGCAACGCACTCAACGAGGTGCTCCGCACCGAGTACATCAAGGACTGCCAGCGCGGCGTCGATCGCTGGAACAAGACGATCAAGGAGGAGGGCCTCGACTTCGAGCTCCGGCTCCCGTCCAACAAGTTCCATCGCCAGATCGGCATGTGGTCGACGCTCAGGTTCACGCCGGACGGTCAGTTGCTCGATCAGGCCGCGTTCGACGCGCGCCGTGGTGAGTGGCTGCCGAACGACGCCGACGAGACGTACATCAAGTCGTTGATGAGCCCGGTCTACGAGCGCGGCAAGATGGCCAACTGGATCGCCCCGCCGCTCAAGGGAATCAACGGGCTGCCGGGCGACTTCGAGTACGTGAAACTTCCCTGAGCGTCCCGACGCGCCGGTGGTAGCGTTCCCGCATGTCGACTCGTCGCGGTAAGGCGATCTTCGGGATCGGGCTCGTGGTGTTCGGGCTGGTGGTGGCCTTGTTCGCGTCGGCATATCTCATCTCGCGCGATCAGCCGAAGTGGCTCGCCGCGGCCGTCGGTGTGCTGGCGTTCCCCGTGCTGCCGGTGCTGTGGCACGTGATCGGCGAGCGCCGGCGACGGCAGCGGCTCGCCGGCGACAAGGCACCTCCAAAGACCACGCTCGCACCCGGCGATCGCTACTTGATGCGCGCCGTGTTCGTGGCCGCTGCCGTCCTCGTGCCGATGTTCGTGATCGGCAAGTTCGCCGTCGTGCGCGCGGCCTGGGACCACAAGCTGTGGTTCCTTCCCGACGACTTCGACTCGATCGGCAATGCCGACGAGCTGTTCTCTCACGTGCCGGCGGATGCCGACGCGGTGCTCGTCATTCACGAGCACGACGATCGGAAGGGAGCCGGGATCATCGCGTATGGCGATCACCAGCTCGCGATGATCGCGCCGCAGCAGCCCGAGGACAAAGACCAGGGCGCGCAACAGCTCACGCAGTTCAACGAGCAACGCACCAAGATCCCGTTCGTCAAGATCGACGAGCTCGCCATGGTGGCGATGGGGACCAAGGTGTTCGCCATCGCCACCGACCGTTGGAAGTCGGCGATCAAGGTCGAGGGCGCGGGGCCACGCGCGGCGATCAAGACCGAGCTCGCGAAGGCACCGTCGGACGCACTGATCGCGATGGCCTATGTTCCTGCGAAGCCGCAGGATGGCATCGAGAAGATCTCGGGCTGGCTGCTCCAGAAGGCCGTCAACGAGAAGCTCACCGTCGAGGGGCGCCTCGTTGCGGTGGATGCCGCAGCGGCCGCGCGCGTCGTCGAGACCACGCGCGCGTTGTGGAAGGCCCAGCGTTCGGAGCTTCCGGAAACCTGTCGCGACGAGATCACGAAGCTGACCGACAAGGCCGAGCTCGAGCACAAGGGCGCGACGATCACGTTCTACCTGACGATCGAGCCCGAGCAGTTGATGGGGCTGATGATGTGCGGGATGAAGGGCGCGAAGCTCGACGACGAGTGACCAGGCGCGCTTGCTCACCCATGGGGTGCTGCAAGCACACGCTCGTCACGACGTGAGTCGCGCTGATCCCGCGGGTCGCACCGGCCGAATGGTTGATTCGTCACGGTCTGGGGAGGGGTCGAGATCGGGGTCGAGATCGGGGTCGAGCTCGGGGTCGAGATCGGGGTCGAGCTCGGGGTCGAGCTCGGGGTCGAGATCGGGGTCGAGATCGGGGTCGAGATCTGGGTCGAGATCGGGGTCGAGATCGGGGTCGAGGTCGGGGTCGAGATCGGGGTCGAGATCGGCGTCGAGATCGGGGCCGAGATCGGGTGATCCTGCGCTACGTTCGTGACGGCGCGCAGCCCGGTCTCGTTCTATGAAGCGAGACCCTCGTCGAGGCGGCGCTGATCGGTGCCGAGCTCGGGGTCGAGCTCGGGGTCGAGATCGGGGTCGAGATCGGGGTCGAGCTCGGGGTCGAGATCGGGGTCGAGATCGGGGTCGAGATCGG
>JANNBP010000184.1:0-53364 GCA_031385555.1 Deltaproteobacteria bacterium | reverse complement strand
CTCCGACTGACTGACCGCGTCGCTGTTGATCAAAACGATCACCTTGCCGCGGTAGATCGAAGCGCCCGGCGCCAGCGGTGGGATGCCCTGGAGGAAGCGGATGCGCTGGTCGTCGAGAGCGTCGCCGCCGGACGGTGAAGGGATCACGTAGGGCTGGAGGAACTGCGCGCCGTACTTCGCACCCTTGACGTTGAGGCGCGGCGCGATCGCCCACGCGGTGCCCTTCGGATAGCCGCGCATGTCGAACACGATCGCCTTGGTGCCGCCGAGCTCCTGGAACATCGGTTCGACCTCGGGGACGGTGAGCTCCTTGAGATCGACATAGCCGATGTTGTTCGCGAGCTTCTTCCAGTGCGGGGCCGGCGCGGCCGCCTTGTAGATGAACTGCCAGCTCGCCATCGCGCGCGTCACGGTGATCTCGCGCAGCGTCCGATCGGCACCGCGCACGCCGAGCTTGAGCGAGCTACCGTCGGGGCCGGCGAGCAGCGTGGCTGCGGTGAGGTGATCGCGCGCCTCGTCGGTCGATGCACTGACCATGACGCGCCGCTCGGCGAGCACGGCCGATGCGGGCTTGTCGCCGATCGTCTCGATCACGTCCCCGACGGCGATGCCCTTGGTGTCGGTCTGAATCACCGCCAGCTTGCCCTCGATCAGGTCGAGCTTGAGCGAGGCGGTCCCCATCGGCGCATCGGTGCCCTTCCCGGTCGACCACACGTTGATGTGACCGTCGCCGGCCTTGGCACCGAGCTCGCGCAGCGCGTTCAAGTACGACTTCTGATCGGTGGCGGCCTCGAGCTTCGGCAACGTCTCGCGCAGCGCCTTGTCCCAATCTCCAGCGAGGTAGCGATACGGCCAGAACCGGTCGAGGATCGCCCAGGCACGAATGCCGGCGAGCACGCGGAGCTCGCGCGACGGATACGGCGTCGCCGCGTAGTCCGCATCGTACCGAGGCAGGTAGTTCGGCAGCACCGACTGCTTCGGCGCGCGTGGTGCCGGCTTCTGGCCTGCCACTCGCTTCGCGATCTCGAGCGCCTTCGCACGCAGGTCGCCGGTGGGCATCACGACGTCGGCGGTGGGTGGTCCCCACAACAGCTCGCTGAGCCGGAGCTGGACCTCGACACCCGCGACGACGATCTTCGCCGTGGTCACCGCGTTCTCCTCGACGAGGGTGCGCCCGACGATCGTCGCGACCCCGGAGGCCTGCAACGCGAGGATCGACGACGGGATCACGGTGTCGCGCTCCGCGATCACGACCACGTGCGAGGGCCCTTTCGCAGGGGCCGGCTTCGCTGGCTGTTGGCCCTGATACGAGTAGGTCGAGTAGTAGCCACCGGAGGTCTGCCCTTCCTGCGTCCAGAAGCCGTGGTGCTCGACGATGCGCTCGATCGGCCATCGCTCGATCGCGGGGAGCGCGTCCTTGAACTCGTCGATCGCCGTGCCGACGAAGTCGCGCTCGGCCGCGCGCAGATCGAGCACGAGGACCTTGGCCTTCGCGAGCTCGCCGGTGAGGCGCTCGCCTTTCTTCTCGTAACCGACGTAGTCGTAGCCACCGGCGGTGAAGCCGTCGAGATCGGCGAGCACGATGCCCGGCGCGGGAGTCGTCAACCAGTCGCCGGTCGCGCCGGGCTTGGTGGTGACGACGGGCGCGGTGACCACGTGGGTCACCGGATCGCCGAGCTTGTCGACCATCAGCTTGATCGCGGCGCGGTACTCGTCGACGGTCTTCGCCGCTTCGATCCTCGGCAACACGGTGGTGAACGCGGCGTCCCAGTCGATCGCCTTGTAGCCAAGCCACGGGTGGAAGAACTTCACCTGCGCCCACACCCGACCCGCGCCGATCACCCGCTCGGTCTTGTCGGGGAATGGATCGGCCGAGACGCTTCGACTGGCCAGGGCGATGGCGAGGATCAGGAGGAGACGCATCGCGAAGCAATCTAGCCCACGCGTCACGGTTTCCGCGGGGCTCTCGAGCGATAGCGAGCGAGCGTGTCGGGTCCAGCCCGTGCGGTGATCGCCAGTGCGAGTGCACGTGTCGCGAAGCGGTCTGCATCAGCCGGACGGGCCACCGTGCGCGCCACCCCGGCGGCACGAAACCAGAGCTCTGCGGTGGTGAGGTCCTCACCCAGGGCGTGGGTCGCGTGCTCGACATGGGCCCACGCTCGGGGATCCTTCAGCCGGCCCCACAAACCTGCGAGCTCGAGCTCCAGTGCGGGTTGCCAGGTGCGGGTGTCCAGCTTGGTGAGGATCGAGCGTACGCGCGACGTCGCGCCGAGCTCGATCGCGAGCCACGCCTCGAGCAGGCTGTGTAGGCTGCGTTCCTCACTAGACAACTCGAGCACCGTGATCTGCGCGAGCGCGGTCGCCGCCTCCGTGAGCGCACCGGCCAGGATCGAGCACCGGATGCGGTGCAGCCCAACCTCGCCGAGTCGCGGGCTTGCAGGTCCATCGAGCCGGCGGATCACCGCCGCGACCTCCGAGAGTTGATGGGCACAGGAGGAAAACTCGCCCGCACGCTCCGCCATCAGCGCCTCACCTTGACGCGCCTGGGTGACTGCTGGACTGCCGGCTCCCCAGGCTCGTTCGAGCCCCGGGAGCGCGGCGGCGAAGCTCGCGCGCGCGATCGCATGCTCACCCGCGTCGACCGCCAGCGAACCACGCTCGCTGACGAGGGTCAGGGTCAGGGGACTGTCCGCACCGTAGCCGGCACGGCGGAGCACGATCGCGCGGTCGGTCAACGTGCGAGCCGCGGCATGTCCGTCGACCCTCGACGAGTCGCGTTCGATCACAGCGCGCACCATGATGGTGCTGCTGAGCCCGACGTGATCCGGCCCAAGCACGTGCTGCTTCGTGGTCAGGGCTCGGATCGCCGCGGCGAGCGCATTGGGTTCATCGCCAACGAAGTGCAGCGCCAGTGCGAGCATGGACCAGGTCTCGGCGACATCGAGGTGACCGGGACCGAGCAACGTCTCGGCGAGCGCGAGCGCCTGGCGTGCAGCGACCAGGGCCTCGCGGTGGCGGCCTTGCTCGCCCAGCACGCTCGCGAGGTTGCGCAACGCCGTCGTCCGCAAGACACCCTCGGGCCCGGTCTCGGGAAGCGTCTCGAGCGACCGTCGCAACAGACGTTCACCACTGGTCGCATCCCCACGTGCCAGCGCGATCGCCGCTTCGGCAACCAGCACGCGGCGATCTAGGTCGGGCCGGACGCCCAGCCGCGCGATCACCGCGCGTGCATGTGCGAGGAGCTCCGTACCGCCGGCCGGGTCCTGCTGGCGTGCACCGACCAGCGTCGCGTGAGCGATCAAGGCGCGCGCACGCAGATCGTCGTGCGCGCCGGCCTCTGCTGCGAGCTCGGTCTTGGCGAAGGCCACACGCGCGGGGGCGAGCTGGAGATCGACGGAGAGCGCATCCGCGATCACGAGTCGAGCCTCGGCCTCGAGAGCATGGTCGCGCAACGCCGTGGCGGTCGCCAGGATCGGCTCGACCCGCGTGCGCACGCTGACATCGTGGAGCGATGCCAGTGCATGGACGCGCGCGATCTCGAGCCAGGCCTGCCGCCCTCGCTCGCGAGCGACGGGATCCGGCGTTACCGGGCGCGGGGTCCTGACCAGGGCGGCAAGATCCGCGCAATCCGCGATGGGGGGCAGCATGGCCACGGCCTCGCCGGCACGCGCCAGCACTCCGCGGTCATCTCCGCTCAGCGCCTGGACGAGCACCTCGACGTGCGCGAGCCGTTCCTCGAGACAGATCGTGCGGCGATCGAGGAGGGTCTCGGATTGAACCTGCTGCACGTGGGTCGCTTCGCAGCTCGCGCGCTGACCGACCGCCCAGGCGTCCGCGTACCGTTCGAGTCCGCGCGTGACGATCGATGCGGTGTCGATCATCCCGGCCTTGCCGAACACGGCCGTGATCCGTGCCGCTTCCCCTGCATTCCACACCTCGGCGATCCGATCGCGGGATCGATCGCAAGGGGCGGCGTTGTCGCGCTCGCCCGTCGAGGTCATCAGTACCGCGACGACCGAGATGCCCGCGAACGCGACCAGGGCTGGGACCGCGCGCCGTGAGAGTCGCATCTGACCAAGCGTCTCGGCGACCCACGACATCGATGGGTGCCGCGATCCGGCATCGACGGCGAGCCCCCGCGCGACGAGCGCCTGGAGCTTGCGAGGACCGACGACACGCGGTGCTCGGGTGGCGAGCATGTGCGCGCGGAGCTCCGCCGGAGTGCTCCCTCGAAACGGTCGGCTTCCCGTCAACGCCTCGAACAAGCACACGAAGAAGCTCCACTGATCACTCGCGGCATCGGCGGGTGCACCTGCGAGCTGCTCGGGCGCCATGTATGCCGGTGTTCCGATGACGCTCGTCGTGGTGGTAGCGGTCGGTTGGGTCGCGAGCCCGAAATCCGCGATCCGGGGGCGGCCCGTGAGGTCGAACAGGATGTTGTCTGGCTTGAGGTCGCGATGCGCAATGCCCGCGGCGTGGATGGCTGCGAGCCCGCGCGCCACGCCAGCCATGACCGAGACCGTCTCGCGCCACGTCCGCCGGGTCTTCAGCCACGCACGCAGTGTTCCGCCGGGCAGATGTTCCATCGCGATCGCGACGCGGTCGCCGACCTGCTCCACCTCGTAGACCACGGCGAGGTTGTCGTGCTCGATCCTCGCCATCGCCCGGGCTTCCTCGATCAACAACTCCGCGGCGGGCATGTCATCGCGCAGCACCTTGAGCGCGACCCGCCGCTCGAGGCGCGGGTCGTGGGCGAGGTACACGACGCCCATCGCGCCCGCCCCGAGTCGTTGCTCGATCACGAAGCGCCCGATCCGCGCGGGAACCTCGCCGAGCGCGGGGAGCGGCTCGCTCGATCCTCGCCCCAGGACTGCCACGACCTCGCGACACTGATCGCACGCGTCGAGGTGTTCCGCGAGCTCGCTGATCCGCTGTGCCTCGAGGCACGCCAGGAGCGCGTCTTCGCTGGGGCAGGCGTCCACTGCTGGTACCATAACCGTCCTATCTCCGAGATCGAGCATCATCTCGCGACGACCTGGGACGTCGCTCGCCTGCGCTGGCCAACGGTGGTGGTCGATCGCGCGGAGTTCACCGCGTACGCGCGCACGCGCCTCGACGATCGAGCGCGTGAGAATTCGATCGAGCTCTACCTCTGTGCCGCCTTGGCTGCCGGCAACGCCTTCGCGATCGCGGTGTTCGAGCGCGAGTACGTGGCGCTCCTCGATCGCACGCTGGCGCGCTTCTCCGATCCCTCCCTCATCGACGACACCAAGCAGGTGCTGCGCGAACGGCTGCTCGTGAGCGGCGATGGCTCGGCCCCTCGGATCGCCGCATTCACAGGACGGGGTCCGCTCGCGAGGTGGCTCGAGGTCGCGGCGGTGCGGACCGCGGTCAGCCTGCGGCGCAAGGAACGCGATGTCCCGCTCGAAGATCGCGCACTTGCTGCGCTCCAAGGTGGCGCGGATCCCATGCTGGCGCGGCTCAAGGAGACCTACCTCGCAGGGCTCACCACGGCGTGGCGAACCACCTTGCGCGAGCTCGACGCGCGCGACCGAACACTCCTCAAGCTGCACCTCGTAGATCGTCTCTCGGTCGACAAGCTAGGCCTCCTGTACGGCGTTCACGCCACGACCACCGCGCGCTGGCTCCGCCAGCTCCGCCAGCGACTCTCCGATCGCGTCTGTACGCATCTGCAAGCCGTGCTGGCCGTGGATGCGACCGACATCGCCAGCATCGTCGCGTTGATCGACTCGCAGCTCGACGTGACGCTCGGCGCCCTGCTGAGCGACGGCGCCGAAATTCGCACGACGCAACGCTAGAATCACCGGGTCGCTGCGTCTGTAGGGAAACGCCGGACGCCGGCCCCACTAAAAAGGCAACGATCGTGAAGCATCTTCTGTATTCGACCATCAGTGCAATTTGCGTGTTTGGCTGCGCGACTCCTTCGAGCTCGCCCAATCAGACGGTGTCGAGCCCGAGCTCCACCCCGGACATCGCGGCCGTCGCACCGACCTCTCCTTCGTCGTGCGCGCAGGAGGTCGCGCTCGAGTGCGGGAACGGGGTCGATGGCTGCCTCGATCAACGGACGCAGGTCCATGTCTGCATCGCCACGACAGCCACTGCGGGACAGAGCTGCAGTCAGGAGGTCGCGCTCGAATGCCCGCCCGGCGAGACCGATGGGTGTCTAGGCACTCCGGCCCTGTCGACCCGGCACATTTGCGTGCGCAAGTAGCGCCTGAAACGGACAGCGCTGGGCCGGCGCCAAACGCGTCGCGACGGCTTCGCGTAGACGGTGCGCCGAGTGCGGACGAGCTGAGAAATCGACGTGATACGGTCGCGGTGGGAACGTGCGGCTCAGACGCAAGCTCACGATCGCGTTCTTCGGAGTCAGCTCGCTGCTCAGCGTGCTGCTCGCGCTGTTCTTGTATCGGTTCGTCGAGACCGAGATGACGAGCCAGTACCGCGACCGGCTGCGCGACATCACCAAGGTCGGCCGCCACGCGATCGACATCCCCGCCTATCGCCGGCTGCTCGACAGGCGCGGCGTCGGCGAGGACGAGGGCAAGCTCGGCGAGGTCGAGCACTCGGCGGACTACAAGATCGTCTACGACGAGCTGCAGATGATCCGGTCGACGGAGAAGGATCTGTTCCACTTCGCGTACCTGCTCGCGCCGACGGATGATCCCGACAAGCCGCGGTTCGTGGTCGACGCCGACGTCCTCGAGTTTCGCGCGCGAGAAGCACGCGGCGAGAAGCTCGGCGAGCACGAGGAGATCAGCCACTTCGATCAGGAGTACGCGGTCGACGAGATTCCGCTGCTCAAGAAGGCGCTGACCGATTGCTCGATCGAGCTCGAGCCGGACTTCGTCTACGACGAGGAGTTCGATCTGACGAGCGTGTCGGCGTACATCCCGCTGGCGGATATCTCCGGCACGCCACTGCGCGACGGCAAAGGGCGGTGTCTGGGCGTGCTCGGCGTCGATATCACCGACGTCAAGATGCGCGCGGTGCTCGATTCGGCGTCGAGCCTCGCGATCAAGCTCTCGCTCGCGGTGGTCGCGCTCGCGCTGCTGGTGTCGATCGCGATGGGGACGGTGCTGACGCGCTCGATCCTCGCGCTGTCGCAGACGATCCAGCGGTTCGCCGACAAGGACTTCGCGGCGCGGACGGAGGTGCGAACCAGGGACGAGATCGGGCAGCTCGGCAAGAACTTCAACGCGATGGCGGACACGATCCAGCTGCACAGCGACAACCTCGAGGAGCTGGTCAAGCAGCGGACGTCGGAGCTCACCGAGGAGAAGGCGACGAGCGAGCGGTTGCTGCTCAACGTGTTGCCGGGCCCGATCGCCGAGCGGCTGAAGCACGGCGAGAGCTTGATCGTCGATCGGTTCGACGCGGTCAGCGTGATGTTCGCCGACCTCGCCGGTTTCACGACGTTCGCGTCGAAGACCAGCCCCGAGGAGCTGGTGACCATGCTCAACGAGCTGTTCAGCATGTTCGACAAGCTCGCCGAGCAGCACGGCCTCGAGAAGATCAAGACGATCGGTGACGCGTACATGGTGGTCGCCGGCATCCCGCAACCGATCGCCGATCACGCGACGGCGATCGCGCACATGGCGCTCGACATGATCGCGGGCATCGACGCGTACGTGAAGCGCACCGGCTCGCCCCTGTCGATCCGCATCGGCATCCACACCGGCTCGGTGGTGGCCGGCGTGATCGGCACGAAGAAGTTCATCTACGACCTGTGGGGCGACACCGTGAACATGGCGAGCCGGATGGAATCGACCGGGATCCCCGGCCGGATCCAGGTCACCGAGACCACGTACAAGCTGCTCGACAACCAGTTCGACTTCGAGCCCCGTGGACCCGTCGAGGTCAAGGGCAAGGGGATGATGAACACGTTCTTGCTGGTGCGGCAGCGGATCGATACGGAGCGCGTGTCGATCGGCGACATCGCGCGACGGATGTCGCGGCCACCGACGGAGTCTTGATGCGTTCGATCTATCTACTCGGCAAGGACACGCAGGAAGAGTGGCGGCTCGTCGAGCAGCTCGGCGGATCGCCCAACAAGTTCTTTCGCGCGGCGCAGCGGATCGCGTGGGGGCTGACGCAGCCCGATCTGATCCGGATCGACGTCCTCGACACCGCGCGCAAGCTGGTCGCGAGTCACGCCTCGCAGTTTCCGGCGCACCTCTACGCGGCCTGGGTGTGGCGTGCCCGCGATCCAGATCGCGCGCAGCGCTCGCTCGACGATGCGCGGGCGCTGGCGACGCCCCAGCACCCCTTGATCGGCCTGCTGCCCACCGAGGCCGAGTGGCGGGCCGAGCCGCTGCCGCAACGGCTCGTCGCGATCCATCCCGGGCGGATGTGGCGGGTCGCGCACATGTTCCCGATGGCCGGCGCACCACTGCTCCACAACACCATCGCGACGGTGATCAAGCTCGGTGACGACCTCGCGATCATCAACCCGATCGCCTTCGAACCCGCGATCGCCGAACAACTCCGGACGCTCGGCAACGTGCGGTGGCTCATCACGCAGGGCAAAGCCCACAGCTTGTTCGTCGAGCAGACGCGCCTGGACTTCCCCGGCTCGATCGCGATCGGTACCGAGGGGCACCTCAAGCATCCATCGGCGGCGCATCTCCAGATCGATGGCGTCCTCGGCACGATCGAGCTGCCCGACGAGCTCGCGGTGCTGCCGATCGACGGGCACCTGCTCGACGAGGTCCTGCTCGTCGACCGCCCATCGCGGACGCTGATCGTGCAGGACGTGTTCGCGCTCTCGGGCGCCGAGCACTCGTGCGTGGCGCGGCTCTATGCGTTCGCCTGGGGGCTGGTCGAGCAACTCGGCTACGCGGGCTTCTCGCTCGTGATGTGGCAGTCGATGCCGAAGCTGCACGCGAGCCTCGCGGCGCTGCGGCAAGTGGAGCTCGCGCACGTCCTCGGGGCACACGGCACCGTCGTGCCGAGACCCGGCGACATCGAGCGCGTCCACGCGACGATCGACTACACCCGCGGCATCACGACGTTCGGGCACCGTGCGATGCTGGCGCGCCTGTTCGCGGCGCAGCCGAGCTTCCTGCGCGATCTGATCGTGTACCTGCGCTCGACGAAGAATCAGCACGGCGCGCAGCTTCGGTAGCGTCCCTCCGGGGTTGCTCGGCGCGGATCCTGCTCGATGTCCAACGCGTCCGCAGACAGCTTGCCGCATGCGAGCACGCGTTCGAGCCGATCGTTGGCGAAGGTTGGCGATTCTCGGCGTGTTGTTCGACCCTCCGTGAACGTGCCTCGCAGGATCGCAGCAGCCCGTCAGCCAGCGATCCTCGCGCCGAGTCCCACCCGAGCCCGCACGGGCACGGCCCGATTCAGAGGGTCTCCAACTCTCGCCAACCTTCGCCAAGGATTGGTCAACCGGAGCTTCGAGGGCTGCGACGGTCACGGAGTTCCTCCACGCCATGCGAGCAAACACTCGCCTGTGACACGACTGCCTCATGTCCGAAAGTCGGACAGTTTACGACGCGCAAAGCCCCGCGAGGCCGCCAGCGGAGGTCGCGTTCAGAGACCCTTGCAGCGGCGCTTGACCAGCTCGACGACGGCGTAGGCCTCGCGCATCGCGATCTCGGGCACGACCATGAGATCGAGCTGTTGATACGTCGAGCGATCGGAGAACACGCTGACCTTGCCGAGCGTGCACTGCGGCACCGCGGTGACCCGGGCGAGCACGGCCTCGTACGCGGCCTGGTAGTCATGCAGGCGCTGCTGCTCCTCGGAGGTCTTTGGTAGCGGCATCCCCTTCCCCGTCGCGATGTCATCGATCTTGAACTTGACGCGCAGCGGCTGGAGCTCCGCGTAGATCTGCTTGTTCGCTTCGGTGATCTGCGCGAGCCGCGCGGCGGACCACGCGGGCTCGGTGCGATAGCGGAGGCGCAGCTTCTCGGTGGGTGCGCTCGGCGGTGCGAGGGTGGGTGCGTTCCCGTAGTGCGCCGCGTTCGGCAGGAACTTGCCGGTGATCTGGACGGGAACGAGCCGCTCGATCGTCAGCTCGCTCTTGCTGGTGATCACCTTCCAACCGGCGGGCAGCGCACGCTGCAGCTCGCCGACCGGATCGGCCGCACTCGTGCCTGCGGCCAACACCAACGCAAGAGTGACGAGGCGCATGGGCACGAGGATGCCAGTGCGTCGGGGTCTCGCAAGGGAAGAAGCCCGAACAGCCCCTGGGGTGGTGCGATCTGCGCGTCTCAAGGTGGGACGGCAACCTCGCGAATCGCTACCTCCGACTCTATAGTCGGCCCGTCGTGTTGGCCGAGATCGCAGATATCTATCGAAGCTCCAAGAAGAAGCGCGACATCAACAAGTTCACCGAGTACATCGCGCGGCCGCCCGCGGCGGTGGTCGTCTACGTCCTCCGCAACACCCCGATCACGCCGAACCAGGTGACGTTCGGCTCGGCGATCGTGGCGGCCGTGGCCGCGGCGATGCTGATCCTGCTGCCGGGGCACCTCGAGCTGATCCTCGCCGTGATCGTCTACGAATTCTCGTTCGTGCTCGATTGCGCCGACGGCCAGCTCGCACGGCTCCGCAAGATCGCGTCGCCCGCCGGTCACCTGCTCGACTTCCTGATGGACGAGCTCAAGGCGATGTTCATCTTCGGCGCGGTCGCCGTGCGGCTGTGGCAGGAGAACCTCGACGAGCGCTTGCTCCTCGTCGGGCTCGCAGGGCTGTTCTGCCTCGCTGCCGGGCTCTCGCTGACGTCGTTCCTCCGCCGGCCAGAGCTCGGCGCCAAGCAGGCCACCGAGGATGGCCAGCCGGCCGAGGTCGGTGGACGGAAGGGGCCGCTGGGCCTCGTGCTGACCGCGCTCGAGATGGGTAGCCGCGTGGTCGTTCACTACCCGCAGTACATCTGGATCTGCGCGCTCGTCGATCGCATCGACATCTACTTCTGGGCGTACGCCGGCATCAACGCGCTTTATCTGATGAAGTGCCTCGCGACGATCTTGCTGCGGCTCGGTCGGTTCACGCCCCCTGTCCCTAAGGAGTCTCCATGAGCATCAAGCGCGCCATCGTGATCGCGGCGGGTCGAGGCAAGCGCCTGGGGCCGCACACCGAGGAGATCCCGAAGTGCATGGTGCACGTGGGCGCGAAGCCGATCCTCGGTTGGGTGTGGGACGCGTTTCATCAGGCCGGCATCGAGGAGCTGGTGATCATCCGCGGCTATCGCGGCGACGTCCTCGAGGAGCTCGCGAAGCAACTAACCCCTGCCCCCCGGCTGACGTTCGTGGACAATTCGGAGTGGCAGACCAACAACATCCTCCTGTCGCTCGCGTGCGCTCGGAAGTTCCTCGACCAGCCGTGCCTGTTGACGTACTCGGACATCATCTTCACGCCGTCGGTCGCGCGTGCCGCGGTGGACTCGCCCGCGGACATCGGGCTCGTGATCGATCGCGAGTTTCGCGTGATCTACGAGGGCCGCACCGAGCACCCACTCGAGGAAGGCGAGGTCTCCGACCTGATGCCCGACGGCTCGGTCGCGCGCACCGGCAAGCGCTCGTTACCTGCGAACGAAGCGATCGGCGAGTACATCGGGCTCACCAAGTTGTCGGAGCGCGGGGTCGCCACGGTCGCGCGCACCCTCGAGACGCTGCAGCACAAGTTCGCCGGCAACGACCAGCAGCACTTCCAGCGCGCCGCGACCTATCGCAACGCGTACCTCACCGACCTCTGGCAGCACCTGATCGACACCGGCATCCGGATCGACCCGATCCTGATCGATGGCAAGTGGCGCGAGATCGACACCGGTCAGGATCTCGACCGTGCGCGCTTGCTGGTAGAGTCCGCGGAGGAATGGTCATGAAGCGTCTCGCGTTCGCCCTCGCCGCCGTGTTTGCTCTTGGCGCTATCGGCTGCAACAAGCCGGATGAAGGCGCGTGCAAGAACGCGATCGAGAACATGCGCAAGCTGATGGGCACGCAAGGCTACGCGACCGATCTGTCGCCCGCGATCCGGCGGTGCCGCAGCGGCTCGTCGAAAGAGTCGGTCGAGTGCGCGAGCAAGGCCACGTCGCGCGCCGAGCTCGAGAAGTGCGGCTTCGCCCATTTCGACGAGACGCCGGCCAAAGCGCCCGAAGGTTCCGGCTCCGCGAAGTGATTCGCGCCGCGGCGGTCCTCGCACTGCTCGCGCGGTTCGCACACGCCGAGCCACTCGCGCTCCTCGCCCCTGGCCCCGCCGACGATGCGCGGCAGGCGGTCGCGCTCGGCCCGCACGGCGAGGTCTACGCGCCGGATGGCAAAGGTGCGTGGGTCCGGACGCAGCGGCTCACCACCGTCGACGCACTGACAGTCGCAGGTCGTGCCGCGGGCGAGGTGATCGCGTCCGGTGACGGCGTCGTCTACAAGCTCGCGCCCAACGGCTGGTCGGCGATCCGGCTGCACCAGAAAGACAAGGCGGTGATGGCAAGTGGTTCGCGTGCGGTCGCCGCCGTCGCGCGCCAGCTGTACGCGCTCGATCGCACCGAGCGTGGCGAGCCGTTGAAGCTCGCGCTCGCCCCTGCACCGGTGATCGCGATCGGCGCCGGCAAGACGATCGTGATCGCGACGGAGCGCGGGCTCACGCGCGTCGTCGGGAAGCAGCTCGAGCCGATCGCCGGTGCACCGAAGCGGGTGATCGCGCTGGTCGACGATCGCTGGGCGATCCTCTCCACCGGCGCGTTCGATCTGCAAACGGGAAAGACCATCCGATGGCCCAGCGGATCGACCGTGACGGTCACCACGGTCGGGCCTGCCGGTACCCTGATCGCGATCGCCAGCCGCCGCGGCACGCTCGAGCTGTTCACGATCCACGCGTCGCTCGCCCACGAGGCGCTGCCCGTGACGCCCAGTGGCACCGCGGTCGGGGTCGTCGCGGATCGGGCGGGCCGCCTCGCGATCGCGCTCGCCGACGGTCGGATCCTCACGCGCGACCGTGGGAGCTGGACCACGACCCGCGCAGTCAGCCAACTCCCCGATCCGCGTCCCGGGGTTGGCCCTGCACGATCCCCGTAACCGGCCGACGTAGATCTCGTGCGAAGGCTTCTGCCCGTCCCACCTGCGCCACCGAGGCGAGCTTTCGGATTAGTCCTCCGACCGCGGGAGTTGGTCGCCGGTGACGTTGCGAAGGTCGCTGGCAACACGCTAACTTGACGCGGCGATGCCGCACGTACTCGTGGCAGACGACGATGCCTGGATTCTCCGCATGGTGGCCACCGTGCTCGAGAAGCGTGGCTACAGCGTCGAGACCGCCGTCGATGGTGAAGACGCCCTCGCACGCGCCACCGCCCGCGTGCCTGATCTGCTGATCACCGATGTGATGATGCCCAAGCTCGATGGCTGGGCGCTCGTCCGCCAGCTGCGCTCGCAGCCCGAGCTCGCGATGCTCCCGGTGATCTTCCTCACCGCGTTGTCCTCCGAGGACGATCGGATCCGCGGCTTCCGGCTCGGTGCCGACGACTACGTCACCAAGCCGTTCCGCTTCGAGGAGCTCGATCTCCGCGTCGCCAAGACGCTGCGCCGCACGCAGCAGACGCTGCAGGAGACGCGCGAGCAGCTCGGTTCCGCGAGTGGGCTGCGCGGCGATCTGTCGCAGGTCGGGCTGTCCTCGCTGCTCATCCTGATCGAGCTCGAGCGCAAGACCGGCCTCCTCCAGGTGCGCGCCCCCGACGGCGTCTCCGCCCAGATCCTCGTGCGCGAAGGCAAGGTTGTCCACGCGCGGCTCGACGATATCGAGGAGCCGGTGGACGCCGCGTGCATCTACTACCTCCTGACGTGGAACGCCGGCGAGTTCGAGTTCGTGGCGTGCCTCGTCGAGGGCGTCGATCGCGTCAATGTCACCACCACGCACCTGTTGATGGAAGCTGCGCGGTTGATCGACGAGTCGTCGCCCATGGCCGAGAGCCACAAGGTCGCGAAGATCCCACCGGTCAACGACGACGCGATCTGACACTCACGGCGCGCTGCGCAGCACGATCGCGACGGTCATGCCGGCGTGGCCGACCTCGGTGCCCTTTTGGCACTTCGCCAGCGAGCTCCCCTCGCGCATGTCGACCGCGCCGCATCCCGGCACGGCCTTCTGCAGATCCTCGCTCGTGATCGGCTTGACGAGCTTCTTGCCCTCGATCACCACGCCGGGCGTGTACTCGTTGACGTGAAACGAGATCCACGACAGTCGATCCTTGTCGTCGTAGCCGACCTCGATCCAGCGCTGTGACGAGTAACGCTGACCGGGGACCGGCTTGAGCGACGCGTCGAGCTTGACGACTTGCTCCATTGGCATGCCGAGCTTGAACGGGCCGATCGCGGTGCCGAGCTCGAGGACGAGCGGATCCTTGCCAACCACGGGCTTGGTCGGGGCCTTGCTCGGAGCCTTGGGTTTGGGTTCCGCGGACGATACGGACGCGACGAGAAGCGAGGCGACGACGACAGCGACAGAGGTCTGCATGTGGACTGAGACGCGGCCGGCCGCGCCACGGTCTTGACCGTGGCGGCCACTTCCTGACTGAACGTTCCCCAGTACAGGCTTCCAGCCAGCCCCAGCCCATCGTGGTAGATAGCGCTCATGTCTCTCGAAGCTCAGCTCCGCGAGCGGCTCACCGCTGCGATGAAGGCCAAGGACTCCAAGACCGCAAACCTGGTCCGCATGATCAACACCAAGATCATGGAGCGGCGGACGGCGAAGGACTTCACCGGCACGGTCGACGACGCCCTCATCCTCGACGTCATCCGCACCTACAAGAAGCAGATGGAGAAGGCGCGGATCGACTACGTCGCCGCCGGCGATCGCGGCAAGGAGCAGGTCGCCGAGCTCGACTTCGAGATCGAGTGGTGCGGCACGTTCCTCCCGCAGGGCCTCTCGGAGGCCGAGCTACGCGAGGCCGTCGCCAAGGTGGTCTCCGAGCTCCCGGCGAAGGATCCGAAGCAGGCTGGTCGCGTGATCGGTGCGATCAAGAAGCAGTTCGGTGACCGCGCGGATGCGCAGCTGGTGAAGAAGCTCGCAGACGAGTTGCTCGCGGCGCCGTAAACCACAGAGCTTCGCGCTGGCGCGCGCCGGAGTTGCGTCCTCGCGGCGAATGTCTCTGTGGGTCGTCGCCTGCTCGAGCAGATGCCCCAGAGGGGGTAACCACAGAGACGCCACGCACCTGTCGTTAGCTCTTGAACAGCTTCGGCTGGATCACCGAGTTCGGCCGCGTGCGATGGCGCTTGGTCCGCCGCGTGCGCTGGTGCGCTTCACGCCGATCGCGCAGCACACCCGCCGTGGGACCGGGCGTCAGGGACAGTGGCCCGAACGCGAGCTCGAGACTTCCACCCGTGTTCGACAGCACGACGGATAGCGTGTCGATGATGCCCGGGGCTTCGGTCTCGGCGAGCTCGGAGATCGGATCCTCGCCGGCGATCGCTTCACCGATCACGGCGAGCCGCAGGCGCCAGACGTGCTCGTCACCGGTGAGTGCCGTGGTGATCGCATCGGCGAGCGCCTCGCTCGAGGACAACAGCTTCTGCTCGCCGCCGACCGGCACCAGCATCGCCTCGAGCGACGTGCGCACGCGCGCCGACGCGACCGGCACGATCGGGACGATGCGCTCGCCCCCCGGACCAGTGACCGCGAGCTCGAGCCGCGCGGCGCCGCGACCACGACCCTCGAGACGAACCGCGACGCGCTCGGCGAGCGTGGCGACGGCGGACGCCAGCGAGAAGCCGGTTGCGGTGCCGTTGGTGATGTTCACGTCCTCGCGGATCGGAGCCTCGGGTGCGTACGGGCGCAGCGTCTGGCCGCCCTCGCCGCGCGCGAGCGCCTGGAAGTCTGCCTCGAACGGACGCGACACCGACGGCGCCGGCAGCGCCGCGAAGGCACCGAGCGTGGTGACGCCGAGGGCCTCCAGCATGTGCTGGACCTCGGGCGAGATGGACAGCAACTGGAGCGGGCGCGGCGACAGGAAGGCGGCCGAGCCACCGCGGGGGACGCTGAGCACGTTCGGCTCGTCCGTCGACACGGCGTGGTGATCCGAGGCCGCGACCCAGGCGGTGAACCGATCGTCCGCGATGCCGATCCGGCCGGTGATGCCGAGCAACTCGAGCTGGCGGAGCACGCGCTCACCGAAGCTGGCCCCGCGCGTCTTGCTCGGGACCTCGCAGTACATCGCCAGGTGTGCGCCACCAACCCCGACGCGGCCGCCGACATCGACGACCGGGGTCAGCACGAGCAACGCATCCGCGATCGAGCGGACTGCTTCGCGCTCGAGCTGCGGATTGGACGCCACGACCTGGATCCCTTCGACGCGTGCGGACGGGGCCGAGGTGCCGACGCGGACGCCGAGCAGGAAGGCCGCGCGCGAGCACGCGAGCACCTGCGGTGCCTGTGACTTGCCGGCATCGGGCCGCACTCCGACGACCGCGACCGCGGCACCGCGCAGCGCCGGATCGACGCGCGTCGCGCACTGGAGCGAGAGCTGGGGGACGTGAATGCAGGCGATTCGCATGACCGTAGTCTTAGCTTACTGGTCTGATGTTCAGTGAAGTACTCCGGATCTGCACCCGGGAGGATCTCGGGCTAAAACCACTGTGTCCTCGGTGGGTTGCAAACTAGTTCGCGTCACTCCGGAGCCACTCCGGAAGCTGTTCAGTAGACCTGAACAGGCTCGCTTCAGAAGCTTATCGTGGCGGTCGCGAACGACAGGCCGAGGGATCCCGTCGTGCGGCGCGACTCGAACAGCGTGCGCTGACGAGCCTGCAGGCCGTTGTTCGCGTCGAGCCAGCCGCCGTCGCGACGGAGCTCGTCGAGCACTTCCTGCGCGCTGGGGCCGCCCTCCGCACGGCCGACCCCGACCTCCAGCCCGATGCGTGTCGCGGCGTCGATCGGGAGGTCGGCGAGCGCCGGCAGCGTCAGGTTCGAGGTGCCGGGCGTGATCGGTCCCACGAAGCTCCACAGGCCACGGCCCGTCGCTTCGACGGACAACTGCCCGAACGCGAAGTTCGCATCGGCCCCACCCGTCCAGGCCACGACCCGCGTCGCGCGGTCGATCGACGGATCCTCGACGACGGCGACCTGCGTCCCCGCGACATCGATAGGCTGCGTGCTCGTGGCAGCGCCCCACACGAACACCGGGCGTTGGCCGGTCACCGCCACCGTCTGCGTGGCACCGTCGAGATCGGGGAACACCGTCGGGTGCGTGCCGTTGGTGCCCGCGTCGACCTCCGCGAGAAACTGCGTCTGACCCGACGCGCGCGAGCTCTCGAGCATCCCGCCCTGCCCTGCGTTCGCGATCGTCAGCATCGCGGTCTCGGCTGTCACCGGCGCTTCGTTGGTCAGATCGACGACCCCGTTCTCCGTCGGTGTCGCCGCGGCGCCGAGGATCGATTCGATCGGGAAGCCCACGCCGTCGAGCGCGACGACGAGCGTCTCCGTTGGAGCCAAGCAGGTGGTCGTCACCGACAGCTCGATCGGATTGCCGGCGGGCGCCACTTGCTCGCCGGTCCCGACGAGGCAGCGCACCGACACGCGATAGAACACCGCTCCGGCGACGGGTACCACGCGAACCTTGTACGTCGTCATCGGGGTTGTCGCATTCGTGGAACCGTCGATCACGAGCTCGTCACCGGGCTGGACGCCGAGGAACGTCTTGATGTCGGGATCCGACGCGAAGGTCGTGAACGCGGTGACGGAGCCGTTGGGTCCGGTGACTGCTGCCGCGCGCCCGTCGCTGTCGGTCGCGAGCGTGTCGACCAGCGTGCCGTCGGCCCGATGAAACACCACCGAGAGTCCGGCGAGCGGAACGCTCTGACGCGTCACCCGGATCGACACCGGATCCTCGGGCACGTCGACCGGGGAGTCCACCCCAGCGCCCTGGTTATCACCGCCACACCCGAGCACAGCCGCTGCGATCAGCGCGATCCGCATGACCACGAGCATATGATGTCGGCGGCATGACGCGCGAACATCCCGAGACCATCTCGCCGACGGCGCACTACACGGGCTACGTGTGGTTCGCACACGGCCACTCGCACGCCGCGTTCGCCACCCCGACGGGCCGCCTGATGTATCACGCGCTCCACGCGCCGAACGTGATCGCGCGGCGAGTCAAGCTGCCGACGCTCGAGGGCATGTTGCTCGCGCGGCATCGCCTGATCGATCTGCGGCTCACGCTCGCGATCGAGACCGGCGCGATCGGCCAGATCGTCGAGGTCGCCGCCGGGTTGTCGCCGCGCGGCTGGCGATTTCGCAATCACTACGGCGATCGGATCACGTACGTCGAAGCCGACCTGCCAGGCATGCTCGCGCACAAGCGCCGCGTCCTCGCCCAGCTCGGCGGCGAGACGCCGCACCACCGCACCGCGGAGATCGACGCGCTGATCGACGACGGGCCGACCTCGATCCACGACGTGCTCGCCACGCTCGATCCCGGGGTCGGCACCGCGATCATCACCGAGGGTCTGGTCAACTACTTCGACCGACCCACGCTGCTCGGCATGTGGACGCGCTTCGGCGAGGGGCTGCGGCGGTTCCCGTCGAGCCTCTACCTCTCGGATCTGATCCTCGACGACAACCAGGGGTCGCTGGTCCGCGGCTTCAAGTACCTGTTGTCCGCGTTCGTGCGCGGCAACGTGCATCTGCACTTCTCGTCGTCGGACGATGCCGAGAGCGCGCTGCTCGCGTGCGGCCTGCCCGGGGTGCTGCTCGATCCGCGCGAGTTCGAGCTCAAGGATTTGGAGTCCGAGGGCGCCGCTCGCGTGCGAATCATCGAAGCGACCGCGGGCTGACTACCCGGCCATCGCGATCTGCTGCGCCGGGCTCGCGAGCTCGGCGAGCTGCATCGCGACCTCGGCCATCGCCGGACGATGCGCCGGATCCTTCGCGAGCGCGCGCATGATGATCCGCTCGAGCTCGAGCGGACAGTGCGCGAGCCACGACGGCCGCGCAGGCCGCTGCTCGAGGTGCGCCATCATCAGCTCCGGCAGCGAGCCATCGAACGGCGGCGAGCCGGTGATCAGGTCGTACAGCAAGCAGCCGAGCGCGTAGACATCGGAGGCGGTCTGCGGCTTGCCGTCCCACTGCTCGGGCGCCATGCACCACGGCGTCCCCGCGATCCCGGGGTCCTCCGCGTGCGGCTCGTCGACCAGGCGCGACACACCGAAGTCGAGCAGCTTGACGTGCAGGCAGTCGCGCAGCACGACGATGTTGTCGTGCTTGACGTCACAGTGGATCACGCCGCCGGCGTGGAGCGCGGCGAGTGCTGCCGCGACCTGTGCGCCGATCGACAGGATCGCCTGGATGCCGAGGTCCTCGCGCTCCGAGATCACCGCGAGGGTCTCGCCGTCGAGGTACTCCATCACCAGGTACGGGATGTCGTTGTCCGAGAGCGCGGCCTCGTGGATCTGCAGGAGGTTCGGGTGGCTCGCTCGCGCGGCCAGAGCGTGCTCGTTGTAGAGCCGGTCGACCACCTCGATGTGCCCCGCGAACTGTGGGTCGAGCACCTTGAGGGCGACCCGCTGGTGGGTCTCCGAATGCTCGGCCAGATAAATGTTTCCCATCCCACCACGCGCGAGAGGGGTGATGACGTCGTATTCCCCGAATCGGCGGCTGCGGCGTACCGACCGCGCATTGGCGATCGCAGCCAGCGTCAGCGGGATCACCCGTCCGGTCGGCATGGTCTCGTCGGGCCGCATCGCGAACAGACCTCGGTGCATCGACGATGCCAGCACTGGATCTGCCGAGTCAGCGCCTCCGTTTCACGTGTTCACGCGAGATGGCGATCCTTGCCACGGGCTGCGCCCTCAGATTTCCGCGAGCGACCGTGTGTCGTTGTCACGACAAGACTGTGGGCGATGCACCACGATCGCACGCTGTGAGCCGCTGACGGCGCACACGCCGATCGAGGACGGATCGAATCGCGCGCTCGTTCGTCTGACATCCGAGCAACCGCCGAGGCGGTCGCGATGTCACTTCGGCAGATCGACTGGCAGATCGATTGGCAGATCGATTCCAGCTGACGCGCAGACCAGGGCGGCGCGGGCGCGTGGCGCCCCGATAAGTCCGGCCGCGAGCTCGACGGCGCGTGCCCGATCGCGGCGCCGACAGGCCGCGGCGACCGAGCGACTCTGATCATCGCTGCGCGGCGCGAGCTTGATCGTGTTCGACACTGGCACGCGCGAAGGATCCGCGCGCTCGCTACCGATCGCGGTGCTCATGAACAGCGCGTAGAGATCCGTCGCGGCGATGCCACTCTTGACGGCCGCACGCGCCTGCGCGAGCTGATCGTCGATCGTCTTGCTGAGTGTCGCGAGGTCCTTGCTGCCGACGATCGGCGTGCCGTTGATGAACATCGTGGGCGTGCCATCGATCCCGAGCGCCTCGGCATCCGCGCTCTCGCTGGCGACCGTGTCGCGATGGCGGCGGTCATCGAGCGCGACCTTGAGTGCGGCGAGATCCATCCCGACCTCCTGCGCGTAGCGCTCGAGCTCGGGGCGCGTCAGGGCCTGGTAGTTCGCGAACAGCTTGTCGTGAAACGCCCAGAACTTGCCCTGGTTCGCGGCGACCACGGCGGCCTCAGCGGCGAGCGCGGCATGCTTGTGAAAGCGCATCGCCAGATGGCGGTAGATCACGCGCACGTCGTCGCCGTACTTCGCGCGGACCTCGTGGAGCACGGGTGCGAGGCGCGCGCAGAACGGACACTGGAAGTCGCCCCACGCGACGATCGTGACGAGCGCGCTGTCGGGACCGGCTTGATGCCCCGGTAGGCCGAGGCCGACGCGGTAGATCGCCTTGTCGTCGAGCTCGAACGCCTTGGTCTGCTGCTTGGGCGTATCCGCGCCGATCGCGCCGGTCTTGACCAGCTCGTCGTACCCGCCCTTGACGTGGGCTGCGCGTGCGAGCTCCTCGTCGACGACATCCGCGAACACCTTGAGCGGCTGGTTGCCGGAGACCGCGCGACCGTTGATGAAGAACGAGGGGGTCCCGGTGATGCCGAGCACGGCCGCGTCCTTGACGTCGAGGGCGATCTGCTCGCGGTAGACGCCGGTGTCGAGCGCGGCGCGGAACCGCACCATGTCGAGCCCGAGCTCGCGCGCGATCAACTCGGTGGCTGCGCGATCGACGCGGCCACCGATCGCGTAGATCCGATCCGACATCGGCTTGAACCGACCCTGCGCGTTCGCGGCGAGCGAGGCCTCGATGCCCTCGGTGCGCTCCTCGTCGAGCGGCAGCACGCGATGCACCCAGCGGAGCTGGCCTGGGTACAGGCGCTCGAGCGCGTCGAGCGTGAACTGCACGCGGTAGCAGTAGCCACACGCGAAGTCGCTCCACGTGACGATCGTGATCGGTGCCTCGCGAGGTCCGACGGCGGGCCCCGTGCCGAGCGGGACCTTGTAGATCGTCTTCGGATCGAACGTCAGGCGATCGGCGAACGCCGTCTGGGCGAGGGCCAGGACGACGATCAGCGCCAGGGACTTCATGCCCCGGAACCTAGCAGCTCGCTCTCGAGCGTGCTCGCGAGAAGCTCGCCGCGGGGCCCGGTGCCGGTTGCGGTCAGGGTGCGCGCATTCCCCTCGTGGACGAGCTCGAGCCGCAGGTGATCCGCGGGCAGCACGTCGAACTTGTCGGCCCACTCGATCACGCAGATGCCGAGCTTGTTGTCGAGGAGGTCGTCGAGGCCGAGCTCGGCGAGCTCGGCCTCGCGCTCGAGCCGGTAGAGATCGATGTGCCAGACCGTGAACCGGCGGGTCTCGTACTCGTTGACGAGCGAGAACGTCGGGCTGCTCGCGGTGCCGCCGAGCGCCTCGACCAGGCCGGTGACCAGCGTGGTCTTGCCGGCGCCGAGGTCACCGATCAGCGCGACGGTGGTGCCCGGCTGGATCGCCCGTGCGAGGATCTCGCCGGCTCGCTTGGTCGCAGCCTCGTCGGCGAGGATCACGCCGAGCCGTCAGGCGAGCTAGGACCCGTGGGGGGCAGCTCTGTGGCCAGTCGATCGTCCCAGTGATCGGCAGTGGCCGCGATCGAGTGCACCAGGTCTTCGAACTCCTCGTAGTCGAGGCCCTCGAGGCCGCGCAGGATCCGGAGGTAGAGGTCCCCGGTCTGCGGGTGCAGCGCGAACGCCGCATCCTTGGTCTCGACGAAGGACAGCGTCAGCAAGCGCTTGGCCTGGTCGGCGGTGAGCGCCGGTGCCGCGGCGACCTTGGAGAGCAGCAACAGGACGCCGCGATCTGCCAGCACGTGGATCGTGACCACCGCCGAGCCACGCTGGATCGACCCGGTGCCGTCCTCGGCCAGCGGCGGCAGCGTCAGGTTGCGCTCGCGCGCGAACCGCGCGAGCAGCTCCGCCACCCGCGCCTTCGGATCGTTCATCCGGGTCCCGTCGTCCATCGACGCTTCTATAACCCAGTTTTGGTATAGAGGTCCTCCGTGAGAAGCATCGTCGCCCTCGCACTGATCGCGCTGATCGGTGCCGCCTGCGGGCGCGAAGCCGAGACGCCGCGCGTACGCCCGCTGCCGAAGTTCGACGGCAGCCCTGCCCTGCGTGGCGGCGGCCCGGCGCGCAGCAAGCGGATCGCGAACTACAAGATCGAGGCGGCGCTCGATCCCGTGAAGCACGTCATCACCGGCTCCGAGACGCTGTCGTGGACGAACACCGGCGAGACCTCGGTCGATCGGTTGCCGTTCCACCTGTATCTCAACGCGTTCAAGAACGACTCGACGCTGTTCATGCGCACGTCGGGCGGAGCGCTCCGCGGCAGCAAGGCGTCGCTCGACACCTGGGGCTGGATCCAGATCGATCGCGCGGTCGTCGCGGGTGCGGAGGTCACGAGCAAGCTGGTGATGCCGGGGACCGATCACGACGAGACCGTCGTCGAGCTCCCGCTCGCCGAGCCGGTCGCACCGGGCGCGACGATCGAGGTCGCGTTCACGTTCACCGCGCAGCTCCCCGAGGTGTTCGCGCGCACCGGGTACGCCGGTGACTTCCATCTCGTCGGGCAGTGGTTCCCGAAGATCGGCGTGCGCGTCGGGCCGCCCGGTGCCGAGCGCTGGGAGTGCCAGCCGTTCCATTCGCATGCCGAGTTCTTCGCCGACTTCGGCACCTATGACGTCACGCTGACGGTGCCGAACACGTACGTCGTCGCGGCGACGGGCGTGCTGTCGGCGGCGAAGGAGAGCGCCAACAACACGCGCACGTACACCTATCGCGCCGAGGACGTTCACGACTTCGTGTGGATGGCGGATCCGTTCATGGAGGTGATGTCGGGCCAGGCGAAGCTGGAGGACGGCACCGTCGAGGTGCGCGTGCTGTATCGCCCGGAGCAGAAGGAGTACGCGAAGCGCCATCTCGATGCCGCGGTCGGCGCGATCACGAAGTTCTCGTCGATGTTCACGCCGTACCCCTGGCCGATCCTCACGGTCGTCGATCCGCCCGTCGAGGCCGCGGCCTCCGCGGGCGGCATGGAGTATCCGACGCTGGTCACCACCGCCGGAGACACGGTGTTCGCACGCCCGGGCATGCGGCTCCCCGAGTTCGTCACCGTGCACGAGATCGGGCACAACTGGTTCCAGGGCCTGCTCGCGTCGAACGAGCCGGCGGAGGCGTGGCTCGATGAAGGCGTCAACGACTGGGCCGACGCGAAGGTGATGGCCGAGCTCTACGGTCCGCGCTCGAGCGGCATCGACTGGATGGGGTGGCAGGCGGATGTCGTCGCGCTGCGGCGTGCGCTGGCCGACGATCCGGGCTCGCTGCCGTCGCCGATCGCCACCGCCGCGGCCTCGTTCGTCGACGAAGGCGCCTACGCGATCGCGACGTACGAGAGCACCTCGCGGGCCTTGCTCACGCTCGAGAACGTCGTCGGGGCCACACGGTTCGCCGCGGCGATGAAGGCGTATGTGAAGAAGTTCGCGTTCACGCACCCCACCGGGCGCGATCTGTTCGACACCCTATCGAAGGAGCTCGATCAGGATCTCGCGTGGTTCGAAGGACCGGTGTTCCACCAGGTCGGGGGACATCGGCTCGCGATCCGCAAGGCCACGTGCGAGCGTGCGCACGCGCCGCGCGGGGTGTTCGGCAGCGGCTCGGGGATGAGCCACGTCACCGCGTTCGAGATGCGGGGCTTCAGCTGCGAGGTCGTGATCACCAACACCGGCACGATCCACGTGCCCGTCGACATCGAGCTGCGCTTCGTCGACGGCGGCTCCCAGCGCGTCCGCTGGGACGACCGCGGGACCACGCACTGGCAGCGCTTCCTGGTCCAGCGCAGCACGCCGCTCGCCGAGGTCCGTCTCGATCCCGACAACAAGCTCGCGCTCGATTCGCCGATGCAGCACCACCACCGGATCGAGGGCGACGGCGATGCCTCGCTGCGCGCCGCGTCGTGGTTCGCCGCCGCCACGCAGACGCTGATGCAGGTGATCGGGCTATGACGGCGAAGCGCGTCGGGCTCGGCGAGCTGATCCGTGCGGGTGGTCGCGCGATCTCGAAGTACACGGGCACGCTGCTCGCGGTGTTCCTGGTGCAGACGCTGATCGCGATGGCGTGCATGGTCGCGATCTTCGTCGTGCTCGCGCAGGCGTTCTCGCACCTGCCGATGTTCGACGATGCCGTCGACGGCGACCTGATGGCGATCGTCTACTGCGTGCGCTGGGGCAAGCCGAGCTTCCTCGCGATCGCGGGCATCGCGCTCGGCGGGTTGCTGGTGTGGCAGCTGGCAACGTGGTTCCTCGTCGGTGGCGTCTACGGCGTGCTCGACCAGCGCCCCGAGGGTCGCCGCGAGACCGCACGGGCGTTCGGTGCCTCCGGTGCGAGTACGTACCTCGCGTACGCACGCCTCGCGCTGTGTACGTTGCCGGGCTGGATCCTCGTCCTGTTCGTGCTCGGCGTCGGGCTCGGTGCGGTGGCGCCCCGGCTCGACACCGCGCTGACGTTGCCGCAGCTGCTGGTGCCGATCTTCCTCGCGATGCTACCCGCGGCGTTGCTCACGCACTTCTTCTGGACGGTCACCGAGTACGCGCGCGTCGAGCTGACGCTGCGCGAGCGCTCGCACGATCCAGGCGTGATCTCGACGTACCTCCGCACGATCGTGTGGGTCGCGAAGCGTCCGCTCACGCTGCTCCACGGTGGGTTCGGGTGGCTCGCCGTCTTCCTGGTCACGATCGCGTACGCCTACCTCGCGCAGGGGCATCCGATGTACGGCGCCGACGGTGCGGTGACGTTGTTCCTCGTGCGGCTCGGCGTGTCGCTGCTGCGGATGGTGATCCGGTTCGGCGTGCTCGGCGGTCAGCTCGAGCTCGGTCGAACGCGGCCGCATCCCCCGATCGTCGTCACGATCGAGAAGAAGGCCTGACCGTGAAACAGCGGGGGCGGTGGCAGATCGGGGACAGGGCGGTGGCAGACCGGGGACAGGATCCACCCTCGCAGGTCGTCGAGATCACGAGAGATCTGGCGCCAAACGTAAAACGCACGACCGAGGAGTCTCCAGACAACGTCTGACGCACTGTCCGAATACCGGACAGTGAGCAATTTTACGTTTGGGTCCAGAAGCCGAACAAGATCGCGAGCCTGGAGGGGTAGATCCTGTCCCCGATCGGGGGAGTGAACGTAAGACGCACGACCGACGAGTCTCCAGACAACGTCTGACGCACTGTCCGAATACCGGACAATGAGCAATTTTACGTTTGGGTCCAGAAGCCGAACAAGATCGCGAGCCTGGAGGGGTAGATCCTGTCCCCGATCGGGAGAGTGTTCTGTCCCCGATCGGGAGGTGTTCTGTCCCCGGTCGGGACAGTGTTAGACGAGGACGCCGGGGTTGAGGATCGCGGCGGGATCCCAGGTGCGCTTGACCGCGGCGAGGGCGTCGCCGAACAGCGCGGGGCGCTCGCGGCGGTACCATGGATCGTGGATGCGACCGACGGCGTGGTGATGCGTGATCGTGCCACCGGCGGCGTGGAGTGCGTCCGCGGCCGCGGCCTTGATCGTGCGCCACTGCTCGAGCTCACCGCCGAGCGAAAGCGCGCCGAGGAACGTGTAGTACGGCGCCGGCCCGTCGGGATAGACGTGGGTGAACCGGCACGAGACCAGGCCACCACCGCACGTCTCGTCGAGTGCCTTCGTGACCGCGGCACGGATCTTCGCGTCGAGCTCGGGGAACTGCGTCCAGGTGCAGGCGGTCTCGAAGGTGTCGGAGAGGACGCCGATCGAGAGCAGCGCGGATTGCAGATACGGCGCGTCGAAGAACGCCTGCCGCCATGCACCCGCTTCGCCGGTCTTTCCCGCCGCGTCGTTCTCGGTCGGGCCGGACACCACGGTGCCGCCGTGATCCTTCGCGAGCTCGATCGCGCGGGTCAGCCACGCGGTGAGCGGATGGTCGGCGGACTCGAAGCCGATCAGCAGCACGCTCGTGCCATCGAACCGCACGCGATGCAGCTTGGCTTCGTTCGCATCGAGGAGCCGTGCATTGCTCGGGGAGAGGCCCGATTGCGCGAGCGCCCGGGCGGCCGCGACGCCGTCCTCGAACCTCGAGAACGCCACGCTCGCGGTCGCGCGCCACCGCGGCTTCGGCACCACGCGCATCCAGGCTTCGGTGATCACGCCGAGCGCACCCTCGGAGCCGAGCAGCAGGCGCGCGGGCTCGGGCCCTGCACCGGAGCCGGGATGGCGGTGCGTCGCGAGCGAGCCGCGCGGCGTGATCATCGTGAGTGAATGGCAGAGCTCGTCGATCCGCGTCGGCCCCGTCGCGTAGTGACCGCCGGCGCGGGTGGCGAGCCAGCCTCCGAGCGTCGAGAACTCGAATGACTGCGGGTAGTGGCGGAGCGTCAGGCCATGCGGCGCCAGTTGCTCCTCGAGCACGGGCCCGAGCGTGCCCGCGCCGATCCGCGCGAGCCGGCTGTGGGGATCGACCTCGTGCACACCCGACAGCGCGCCGAGATCGAGCGACACGACCGCGCTGCGATCGCCGCGCGCCGCCGCGGCATCGACGCCGCCGACCACGCTGGTGCCACCGCCGAACGGTACGCACGCCCAGTCGTTCGTCTCGCAGATCTCGAGGACGCGCGCGACCTCGGCGGCATCGCGCGGTCGCGACACCAGATCGGGAGCACCGCGGTACTCGCCCGCGAAGCCGGCGAGTAGATCGGGATAGGCGCGACCTCGACTCCGCATCGCGCGATCACGCGGCGCGGCTGAGCTGAACGCGGAGAGCGCGTCGGGAACGGCGACCGTGCTTGTCGGCACGGCAGGGTCGCCTGACGGAAGGGCACGCGCCTCGGGCGAGGCCGTCGGAAGCATCACCCGCGTCAGCTGGGCGAGCCCGGTTCGTGCAGCGTCATCCGGAAATCGGTCGTGATATCCCCAGGCCCAGATGCTGCGCTCGCGCACGGAAGCGTCGTAGCATGGCCGCCTTCACGACAACCGCCCAACGAAGTTACAGGAGAGCCGTCATGGAAGAATTCGCCGCAAAGATGTCCGAGAAGGTCGGGATCGATAAGGAGACCGCGAACAAGGTGCTCGAGTTCCTCAAGGACCACGCCGACGACGCGGTGGCGCTGCTCTCGAAGACGGGCATCGCCGACAAGCTGCCGGGCGGGCTCGGAGAGAAGCTGGGCGGCCTGTTCTGATGTCGGATTTCCACAAGCTGCTCGCCGAGGCCGGCTTGGCCGAGAAGGCCGAGAAGCTCGACGATCGCTTGGTCCGCCTGCAGTGGGGATCGGCGTTCGTGATCTCCGGTATCTCGGGCTCGGCTGTGGTCGCGATCGCACCGTTGTTCAAGACGTTGCCCGCGGGCAAAGAAGCCGCGTTCTTCAAGAAGCTGCTCGAGCTCAACGCGCACATGGGTGGCATCGCGTCCTTCGCGCTCCAGCCCGATGGCTGGGTGGTGCTGCACGCCGGTCGTGCGCTCAAGGGGCTCGATGCGCACGAGCTCGGCACGATGATCGCTGCGGTCGGCAAGTTCGCCGATCAGTTCGACGATCAGCTGATCGAGGAGTTCTTCGCCGGCAAGCGCGAAGTGCCGATCGAAACGTCGCCGGAGATCTCCGGCGCGGACCTGCCGCAGACCGACTAGCGATTGCTATTTGCTATTCGAAGCGATGCTCGTCGCCGCGACAGCGAGCGTAGGCGTCGCGGTCACAGCGCAGCTGCCAGCACCCGTCGTAGGGGCCGTTGTTGAAGCCATGGACGTGCTCGGCCTCGAACGTGCGATGCGAGAGCCCGCGACCCTCGACCACGACCTCGACGCCCTCGCACACCGTGTCCGACAAGCCGCCCGCGAGGAACACGTCGAGCAGGGGATCGGCGCACCGGCTGCCGAGCGTGCGCACCAGCGTGAACGTGTAGCCACCATCGACGGCACGCAGGGAGCCGCGCTGCACGTAGCCAAGTTGCCAGTCGTCTGGACATCCGCGACTTCGCGGCCACGCGACGCTCACCACGGTGACGATGAACAGCGCGGCGAGGCCGCGCAGCGGGATCAGCGACAGCACGAGCGCACTACCGGCACGAACTGAGGGCTATTCCCGCCCGAGGGCGAGCTACCCCTACAGTTGAACGCGCTCGAACGAGGCGAGCTCGGCGAGCTCGTCGAACCGCTGCTGGATACGCGCGGTGGAGAGATCGCGAATGCCGTCGACGCTGAACTGCTCGACGGCGAAGCTGCCCATCACGCTCCCCATGATCATCGCGGTGCGGATCGTCGCCGGCTCCAGGTTGCCCGCGTACGCGAGGTACCCCATCAACCCACCCGCGAAGCTGTCGCCCGCGCCGGTGGGATCCTTGACGTCCGCGAGCGGCATCGCCGGAGCCGCGAACACGCCGCCGCCATGAAACAGCAGCGCGCCGGCATCCCCGCGCTTGATGATCACCGAGCTGGGGCCGAGCTTGAGGATCATCGCGGCGGCCTGACGGAGGTTGTGCGTGCCGGCGAGCTGGCGCGCTTCCTCGTCGTTAAGCATCACGGTGTGCGAGCGACCGAGCACCTTGATCAGGGCGTCGCGCTTGATGTCGATCCACAGGTTCATCGTGTCGATCGCGATCAGGGCCGGCTTGCGGACCTGCTCGAGGACGTCGAGCTGGAGCGACGGATCGATGTTGCCGAGGAGGACGAGCTCCGCATCGCGCTGCGTCTCGCTGACCTTGGGCTGGAAGTCCCCGAACACGCCGAGCCGCGTATCGAGCGTCTGGCGGGTCGCGAGGTCATCGGCGTACTTGCCGACCCAGTGGAACGTCTCGCCGGGCTTGCGCTCGATGCCCGAGGTATCGATGCCGAGGGCGGTCATCTCGTCGATGTGCTTGGCCGGGAAGTCCTCACCGACGACCGCGACGACCGCGACGTGCTTCGTGAAGTACGAGGCGGCACGGGCGATGAACGACGCGGATCCGCCGAGCAGATCCTCGTGCATCCCGAACGGGCCGTCGATGTCGTCGAGCGCCACCGAGCCGATGACGAGAAGGGAGCGGTGCGAACTGGCGGCGTGAGCGCTGCGCTGGTGCATACGTGCCCGTCTGGTACCATCGCGCGCCGGTGGCTAGCAATTCAGAGCCGGGAGAAGAGACGATCGACGGCCTGGTGGCCGCGAATCGCCACGAGGACGCCGCCCGGCTCGCCAGGAAGTTGGGCCAGCACGCGCGGGCGGCCGATCTCTACGAGAAGCTGTGGGACTTTCGGGCCGCCCTCGAGGCCTCGCAGGCCGCAGGCGATCAGCCCCGGGCGCTGCGCTATGCCCTCGAGGTCGACGATCGGCAGACCGTCGCCGAGCTCCTGGCGGTGATGACCGGCACGGAGGAAGGTACGCGGTCCGCGCTCGACCTGCTGGTCCGGTTGCGTCGTCACGCCGATGCCGCACCGCTCGCCGAGCAGCTCGGCGAGCTCGACCGCGCGATCGACCTGTTCACCCGCGCCCACGACGAGATCAACGCGGCGCGCCTGCTCGAAGCCGCCGGTCGCGATCGCGAAGCGGGGCGGTTACTCGAGCGAGCCCTGGATCTCGCGGCCGAGCCCGAGCGCGCGAAGCTCCAGCTCGCCCTCGGGCGTATCCTCGCGCGTCGCGGTGCGTACGCCGAGGCCACGCGACTCCTCCAGGAAGCGCGCAAGCGTGCGGAGCGCGTCGATTTCGGGCGTGACCACCGCGCCCTACCCGACGAAGCGATGTCCACCCAGGAGCGTGCGAACGCAGAGGTCCGCCGCGAAGCCACGCGACACCTGATCGCCACGCTCGCCGCGATGGGGCTCCGCGACGGCGCCCGCGACGCCTTGCTCGATCTCCGCAAGGCGGATCCCGAGCTCACCGCCGATCTCGACACCTATCTTCGCGCCTGGCGCGACGAGGTCACCGAACGCAAAGGTGGAGGCCGCGACAAGGAGGTGATCGCCGGCCGCTACCGGATCGATCGGCTGCTCGGGGCCGGTGCCTCGGGTCGCGTGTTCCTCGCGAGCGACGAGGTCGCCGGTCGCTCGGTGGCGATCAAGATGTTCTTCGCCGCCGGTGCGCGCGGCGGCACCGCCTACGAGCGGTTCGTCCGCGAAGCGCGGCTCGCCTCGACGCTCCGGCATCCGTCGCTCGTCGAGGTCTACGACGTCTCCGTCGAGCGCGGGTTCCTCGTCATGGAATACCTCCCGGGTGGCTCGCTCGCGCAGCGGCTCGCCGCCGGCGAACGGCTGTCCCCGTCGCAGGTCCGCCGGATGGCGCTCGATCTCATCGGCGGGCTCGAGGCGGCGCATCACCGCGGCGTCGTCCACCGCGACGTCAAACCCGCGAACGTGTTCTTCGACGCGCGCGGCACCGCGAAGCTCGGTGACTTCGGCGTCGCGCACCTCGTGGATCTCGGCCAGACGCAGACCGGCGGGCTGATCGGCACGCTCGCGTACATGTCCCCGGAGCAGATCACCGGCGCACCGATCTCGATCGCGGCGGACCTCTACTCGGTCGGCGTCACGCTGTTCGAGGCCGTCACCGGACGGATGCCCTTCCTCGGGCCCGACTTCGTCGCGCAGCACCTCGGCGAGCCGGCCCCCCTCGCGACGGACGTCTCCGAGGGCGTCAACTTGGGCTGGGATCCGATCCTGAAGAACCTGCTGATCAAGAACCCCCAGGATCGCACGCAGACGCTCGGCGATCTGCGCCGCCAGATCGAGCACCTCGATCTCGGCACGAAGACCGCGCTGACGTCCCTGCCCCGCCGAGTCTCGATGGAACGCCCGGCCGTCAAGGTCGAGGACGATGCCGCGATGCCGCGCTACCAGTTCGAGACGCCGCTCGGTGCGACGCCGGTCTCGCAGCTCGCGCGTGCGGTGGACTCGATCCTCGATCGCTCGGTGATCATCGAACGGTTCGAGGTCACCGACGAAGCGGCGAGAGCGCTCGATCGCGCACGCACGCTCGGTCGCGCGCAATCGCCGTTCGTCCAGCGGGCGCTGTCCTACGACCGCACCGCGCAGATGATCATCTTCGAGGCGCCCTCGGGAGCGTCGCTCGCCGATGCGCCGCCGGTGCTGCCCGCCGCCGAGGTCGTGCGCATCCTCAAGCGCCTGGCACGTGCCGCGGTCGCCGTCCACGAGGTCGGTGGCACCCACGGCGCGATCGGTCCGCGCACGGTGTTGATCGACGACGGTGGGGTACCCACGATCATGGTGGCGGGTCTCGGTCCGGTCGCGGAGGCCACGCCCGCGGATGACGTGACCGCGATCGTCGCGCTGCTGGCGTCGATCGCCGGTGCCGAGGCGTCGTTCAGCGCGCTCGCGAAGAAGCTGTGCGACGAGGTCGATACCGCGATGCCGGCGGCGCTGTCCGCGCTCGACCCGCCGACCGACGGGGAGAGCCTCTACGCCGCTGCCGATGCGCTCGACATCGCGATCTTGTCTGCGCTCGGTTCGCGGTAGTCACCACGGGTCAGGTGTACGGGCTCAGCTCTTCGCTGGTCGCGGCTCGATTCTGACAGGCGCTGGTCCAGACGAGCGCTCGCGCACGAACCGACCCGAGCGGTCGTAGACGAGCACGAGGCTCGCCTCGGCGGCGAACACGCCCTCGGCCATGGTGGGAATCGGCGGCTGGCACGGAGCAGGTGACAGCTCGTAGTGCTTGCCACAGCCCGTCAGCGCCAGCACCCACTGCACGGTGATCGTGCGGCGCGACACGAGCTCGATCACGAACTGCTCGTCGTCGGGGCGCCACACCGGCGTGTTGCGCTGATCGCCCCCCGGCATGCGCATGGCAGGCACCCCGTGCGCGCCACGGGTCGGCAAGCCTGCGCGGGTCTCTGCGAGGGCAAGCGCGGCGACAAACTGCGGCTCGTGCGCGAGCAAGAACCGCTCCCACCTCGCATCAGCGTCGGCCAGCACCGCCGGTCCCGAGGGAACGGCGCGCACCCGCTCGACCCCGACGACCGGGGCGCTCGCACAGGCGGTGAGGCAGACGAGCGCGAGGCACAGCCGGAGCATCGACCGAGATGAACGCACCAGCGGATCGCTTCGATCTATCGCCCGTAGGAGATTCAGTTCGTGGGGGTTGCCGCGACTCGTCGAGACGGCCTCGAAACCCATACTCGTGGACGCAGTCGCGTGGAGCGTCGCGGCGGCCTCGAGCTCTTCGACGCTCACGTCAGCGCTTGTGCGCCATCAGCACCACGATCCAGATCGCCTTGTCGCCGATCTCGGGATGCGGGCCCTGCGCGACGGCGACGCCGATCTCGTCGGGCCGCGCATCGCCGAGGATCGAGGCACCATCGAGCGAATCGATCTCGGCGGCTGCCGTGATCACGCTACCGACCTTCGCGTACAGGTTGCCGAGCGCGTCGACCTGCTTGCGCACGGTCGGGTACGCCTGCTCGCGCGTCTTGCCGGCGGCGAGCTGGTCGGCGAGCTGCTGCGCGATCGCGACGAGCCGGGCATCCGAGCCCATCTGCTTCACCGCGTTGAGCTTCGCGCGGATCTGCTCGCTCACCTTCGCCGGATCGATCTTCGGTGGCACGCGGGTGAACACCTGGGTGATGAAGATCTCGCGACGACCGGAGACCTCGTCCCCGAAGATCACCCCGATGCCGAGGTGCGTGGCGGTACCCGACATGATGTTCGCGCGATGGCCGGGGCTGTTCATCAGGCCGAGGTGCGCCTCGTTGATGCCGTACGCGCGCGCGACGTTCTCGAGCACGAGCGCAGTCTTGATCTTCGCGGCGCGCACCCGATCAGCGGCGGAGCCCGTGGTCGGCGAGACGTGCGCGACCACCTTGGTGCGGCGCATCTCCGCCGAGTACGTGCGCGACACGTCGGCGATCTTGTCGTCCCAGATCAGCGACGGCAGCCCCGCGGCGCTGCGGTCGCGGTTGATCATCGCGAGCAGGCGCTTCTCGGCGTCGAGTGGATCGCTGAGCGGGGTGTCGTCGTGCGACGGGTCGACGGTGATCGAGGTGGGTGGCTCGCTTCCGCACCACACCGGGAAGTTCGCCAGCACGGTGGAGCCCTGCGCACCACTCGCCGTGATCTCGACCTGCTGCCGGCCCGGCTGGTTACCGCACGTCACCTGCGTGGCGAAGCCCCCGGCGTGGCCGAGCTTGAGATCGAGGCGCTCGGTGACGCCGGTGTCGCGGGTGACGAAGACCTCGGGGTCCTTGTATTTTGCGTCGACGACGGCCTCGACGTTGAAACTACCACCGGCGCGAACGGAGCGAGGAATCGGGGTGGTGGCGACGCCGGAGCCCTGGAGCGCGAGCACGACCACGCCGGTCCCGTCGGGCAGACGCTTCGCGGCGCCGATGCCCATCCGAGCCGTGGCCCCATCACCCAGGAGATCGTGGAGCCGCGGGCGAAGCTGCTCGACGATATCCGGCGAATCGATGTCGCCCCACACGAGCAGCAAGTGCGGCGACGGCTCGATGATGCCGTTCCGCTGCAGCGCGAACTCGACGAAGCTGTACGCGATCACGCCCTCCTCCGGCATGATCTCGGCGAGCTCGGCGCACGCGCGAAACAGGCGTGCATCGGGCACCGGCACCTGCGTGCCTGCCTTCACCGCAGCCTCGCGCACCGCCGCGATCGTGGCATCGCCGAGCACGCTCTTCGGCGGCGCCTGCAGCGGTTCGTTGTAGCGAATCGCCGGCGAGCTCGATGGCGCGAAGGTCACCGGACCCGTCGGTGTGGGGACGCGTGCCGAGCCAGTGCCGGCTCCACCACGCCAGCTCGGCTGGGTGCCGACCTTCTGCGGACCTCGCCCCGAACAGGCGCTGAGGACCAGCGCGATCACGACGAGCCAACGAGTCACAGCGTCGATCGTAACACGGGGTTGAGCGTGCACCGCTCGACGCTCTTGCGGCGATCGTCACAGCGCGGCCTCAGAAAATTGGGGTCCCCAGTTTTTCCCGTGGCCTCCGTCTTCGCGTGGCCTCGAACGTGGCCAGGTTTCGCGTGGCCTCGAACGTGGGGACCGTCCCAGTCTTCGCGTGGTCTCGAATCGACGGTGCTAGCGCTTGGTCGCCGCCGAGCCGGAGCCTGAGAACGTCTTGCGGTCCGGCGATGCCTCGGGAGGATTCGGCTGCGCTGCCGAGCCCGAGCCCGAGACCGTCTTGAGCTCGGTCGGCGCCGGCGCTCGTGGCGCGTTCGCCTTCGTGGCCGAGCCAGAGCCTGCACCCGTCGTGCTGCTTCCTGAGCCCGACCCGACCGACGTCCCGACCGGAGCACTCTCGACCTGTGCGCTTCCGCTACCGGTGCGCTTCGCGTTGCCGCTACCCGCGTTCTGAGGTTGCTGGCCGCTGCCACTGCCTGTACTCGGTGCGTTTGGGGGCTGCGGATCACGTGAGCTGCCGGAGCCGGCACCTCGCGCGCTGCCCTGTCCGTTCGGATCCTTTGCCTGCGGGATGATCGAGGCCGCGCGATCGGCGAACACGACGGTGAGCATGCGATCGAGCGCGTGGAAGTCGGCCATCGTGATGCGGTTCCACGACGACGCGAACATCTCGTTGTTCTTGGCCCCCGTCTTGACGTCGACGCGCACCAGGTTGAGCCGCCACCGATCGCCGACCTCGGGCGGCAACCGCACCTTCATGTTCTCGTCGCGGCCCTTCACGGCGTCCCACGGGATCGCGATCTCGACGTCCCAGCCGAGGTCGCCCGAGTCGCCCGCGTCGGTGCTGCCGCGCAGCTTCACCGCCGTGACCATGCCCGAGTCCCACTCGACATCACCCGGCTTCGCCCGCGTGGTCTGGAACCACGAGTCGAACGTCGCGTTGTTCGGGTTGACCTGGAGCTCGACGTAGCCCTGCTTGTTGCTGTCGGCGTCGATGAACAGCTCGACGCAGTCGGCCTTCCACAACGGATCGTCCTGGTTCTTGTACGGCGACGTGATGTCGGAGTCGGTGACGCTGACGAACACGTAGAGGAACTCCGCGTTCCACGTCATCTTCGCGGTCGCCTTGCCGAGCGGCTCGCCACTCGCACCCTCGGCGGTGACCAGCTCGGCCATCGGGATGCCTTGCCAGCCCGGATCGTTCGCGAGCCCATCGACGGTGATCGAGCCGGCCGCGTTCTGGACGTAGAGGCTGCCCTTCGGGGCGGGTGCACGCGCGAGATCGACCTCGAACTTGTTGGCGATGATCGCGTTGTCGAGCGTACGCGGCCCTTCGGCGCGCATCCGATCGAGCGTGTTGTGCTTGCCGATCTCGATCAAGCCAACGAGCAGCGTGGCTTCGTGCGAGCGCCAATCGGGGCGCAGGTTGATCACCTGGATGTCCTCGATGATCTCGCCGACCTGCCAGGTCGACGGGCCGTGACCGGCCTGCATGTCCGTCGGCTGGAGGTTCATGAAGTCGGCGGAGCTCGGTGCGCCACGCAACTGCGCGAACGCGCGCCAGTGATCGCCGATCGGTGCGTCGACGCGCCAGTAGTGCGTGATCGTGACCGGCTGCCCCGGCGGGACGCGCGTCTTGTCGACCTTGTTGCCGAGGTACGTGACGCCGCCCGCGAGCGTGAGATCGAACCGCTCGATGTCCGCGGGCACCGCCGACAGCAAGTGCGCCTGGACGTACGTCGCATCGATCTTCTTGCCGGGCGTGGGACCCGGCCCGGTGTCGACGCAGGCGGCGACGAGGAGGAGGAGCGCGGACTTCATACGATCAGATCCGAGGCATCCTGGAACAGGGCGCGGTTCGCGGTCTCGCGCGCGACCACCAGCTTCTCGACCTCCTTGACGAGTGCGGGATGCTGCTTGCCGACCTCGTCGAAGTCGGCCTTCGACAACCGCAGCAACACCGCCGGCTCCTGCGCCGTGACATCTGCGACCGCCGACGCTCCACTGACCAGCGAGATCTCGCCGACGGCTGCGCCGGGTCCGAGCTCGGCGATCGCGGCACCGGCCGATGTCACCGTGCACTTGCCCGAGACGACGACCCAGAGGTACTGGTTCGCCGTCCCCTCGCGCAGGATCTTGGTGCCCGCGGGGACCAGCTCGGTGGTGAACTTCTCGAGCAGCGCGTCGCGATCGATCGGCGCCAGCGCGCGGAACAGCTCCGACGTGCGCACGAGGTTCCCGAGCAAGCGATGGCGCGCATGCGTGGCGAGCACCTCGGCGAGCTTGGGCTGCTTCTGCGCCGCGGCCTCGACGGCGCGCGCCGGGATCTCGAGCAGCCAGCTGTCCTCGCGTGCGGTGACGCGAGCCGTGCGGTTCATCCCGCCGACCAGCGCGATCTCGCCGAACAACCCACCGGAGTGCAGCTCGCCGAGCTCGGTCTCGGCACGTGTGTCCGAGGGTCTCGACACCGCGAGCGTGCCGTGTGCGACCCAGTACAGCGCCGTCGCCGGCTGGCCGACGTCGATGACCACGGTGCCGGCAGCCACCGGGCGCGCCGACATCACTCCGATCAACGCGCGTGCGCCGGCCTTCGACAGCGATGACAGCAACGGCGCGACCGGCCGCTTGGAGACCTTGCGCGCCGCGAGCCACGCGCCGAGCGTCGCGACCACCTCGCGGGCATCGGCCACCGCGTCGGCCTGCGCGGGCACGCTGGGTGCGCCCGCCGACAACGACGCGATCGGAATCTCGCCACTCGGTACCGGCGGTTCCGTCTTCGCGCGAGGCAACTTGAGCTCCGCGTAGAGATCGACGATCTGCTCGATCAGCTCGGGCCCGCGCACGTTGCCGAGCTCGGCGAGGTGCCGGCCACACGCCACGGCGAGTGCGACTTGGCCACCGACCCGCGCGCCCTCGCCGATCGCGGCGAAGGCCTCCTCGGCTTCCTCGGCGTGGCCGAGCGCGGCGAGCAGCGCTGCGACCTCGAGCCAGGTGGCGTAGTCGAGCGGGTGCTGGCGCAGCCGCTTCGTCGCGCGCTCGAGGTCGTTGGCCGTGACGGACACGCGGGGCAGTCTAAACCCAAACCCACATCCAAGCCCAACCCCAGACGATCTTCAAGACCGGCTCGCCTCGACGAGCAAGAGGCCTGCGGTGCTCGGCAGCGTATGCAGCGGTGATCGCACGGCGATGCTTCTCCGCGGCATCGCGTGACGGACCTTGCGCACGAGCGGCACGGCGACGAGGCCGCGTGCATCCGTCACCTGCACATGGATGCTCGCACGCGAGCTCCGTCGTGATCGTTCTCGCGGACGCAGTCGCAGCGCTGCCTCGTGGACACGGGTGCCTTGCCGATCAAGCTGCGCCGTGCGCACACCCGGGAAACGCGAGTGCAACCACGCTGCTCGGTGGTTCACTCAGCTGACGCGACAATGCCCGCACAGGGGCGGGCTTCGTTTGCGTTTGCGTTCCTAGAACCGCATCAGCGTCACGCCACCACTGCCCGTCGAACCGGGCTGCGGTAGCAGCGTGCGCGCGGAGCTCGACGACCGCGAGTCCTCGCTCGCGATCGAGTACAGCACGTACGCGCTGACTCCGACGACCGCCCAGAACCACCACTTCTTGTAGACCGGCGTCTGCTTCGGCTTGTCGGTCGGCGCGGCCGGCTCGGCGTTCGGCTGTGCACCGCGCGGCTGGTTCTGCGCCGTCTGCGGATTTGGATCCTGCGCGTTCGCCGCAGTCGGATCCACGCTCCCGACGCGCGGGTTGTTCGCGCCGGCGCTCGGCGGCCGGCGATTCGAAGGAATGCCACTCGCCGAACCACCGACGCGCTGATCGCGGATCTGGTCGATGTTGATCTGGTTGACGCGGTCGATCTGCGAATCACCGGTGGGCCTGACCTGCCCGCTGCTCGGCGTGCCGGTCGAGCCGACCCCGACAGGACCGCTCGGATCGGGATTGCGCGTCGCGGCCTCCTCCGCTCGCTTCTTCGCCGCCGCCTCTTCCTCGGCGCGACGCTTCGCCTCTTCCTCGCGCTTCTGGTCCTCGATCCGCTTCGCCTCGATCGCCTTCTGCGCTTCCTCGGCCTTGCGAGCCTCCTCGGCCTTCTTCGCCTGCGAGCTCTTCGCCGCCGAGTCGAGGCGCTGGATGCTGGCATCGATCTCGGCACGCTTGTCGGTGCCGGGGACCTTTTCGAGATACGCCTTGTAGTACTGGACCGCCGGCTCCGCGTCTCCGAGCTTGTCGTAGCAGAGCGCGAGGTTGTAGTTGTTGAGGTCCGCCGGGGCGAGGGACTGCGCGGCCGAGAACTCGCGGATCGCTCCCTTGTAGTCGCCCGCGCTGTAGGCCTTCTGGCCGGCGAGATAGTGGGTGCGAGCATCACTGCGCGCATCCGCGTGGGCGGCGCGCGAATCGAGCGCTATCGGAGCGACGGTCGCGAGGCCGATTCCCATACCGAGGAGAAGCTGGCGGAGTTGGCGCATGTGGAGATTTCCTTCGAGGCTGAGAGGACTCCACGATCCATGCCACAGGATGCGGAGTTCGCTAAGGCCGAATCGTTCAAGCACGAGATCGGCTAACTGCTTGTTTCTGTTTTGGGACGGGCCTGTTCGCTGACGTCTTCGACGTGGGAAAAGTGAGGTCCGTTGCCTCGGACCCCGTGGTGATTGTCGGACGAAGATGTCGTGTGAACGCCGGACCCTTGCCGGTGTTACTCGAGGTCACAGACCGGGTCGTGCCTGGGGTCGTTCTTGTGGAGCGCGCAGTACTGCTCGCGGCACGCCCGGTTCGAGCGATCCTTGATCGTCGCACGGCAGTCGAGCCCCGGGGGATTGACGACCGTGACAGCACACTTGCTGTCGCTCGGGTGCCCCTTGCAGAACTGCGTCTTGCACGCGTTGTTCTTTGGCTCGGCGAGCACCGCGGTGCAATCGAGCGCCTCGCGCTGTAGTGACACCCTGATCTGGCCGCCGGGCTCCTTGCCGGTGAGCGTGACCGTGCCTGGCTTGTAGCCCTTCACCTTGAGCGTGATCGTGCGCGGTGTGCCCGGCGTGATCTCGACCGAGTCGGGACCGTCGAACAGCTTCGTCGAACCTTCGAACGCTTCGAACGGCACGGCCGGGCTCTTCACGAAGATCTTCACCTTCACCGTCGCCACCGTGGTCGCGGCATCGGGTGGTGTGGCCACGGCCGCGTCGGGCTCGGGCGGCGTCACCGCGGCGTCGGGCTCGTTCGAGGCGACGGCTGCATCGGGCTCGGGCTTGCTGTCCGCATCCTTCGGATCGTTGCTCGCGACCGCCGCATCCTTCGGATCGTTGCTCGCGACCGCCGCATCGGGCTTGTCGGTTGTCGCCGCGGCGTCGGGCTTGTCGTTCGAGACCGCGGCATCCGCGACGGCGACCTTCTTGCCGTCTTCCTGCCCGTTGATGATCACGAACGCGGCGACCCCGCCACCGATCGCGAGCAGCGCGATGATCGCGATGATCAACCCTGCCTTGCTCTTCTTCGGAACGTGAACGACCGACGAGCCGGAGTCGTAGAGTTGCCCCCCGGCACCGATCGCGTGCGGGCCCGACGGTGCGACACCGACGATCTGCGCGACCGGCATCTGATGACCGGGATGCGGCGGCATCGGCATCGGCATGCCCGCACCCGGCGTGACATGCATCGTGGGCGCGACGCCCGGCGTGGGGTTGTAGCCGCCCGTCATCGGCGGAGGCGTGGGGACCGGCATGCGGCCGCTGGTGGGCTGACCGGGAATGCCGCCGGTGAACGCCTCCATGTACGTGCTCATGCCGGCGCCGGCGATGCCGCGATAGATGTTGACCAGCTCGTTGACCAGCTCGTCCATCGAGCTGTAGCGCTGGTTCGGATCCTTCGACATGCAGCGCATGATCACGTCGGCGAGCCCGTTCGGCATCGGCCGACCGTTCTTCGCGGCGATGTTCGCCACCGGCTGCGGGTTCGTCGTGATGTGCTGCGTGAGGATGCCCATGAACGACTCGCCCTTGAAGGGGAGCTCGCCCGAGAACACCTCGTACATGATCACGCCCACCGCGTAGATATCGGTGCGCGCGTCGACGTTGTTGCCGAGTGCCTGCTCGGGCGCCATGTAGAACGGCGTGCCGAAGATCGTGCCGGTCTTGGTCAGGTTGTTGTTGCCGTCGTTGCCCGCGACCTTCGCGATGCCGAAGTCGAGCAGCTTCGGGATGTCCTCGTTGTTCGGTCCAATCGTGACGAAGACGTTCTCGGGCTTCATGTCGCGGTGCACGATGCCCTTCGCGTGCGCGGCGGCGAGCCCGTGGCCGGTCTGGATCAGGATGTTGAGGAGGCGATCCGGCGGCTGCGGCGTGGTGATCAGATCGTTGAGAGCTGCGCCATTGAGCAGCTCCATACACATGTAGATGCGGCCATCGTTGAGCGTGCCGAAGTCTTCGATCGCGATGATGTTCCGGTGACCGATCGACGAGCTCGAGCGCGCCTCCTGGCGGAACCGACTGATCGCCTCGGGGTTCGAGAGGATCTCCTGGCGCAGCAACTTGATCGCGAACTTCTTCTCGATGTGAACGTGATCGGCGGCGTAGACCTCGCCCATGCCGCCCTCGCCGAGCTTGCGCGTGATGCGGTAGCGGTTGTCGAGCACCTCGCCCACGAGTGACGGTGCTGCCGCGGGCATTGGCATCGATCCAGATCCGGATGCCGGTCCGGTGGGCGCGTTACTCATCTCATGACCCCTTTGGTCGGCAAGTATAACGCGTCGCTCCGGCTATTTGGGGCGATGGCCCCAAACCCCGGCGACGGCCCCAAACCCCGGCGATGGCCCCAAACCCCGGCGATGGCCCCAAACCCCGGCGATGGCCCCAAACCCGGCGATGGCCCCAAACCCGGCGATGGCCCCAACCCGGCGATGGCCCCAAGCCCCGCGATGGCCCCGAACCCGGCGATGGTTCCCAACCCGGCGATGGCCCCAAACCCCGGCGATGGAGCAGCGCCGACCGCTGCGTCGCCGCCGTCCACTGCGCATCGATGTCGATGATACGAACCTCGTGCTCCTCGAACAGGATGTGATCGAGCGCCAACCACTGCCGGTGGCCCCGAACCCCGGCCGCCGACTTACAAGCAGATACCGAGTCCGTACTGACTCGCCGCCGGGTCGACGTTGATCTGGCAGGTTTGCCCCGCGGGGCAGTCTGGGAGATCCGCGCGGCCACAGGCGTTCACCGGCATCGTCGCGTCGAGCAGGGCGCAGGTTCCACGCACGCAGCGCGGCGCGAACGCGGCGGCACAGGTGGGCTCGCTGAGGTTGTCCTGGCCTGGGCACGCAGGGGTGGATGGGCACATCAGCGATTGATCGAACGCGGTGGCACTCGCGACCGGAACGGCCGTGTCCTCGCCGCCGTTGTCGCAACCGCAGCAATCCTCGCGCACGCGCGTGCAGTCGTCGTCGACCGCACAGTCGGGCGTCGTCGACGGTGGCTCCGCACACGTGCACGACAGGCAGCCGTTGATCTCGGCGATGTAGCCAGTCGGGCACGGCAAGCACTCGAGCGCCTTGCACGCGAGCACGCACTGGTTGTTGTCGCAGGACGCCTCGACGTTGGTCGCGCACACGCTCGTGTCGTTCTCGCAACCGACGGCCTCGCACGCGAGCGCCTTCGGATCCTCGACGGGGAGCGCGAACGTCGGGCAATCGCAGCACGTGGCACCCGCCGGGACGCAATCGTCGGCGGTGAGGCACGCGAACGGCGTGGCGCCGGGCGTGGGATCGGTGTTGTCGTCACCGCCCGCACCGAGCTCCGACGCGCTGCTGAAGCAGGCGGTCAGAGTGAAGGCGAGAGGCACGAGAAGTCGCATGGTCATCTGCAGGAGCAGTTGTCGTGCCGATCATAACCGTTTGGAATCCCACCGACTAGTCTCGGAAAACTGATGTGATCAGACCCATCCCGTAGGGTCCGTCCGTGGGCGCGAAGATCCTGACGAAGACCGACAGTTTGATGGAAGACCGCATGCTCGCCGTTCAAGGCGATCCCGAGCGTGCGGACACCCTGGCGAAAGCCCGTGCTTTTAAACGCACCTGGCTCGAGCTCGCGGAGGCGCTGTGTCGCTGCAACGAGAAGAAGCTGTGGGAACGCTGGGGGTTCTCGGACTTCGACGCGTACTGCCGCAAGGAGCTCCACCTCCGTGGATCCACGGTGGCGAAGCTGCTCGGCAGCTACCGGTTCCTCGAGTCGAGCGCACCCCGGGTGATCGAGCGCTCGCGGACGGATGACTTCGACATGCCGATCCCGAGCGTCGCCACCGTCGAGTTCGTGCAGCGGGCCACCGAGCACGGCAAGGCCGACGAAGAGACGCTGCAGACGATCCATCGCGTCGCGTTCGAGGAGGGTGCGGAAGCGCCGGTGCTCAAGAGCAAGTTCGGCGAGCTCGTGTTCCCGGTCAGCGCGAAGGACAAGCGCGAGAAGGCCCGCGCCCAGATCGCCGGGGCCGCGCGGCGGTTGTCGGCGCTGATCGCCGAAGAGGATTCGCCGGTCCCGAAGAAGATCGCGGTCCAGCTCGAAGAGACGATCGGGGAGCTGCTCGAAGCGATCGAGAACTGACGCTCGCGTCGCGCTCGGCGAGGCGTTGGTCTCGAAATCGGCGCGTGCGAACGCGGGCGAACCGATGGCGCAGTCAGGGCGCAGTCAGGGCGCAGTCGGGGCGCAGTCGGGGCGAAATCGGGGCGCAGTCAGGACGAAATCGGGGCGCAATCGGGCGCAATCGGGGCGCAGTCAGGGCGCGGGATCCGTGAGGGGCTCGCCGAACCACGCAGGATCGACGAACGTCCCCGTGATCTTCTTGGTCGCCATCCGGTGACCGTACTGGCACCGGCCACGACCACGGCCACGACCAACCACGGCCACGACCACGGCCGCGACCACGACCACGACCACGGCCGCGACCACGACCACGACCACGACCACGACCACGACCACGACCACGACCACGACCACGACCACGGCCACGACCACGACCTCGGTCACGGTCACGGTCACGGCCACGACCAGGGACGCCCCTAGTCCTCGGTGACGAGCACGCGTGAAAGCCCAGCCTTCTTCGCACGTGCAACCACGTCGTCGATCACCTCGGACGGCGAGCCCGGCTCGGTCCGGACGTAGATCCGCGTCTGCTTGCTCTTGTCGGCGGCCAGCAAGAACACGCCGTCGAGCTGCGCGTCCGCGACCGGCTTGCCATCGATCGTCCGCGTGCCCTGCGGATCGACGACGATCACGACGACCGGCGTCTTGTCGGCGGGATCGAGCGCGAGCGGCTTGCGTGCGGCTTGCGGTGGCGGCCGGGCCGTCGGCGTCGAGGCACTCGGAGCTTCGGGCTTCGGGGACGCGCGACCGAGGCGCTGCTCGAGCTGCGTCAGGATCGCGGTGCGGCTCGCGTCGTCGAACTGCGTCGCCTGGATCGAATACGACGGCGTCATGATCGACGTCGGTGCCTCCGCGTGCTGCGCGCCGAAGGCGTGTCCGAGCTCGTGCAGCAGGAGCGCCAGCCGCTTGTGGTGCTTGCGCGACTCGAACATCAGATCGCGCTCGCTCTTCGTCAGATCTTCGAAGTACGCCTCCATCGCGGCGCGCTCGCGGACATCCGAGTAGCCGCGCACCAACAGGTGACGTCCCGGGCTGAACGCCACGCCGATCTGATCGAAGTCGTTGGTGACCAACGTCAGCGACGAGGTCAGCGCGACGACCGCGAACACGTCGGAGCCGGGGTCGTGTTGCGCGAGCTCCTTCAGCGTCGCCTCGAGGTTGGCGCCGAGCGGCGCGGTGTACGACCAGCTCGCGAGCTCGGCGCTGAAGCGCACGCCGAACTGCGGCGCCAGGATGTCGTTCGCGTCGTCGAGGATCGCCTGGAACTCCTGCTGCCAGCGGAGGTGCTGGGCGCGGTGCTCGTCATCCGCCCAGACCCGGATCTTCTTGGTCGCGATCGGGCCGTTCCACGAGCCGCTCGCCTTGATCCGCGTCGGCGTCAGGTGCGCCGCTTGCTCGTGCACGACCTCCGAGCGGGATTTGCCCGCCCCGAAGGTCCCGTTATATTGACCGATGCAGCCGGTCAACACGATCACCACAACCACGACCACAACCACAACCACGACGCCCCTCATATGGGCGCAGCGTACTACGCGACGACGTACGTGATCGCGCGTGACAGCAGGTACACGGCGTAGATCATCAGCGCGAAGCCGACCACGCGCGGGATCCACGCGGCCTTCTCGCCGAGGACCTGGCGGCCCTTTTGCGTCAGGTACGCGACGAGCACGAACCACGCGAGACTGCCGACCATCACGCCGATCGCACAGGCGAGCCCCTCGCCGGTCGTGCCGTCGGGGATGATCGAGCCCATGATCACGACCCAGGTCACGATCGCGGCGGGGTTGAGGATGATGAGCGCGGCACCGACCATGAAGCCCTCCCGCATCTCCTTCCGCATCGCCTTCGACTTGGAGGCGTCGTCGGGTTCGGTCGCCGCGGGCGCGACGGCCTGCGTACGCGCGGTGATGAAGCCGTAGATCAACAGCACGACGCCGCTGATCGCGTAGAGGATCGGCGGCACCGCCGGGTAGGTCCGGAGGATCGGCGTGACGCCCATGACGCCGAGCCCGGCGTACAAGCCGTCGGCGAGCGAGCCACCGAGACCCACGGCGAGCGCACGACGAAACGTGTGGCGATACGCGGCGTCGATCACCGCGACGTTGACCGGTCCGATCGGCACGCCCGTGAGCGCGCCGGCTGCGACGCCGATCGCGAAGAACATCAGCACGAAAACCACCGTGCTATACCGCGCCGGTGCACCCGCCTGCCAGCGAGCCCGACGGGAAGACCGTAGAGACTCCGGTTGACAGCCCGTCGGTGACCTGGCTCGGACATGCCACCGCGGTCGCCGAGCTCGGCCGTGCGCGGTTCCTGTTCGACCCGCTGATGCGCTCGCGCACCCGTGCGGCCGGCAAGGTGGATGCCGTCCTGGTCACGCACTCGCACGTCGACCACCTCAATCGCTGGAGCCTGAAAGCGGTCGATCGCGATAGCCATCTAATCGTACCCAAAGGGGCGAAGGACATCGTCGCCGATCTCGGATTTCGACAGCTGACCGAAGTGGATGTCGGGGATCAGCTGGAGATCAACGGCACCCAGGTGACCGCCGTCGGCACCCGCCACGACCACGGGCGATGGAAGAAGAGCCAGTCCCCGGTCGCGCTCGGCTACGTCGTGAACGGTGGCGGCGCGGCGCTGCATCACGGCGGAGACATCGATTTCTCCGACCATGCGGTGTTCGACGACATCGGCAAGGCACATCAGATCGACGCGACCCTGCTCCCGATCGGCGGCATGATGCCGGTCTGGTACTACCGGCGGCGCCGGGAGTCGCTCGATCGCGGCGTCCACATCGACCCCGATTGCGCACTCGACATCTACGAACGCCTCGGAGCCAAGGCCCTGGTGCCCGTCCACTGGGGCACCGTCCATCTCCGGTTCGGCCTGCCGAGCATGCCGAGGCGCCGGCTCGCCAAGCTGGTTGGTGAGCGGAGCGTTGGAGGCGTCCAGATCCTCGCGCACCGCGAGCGCTTCGCGCTGCGGTGAGCTCACAGGACGTCGTGGAACCGTAGACAGCCCCACACGCCGATGAACCCGATCACCATCCCGACCGAGTAGCCGAAGCGCTTGTCGTGAACCGTCGGATCCTTGCCGTCGAGCTTCGCGAGCTTGACCAGCTTGTACGCATCGTAGAGGAACCAGGTGCCCGCGACGATCGCGGTCATCAGCGTGACGATCCACTTGAAGGCGGTCGCAGAGACGATCGGATCGGTCATCGGTTCGCTCCCGGGACGGCGTCGACCAGCATGCGCTTGGAGTCGTGGATCACGATGATCGTCATCAGCGGCACGAACAGCCAGAAGTAGAACGTGACTTCCATGTCGGCGGTCGCGAAGCCGATCAGATAGCCGGTGTACGCGACGATGCGCTCCATCGCGTACGACTTGTAGTTGACCGTTCGCCCCGCGCGCTTCGCGTAGACGCCGCGCAGGGCGCTGTTCGCGAGCCCGAGCACGATGATGGAGACCACCGGGACGATCGGCGCCCAGCCGTACGCGGCGAGGACGATCAGGCAGAAGCCGTAGCAGATGCCGTCGGTGATCGCGTCGAACATCTCGCCGAACGCCGACCGGCAATCGAAGATCTTGGCGACCAAGCCGTCGAGCTTGTCCATCAAGCCGCAGATGATGATGAACAGCGTCGCCCACTGATGTTGCTCGGTGTGGACCGCCCAGAAGAAGAACGGCAGCGTGAAGAACCGCGACGCGGTGACGGCGTTCGCCGGGTTGTACGGCGACACCACACGCTTCGGCGGTCCCGCCCCCAAAGAGCTAGCTCCCACGGCTGCTGCCACGCTAGCTGGCCTTCGCGTCCGCGTCGGTCAGCGAGGGAGGTGCCGCTGGTTCGTGCGCGAGCACGACGAGCGCAGGATCGACATGCCGGTAGCGCTTCCACGCGAACCGCACACGCTGGAGCAGCGACACGTGACTCATGATCGCCACCGCCCAGCAACCGGCGAGCAGCGGCCGCGGGTCATCGAGCAGCGCGGTGAAGAACACGCCGAAGCCGTAGTAGATGAGGAACTCGGCCGAGCCGAACAGCCCGACGACGTCGACCGGGTGACCGATCTTGCCCTTCTCGCGCCAGATGTCCTGCTGGGACTCGGCGTAGATCGAGAGCTTGATGATGACGTTGGTGAGCGCACCGGTGATTCCAAAACCCAGTACGACCAGGATGTGGGGATAGTCGTAGGCGAGGTTCAAACACCCGCCCGCGTACATCACACCGAGCACCCAGCGGTCGCAGACATCGTCCATCACGGCGCCGAACGTGGAGCGCTGATTGAAGTTCCTCGCCTTGTACCCATCGACGTGATCGACCAGGCCACGCACCAACAGGATGGCGAGACCGGGCCACCAGTGACCGTAGAAGAAGACGACACCGCCGATCAATCCGATCGCGGCACCGAGCATGGTCCACGCGTTGGCGTGGATCGGGAGTTTGGCCAGGTTCGACACGATTGGATGCACCAATCGATCGAAGTGCTTGCGCAGGGCGAACAGGTTCATGTCGTGCGGTGTCCCGGGTGGACTCTAGCCACAATCTGGAGGCTATTTGAAGTACGAACCACGTGCTGTTCGGTTCACGTGGCCTTCACCTGCGTGGTCGATCTCGGGACTCATGTCCCGAACCCTACGCGCCTCGCAAACCGGTAAGAACCTTGCGCAAAGCGGCAAGAAACTGATCGATCTGGGCCGCCGTGATGGACAGCGGCGGTTGCAGGCGCAGGTAGTTGCCGTGCCAACCGGACATCGTGATCAGCATCCCCGCGGCGTGGAGCTGATCTTTGACCAGGCCGAGCTCCTTCTTGCCGAGCACTTCCTTGGTGTCGCGGTGCTTCACCAGCTCGATGCCGCCGAGCAGCCCGGTGAAGCGGACGTCGCCGATCCACGGGTCCTGGAGGGCCCACGCCGCTTCGGTGAAGTGGCGGCCCATCGTCGCCGCGTTGGCGATCAAGCCTTCGTCGATCAGCACGTCGATCAGCGCGTAGCCCGCCGCTGCCGACACCGCGTTGCCACCGTTGGTGGGCGTCGTGCCGCCGAAGAACTCCTTGGTGACCTCGTTGCTCGCCGCGGTGAGGCCGAGCGAGCCGACACCGCCGGACAGCCCCTTGCCGCCGGTCATGATCTCGGGCTCGAGCCCGTAGTGCTCGACGGCGAACATCTTGCCGGTGCGGCCGAGCCCGGTCTGGATCTCGTCGGCGATCAGCAGGATGCCGAGCTTCTTGCGAATCGTATCGAGGCGGTCCCACCACTTCACCGGCGGTGCGAGCCCGCCGACGGCCTGGATCGGCTCGGCGATGATCGCCGCCGGAGTGCGCGCGGTGAGCTTGGCTTCGGCGCCGTCGAGGCACTCGACCTTGCAGGTCTCGACCTGCTGCTTCGCCGGGCAGCGATAGCAGTACGCGGTAGGGATCGCGAAGTTGTCGGTGCCGAGCGGCTTGCCGGCGCTCTCGCGATACTTCTCGGAGAACGTCACCTCGAGCGCGCCGAGCGACAGGCCGTGATAGCCGTTCTCGAGGAACGCGATGTCCGCCTTCTTCTTGAACTGCCGCGCGAGCCGGAGCGCGATCTCGTTCGCCTCGCTGCCGCCGGTCGAGAAGAACGCCTTGTTGACGGACTTCGGTGCCAGCTCCATCAGCCGCTTCGCGAGCTTCACCGCGGCGACGGTGCCGTGCTTGCCCGAGACCTGAAGGACCTCGCCCATCTGCTTGGTCGCGGCCTCGACGATCCGCGGATGGCAGTGGCCGGCATTGTTCACGAAGTAGCCGGCCGTGAGATCGAGGTACTCCTTGCCGTGAATATCGGTGACGACGCAGTTCTTCGCCTTCGCGACGATCACGGGCTCGCCCGCGGGATGTGCCCACGGGCGCATCACGTACTCGAGGTCGTCCGCTTCGATCGCTTCCGCGTTCGGTAGTTTGTCACCCATGGTCGTTCCTTCTGGAGGCTGCGGCGTTTGTACGTCAAGTCCCGGACTTAGATGTTCCGGGGTCTGCCACAAAGCGACGCGCGTCGCGATCCCAGAGTCGCTGGTGTGTGGTCACCAGCGAGCCGTGCTCGATCTCGAAGATGCGATAGCGCGCCGTCTTCTCCGGTTTGTCGTGAAAGTAGGTTCCCGAGACCACGCCGAGCACAGGCACGGTGGTACCGCCGGGCCCGTCGAGGGATTCCTTCATATCGCGATGCTCGTGACCGTGGACGATCAGTTCCGCACCCACGCGACCGATCACCTCGGCGAACGCGGCGTGATCGCGCAAGCCACGGATTCGACTCTTCGCTCGCACGCCGGCGCACGGGTGATGGATCGCGACGAGCCGAAATAACGGGCGGGCTAGCGATGCTCCAGCGAGCCGACTGTCCTCGAGCACACGGGACAGACGCGCGAGCTGTCCCTCGCCGACCTTGCCGTAGGCCGTGAACCACGGCGTCTGCCGGCTCGTGGACAGGCCGATCAGCGCGACTTGATCACGGACGCGCACGATCGGCCAGCGCGGGGCCCCGTCGACGCAGTCGTGGTCGTGATCGGAGGCGTCGCGATCGGTGGCGTTCCATGCCCAGCCCTCGTCGGTGGCGGCGAACGGCGCGAACAGCTCGGCGAACAGCCCGACACCTTCGGCGACGTACGCGTCGTGGTTACCGGGGATCACGGTGATGTTGGGCTGGCCGTGGGCGAGCCCGTCGAACTTGCCGCGCGCGAACTCGAACTCGCGGCGGAGGGCGAGGTTCGTGACGTCGCCGGTGCACAGCACGTGATCGATGCCCTGGCTGTTGAGATCGACCACCATGTCGTCGAACGCGGCCACGTGATAGTGGCGGCTGCGGTTCGAGATCAGATTCATCCGCCCGATCCATCTCTTATTTGCAAGCTCCAGCATGCGCGTGCCCGCGATGGAGAGCAGATGAAGATCGGAGCAGTGCGCGAGTCGCATGCGAGGGACATTCGTAGCATGCGAGACTCGGGGACGTGGGAGCTCGCGACGGCCTCGAAGCAGCACTCCTCGCGAGCTGGGATCGCGAGACGCTGGCGGTCTATGCGGATCACCTGCAGGGCCTCGGCGATCCGCGCGGCGAATTGATCGCGCTCGATCTCGAGCTCGCGACGCGCAGCACGCCCGAGCTGGTGCAGCGGCGGACCTCGTTGCTCACCGGTTGGCTCGGCCGGCTCGTGCCGTCGAACCCGCACACGCCGTGGGTCGGCGATGCGTTCAAGTTCGGCTTCGTCGACAACCTTCGCCTCGAGGAGGACGACGGCGCCGAGGCGCGGCTGGTCCAGGTGCTCGCGAGCCCGCTCGCCCCGTACCTCAAGCGCGTGACGATCGTCGGCACGGCTGCGCACGTCGCGACCATGCTGCGGGGGCTCTCCGGCGATCTCGAGCATCCGTGGCTGACCGAGCTAGCGGTGCGCGTGGAGGGTCCGGGCTTCGTCGATCCCGAGGCGGTGTCGCGCTGGATCGCGGTGACGCCGGCGCTCCAGCAGCTCGACGTCCACGGACACCAGGTGTTCGCCGAGTTCCCGCACCCAGGTGTGCAGCGGTTGCGGGTCACCGGTGCGACCGCGATCACCGGGATGTTCAACGACGGCGATCCGATGCTCAACGTGCGCGAGCTCGACCTCGCCGTCGAGGTGACCGACGTCCCCTACGGCACGCCCACCGCGGGCCCGCTCGAAGCCCTCCAGCTCCCCGCGCTGCGCGTGCTCGATCTCTCGCGCAACGAGCCGGAGTCACGGCGGATGCAGTACGGAGAGGAGGAGTACGACGACGAGGATCCGGACGCGGCCCCGCGCGATGCCGGCACACCGACCGCACTCGAGGTGCTGGCCGCGCAGCCGATCCGCACGCAGCTGACCCGCCTCAGGCTCCCGTCGATCCGATCGCGCCAGCAGCTCGAGCGGCTCGAGCAGATCGTCTCGCACATGCCCGCGCTCGAGGAGATCGAGATCGTCCGCGCGCACTACTTCAAGCTGCCCGCGAAGCTCGCGACGACGAAGGCGAAGTTCGTCCGTCCCGCGGGGTGGCCGTGGGTCGCGGTCGCCGAGATCCCCGAGGGTGATATCTTGAGGGTCCAGGTGCCCGGGTCGTTCGGCGACGAGACGATCCGTATCGCCGATGCTGCCGCGGTGATGGAGAGACGGTTCGAGGATCTCGACGCCGATGCGCGCTACGCGTGGACGCGGTTCTGGGCGCTCGTCGACGAGCTCGGCAAGCTGGCGTGGAAGACGGACAAGCGCGATCCGCACCACACCTGGACCGACGAGCGCACGTTCCCGGCGGCGATCATGGTGCAGGCACTCGATGCATGTGACATCGGTGGGAGTGGTGGGTGGAGAGAGTTCCGCGAGGTGCTGCGATCGCGGTCGCCGTTCGCGCCGGGTGCGTTGCTGACACTACATCGCAGCCGCGATCTCTAGACGGCTCTCAACCGCGACCGAGCTCGCGACCGAAGCGGTTCGCTGGGTTCGTCGCGGCGATGGCTCGCGACAGAACCGTTCGCTGGGACTGCACTGCAGCCGACGCAGAGACAAGCACGAATCGGTGAGCGACGAGAACGCGAGCGTCGTGCTCGCTCCCCGCGCTCGGGGTCGCCCACAGAAATCCTTCGCACCCACCTACGACGTGGTCGCGCCGTAGGTGCGCTCGAGGTAGCGCACGATGTCCCGCGACTCGAACATCTTCATGTCGGTGTTGGGATCCTCGAGGTACGGCACCTGGATCTTTCCCGCGCGTGCCAGCAGCGCTGGCCGGCGCACGCTGCCGCGCCCGAGGTTGTGCAGGATGTACGGGATCTCGAGCTCGCACAACACTTCGCGAGCGCGGCGGCTGTACGGTGACGACTCGAACGACCACAGCTCGAGCAGCTGTGCTGGCGCGCGACTCGGGCGTGCGGAGCGCCCCGTACCGGCGCGGAGAACCGACGCGAGGCCCGAGCTTGCAGTCGTGAGTGCACCGAGGCGCAAGGTGCGTGGGACCTTGGTCTTGCCGTAGCGCAGGTAGAGGTGCTCGATGATGTCGTCGGACTCGTAGAGCAGGGCGCCGGCGTTGGGATCGACGAGCAGTGGGAATTGGCGCTTTCCTCCGCGCGCGATCGCCTCCGGCCGAAACCGCGTGCCGTCGTGCGGGCTCGGTCGGATCACCACCTCGAGGTCGAGCATGGTGAGCGCTTCGCGGACTTTCCGGCAGTACGGGCACGCCTCGATGTCGTAGAGCTCGAGCCGCTGAGCCGGTCGCGCCCCGACGCCGTCGACCCGAATACCGAGCGGAAACCTGACGCCGCTAGCAAGCGTGGAGGGAATGATGAACATGCCCGCACCCTAGGGACGATCGCTCGCCCCGTGACTGACCGTGGGCGACAAGCGGCTGACCGCAGGTGCGCGGTGCGCTTCCCTCACGTCGCCTCCCGGTGAGGGGATGGATAGACGCCCTACCCGTTCGTCTCGGGCTTGTAGCGTGGGGCACTCTACTTCGTTCGTCTACATTCGCGTTCGCCACGCCGCTGGCCGTGCCGTCGCTCGCCATCGCTGACACCAAGGGCGGTGTTGCCACACAGGCGAGAGTCAAGGCCTCGATCAAGGCCGACGTCAGCGGCGCGGCTGCCGCGAAGGCTGCGGCCGGTGATGCCGCGTATGCATCCGGCAACTTCGAAGCCGCGCTCGCCGCATACGCGAAGGGTTTGCCGCGAGCCGCGATACGGCGTTCATTCATGCGCTCGCACGGTGTCACGAGGCACTCGTCATCAAGACGACGCGAAGGGGATGTTCGAGATGGATCCCGGCGCCGGCAGCAAGGCGATCGCGGCTGGCAAATACCTCGACGCCCTCAACGCGTACAGCGAGGCCACCGCCAAGAAGGCGGAGGCCTCGCTGTTGTATGCGAAGGGGGGCGCACAGCTGTACGTCGGCCAGACTGCTGACGCCGCGGCGTCGTTCAAGCAGTACCTCGCGACCGGCGGCAACCTCGAGTTCAAGGTGTCCGCTGAGGCACACCTGCGCGCATCCAGCGCGTCCTGACGGTCTAGTAGGACGTCTTAGCGCCGAGCGTCGAGCCCAAGCGCGGTGCGCTGGCGATGTCCTTGCCGACGTCCGGGCCGCTGGCCTTGCTCTCCGTCTTGATCGAGGCGCTACCACCGGTGGCGTTCTCGACCATCGGCTTCGCCTGCTCGGCGAGGCCCTTCATCGATTCCTTGAGCTTGTCGAATGCGGGGCCGATGCCGCCCTGCTTCTTGACGTAGTAGGCGGCGCCACCGAGAGCAGCGAGTTTTGCGAGGGTAGTGATTTTCATATGTGTTCTCCTGAAGGAACACGTACGCAAACCGCATGCCTCGCTGCAGGCTACGAGATCACCGGACCTGAACGAACAGTCCGTTCGACACGACGAGCGCGGGATCGATCCGGTCCCACGCGAGGTACGGCTGACCGTGCCCCGTGGTCGCCGCGATCGAGAAGCCGTCGAGCAGCGGCGAGATCGAGA
>JANNBP010000159.1:0-10056 GCA_031385555.1 Deltaproteobacteria bacterium | reverse complement strand
CACAGGTCGTGGCGCTATCGTCCGTCACCATCCACGCGATGGCCGCGCTCTGCGTCACGTAGAACGCCTGCCCTCGCGCCGGAGCGACCACCTCGACGACAGGTGTACCCGGAGGTACGTCCGTTGGAATGACCGTCGGAGCGATGTCCGAACCACATGCCGTGAGCACGAAAAGCAGCTTCCATCGCACGACCTATCTAGTGCGAACAAACACGCAAAGGTCGCCACAAATGTGGAGTGCGACCTATCGCACCTGAACGAACAGTCCGTTCGATACGACGAGCGCGGGATCGATCCGGTCCCACGCGAGGTACGGCTGACCGTGCCCCGTGGTCGCCGCGATCGAGAAGCCGTCGAGCAGCGGCGAGATCGAGATGCCCTGCGTGCTCCACGCGCCGTTCTTCGCGGCGAGATAGACGTCCGAGGTCAGGCCATCCTGGTACGCGATCTGAGGCGCGCCGTTGCTGATGAAGATCGCGGAGGCCGCACCGACGTTGTGCGTGCGGTCGCCCGCGCGCTGACCATCGTCGACGAGCTCCGGCGTCCCGACGGTGCCGCTCCACGTCGTGTAGAACAGCTGGTCGCCGAGCGCGTCCTGGTAGGCGATGTGCAGCGTGCCGGAGGTATCGGCCACCGCGCTCGCCCACATGCCGCGATCGTTCGCGCCGCCGCCGTCGAGCGTGGTCTCGGTGAACACGCCGGTGCCGGGGCCGTTCTCGGTCGCGACCCGCAGCTCGCGCGCGTTGCGATCGTAGTAGACCGCCGCGAACCGGCCATCGTTGAGCAGGACGAGGTCGACGAACAGGCCGGTGCCGGTCGCGAGGTCGACGATCTCCGGCTCGGCGAACGCCGCGACACACGCGCCCGCGATGCAGGCCTCGGTGTCCGCGCACGTCGCGGTGCAATCGTTCGCGATCGCGGTGCACGTCTGACCTTCCATGGTGTCGACGCACGCCTCGCCCGCACCGCACAGCCCGCCGCACGATCCGACGCCCGTCGCGATCGCGTTGACCACCCAGTCGCTTGGTGACGCCGGTGAGTTGGTCGACGCGCGCGCGAACCGCAGCTCGGTGTTGCGATGCCCTGCCCCGTCGTCGATCCCCAGGGCGATGTACGCGATCGCCGGACGACCGTTCGCATCGAACGCGATCGACGTGTAGCGACCGACCTCTTCGCCGTCACCTGGGTCGACGATCGACGACTTCCACGTCGACGAACCCTGCTTCGCTTCGAACGCGAACTTGAGCGCCTTCGCGTCGCGGTCCTGATACGCCGCGAAGCCGATGCCGTTCGCCATCGCGATCGAGGTCCATGCGCCGACGTTCGGCCCCGGCTCCTCGATGCCCTTGCGATAGCTGTCCTCGCCATGCGTCGGCGCGATGTCCGTCGGGATGCCGTCGACCACGACCAGCTTGATCGCATCGGGCGAGGTCACGTCCGCGACGACGATGTCGCCGAGGCCTTGATCGTACGTCGCGACCAGCACGCGCTGATCGTCGGCGGCGATGCTCGTCCAGCGGCCGAGGCCGCCGTGCTCGAGGTCGCCGGAGAGGCAGTCGGAGTCGCCGCAGTAGTCGCTACCGCAGCTGCACGCCGGCAAGCATGCGATGGCGGCGACCAGCACGACAAGTGGAGCTCGAGCCAGGCTCGAGCGGATGATCCCGCCGAGCCGCTGCAGCGTGCGCACGCTCTTGTGCCAGCGAGCCACCACCCTCGGGGTGCGTCCACGGCGGAACGGCACGAGCAGCCCGACCATCAACAACAGGAACGGAAGCGCGCCCGTCGGGTTGTTGCTCGCATCGCAATCGCAGCCACCGCCATTCGAGGTGCCGTGGAACCGCGTGGTGCCATGGACGCCGGCGTTCGCGCCGAGCTCGACGGTGAGGAGCACCGGCGAGATGTCGACCGTCTCCGGGTGACCCTTCTGGCGCGCGCGCACTTCGAGCTCGTGCGTGCCCGGCAGCCAGAACACCGGCGACGTCACCTTCGGGTTCGCGTTGGTCGACCACGGGGACCACGTGCCCCGATCGATCTTCCACGAGAACTGGAGCTTTGTTGGATCGGGACCACGTCCCGATCCCTCTGCATCGGCACCGAGGTGGAGCTCGATGCTCGGCTTGCGTGCGGTCTTCCAGCGGCGCGGCGCGCGCTGATCGTCGGCGGGCGGCTGATAGACCTCGCCGATCACCGCGGTGGTCCGCACCGGCTTCTGGAAGTTGCCGACGGCGAGGTTCGCGAAGATCGCGAGGAAGTCGTTGTCGGGACCGCCCGGTGTGGTCGGCACCGAGGTGATGTCGGTGACCGCCAGCTTGAGACCGCCGAGCTCCGGCAGCGCGATCGCGCCGAGCCCACCCGAGAGCTGCGGCAGCACGAGCTCGAGCAGCGTGGGGAACAGCTCGGCGATGTCGGCCGGCGACTCGGTGAGCGCCTCCGAGTTCTTGACCGACACGTTGGTGAACGCGTTGTCGGCGTTACCGATCACGGGCGACAGCTCGCCCATCGCGGTGACCTGGAGGCCGATCGGCAGGTGAAGATCGGTGACCATCGTCATCACGCGGACGTACTGGTCGTCGACCGCCGCGAAGAAGTCGATCTCCATGCCGGTGAACGAGATGTCGAGCAGCGGCTCGGTCAACGTGACGTTGCCGTTGCCGTCGTCGGTGAAGACATTCTTGCCGAGTCCGATCACCGGCGGGCTCTGCGGGCGCAGGCCGACGGCCATCGGGGCGTCGCCTTCGTTGAGCTTCGCGAGCGAGCGTGCGAGCAACGAGATCGTGGCGGTCGACAGCTGCGAGACGGTGTTCGAGCTGATCGTCAGGCACAGCAGGCCGCCGTCGTAGCCGGCGTACGCGAAGTCCGCGAGCTGCGACTTGTGGACGCCGAACGCGACATCGAACGGGGCGTTGGTATCCGGGCGGACGTTGCCCTGGAAGAACGACGACTGCGCGATCGTGGCGTTCGCCGGCGCGGTGGCCATCGGGCCGCAGCGGTCGCGTGCGACGCCACCGGGGACCATGCCACCGAGGAGGCCGAGCGCGAGCCCGTTGGAGTTGGTGGTCGCGTAGCCACCGGCGACCTCGTAGAGATCGATCGCACCGGTGGTGCCGGGCGACAGCGAACCGAACAGCGAGGTCCCACGCAGGCGACCCGCGATGCCGAGCTCCTGGAGACAGCCGCCGCTGGCCTTCTGACACACCATGTCGGTGCACGCGTTCGCGAACGGACCGCACTCGGAGGCGGTGCCGCCCGGGCACGCCTTGCAGACCTGGTCGTTGACCGTGCTCTCGATCTGGCTCTTGAACTGATCGACGAGGAACCCGGTGGCGAAGCTGAGCGCGCCGTTCGCGAGCTGGCACGCGATGCTGCCGCCGAGATCGATGTCGTCGGCGGTCAGGTTGGCGATGTCGACGTTCGCGACCGTGATGCGGGTCGTGCTGATCGGCGGTGCTTCCTGCGTGAAGTTGACGTTGCCGGTGATCGTGACGTCGCAGTGGTTGTTGTCGTTGGGGTTCGGCGGGTTCGGGACCGCGCCGCAGCCCGCGGTGGTGTCGATCGACAGATCGCAGGTGCCGACGATCGGCACGTCGACCTGCATCGGCGTCGGCGTCTTGAGCCGCGCGCGCATCGTGAAGCCGAGCCGCGAGGCGCCCTGCGCGGGTACGAGCTCCATCCGCGGCGTGTCGTTGGTCGCCCGGTTGAGGTCGACGTTGATGCCGCCGAACGAGACCACGCCGGGTGCGGGCCCCGATCCGAAGCCGCTGATCAAGGCCGCCGGGTCGTTGGTGATCGCGGTCAGGCCGGTGTTGCTGACGCGGACCTGGACGGCGTTGGTCTGCCGCTCCGCGGAGGGGAACCCGCCTGGGGTGGGCTCCATGCCACACCCGGCTCCGCAACCTCCACCACCACACGACGATCCGATGAGGATCGCCGTGGCGGCGATCGCAGGTGCCGCCCAAAAGGTACGCGTCGTCATGTCTCTCCCCCGAGTCATGGAAGAGGCATCCCCCGACGAGGCACGTCGGGTCAAGGGTCTAATGATGACGTGGCGCGGCGTGTGCGAAGTAACTCCAGTGAGATTTGTCTTTACTGGATCTCACCGTCGAGGACGAGGTAGCCCGCCTGCTGGCTGACCGAGACGTTCTTGACAGCGACACCGCCGGCCGAGGGGAGCGGGATCGCGCCGACCGCGCCCGAGCCGACCGCCACGACACGGGACAGCGCGAACGAGGTGATGGCTTCGAACTGGGCGTTCGACAGCGAGTTCGCGCCATCGATCTCGTCGTCGAGGATGTCGACGAACGCCTCGGGCTTGCCGACATCGAGGCGGAGCGCACCGGTCGCTTCGTCCGAGACCACCTGGAGCTCGACCCGCGCGTTGACCGCGACCTGGGTGACCGGGTTCCCGCCGTTCTTGAACGTCGCCATCAGGTCGCCGACCACGAGCTCGAGCTTGCCGCTCGACGCATCGAGCCACGCCGGCACGGCCGTCTTGATCTCGACCGCGTCGTAGAGCGCGCCGATCTCGCCGTAGGGACCGGTCTTGAGATCGAAGTTGACGTCGAGTGCCTTGGCCGACCATAGCGAGGTCAGCAGCTGGTTCGCCGCGTCGTCCGCGATCGCGAGCTGGAAGCCATGGCTGACGTCCATCGCCGGCAGCGTGTTGTCGACGAACACGAACTCGCCGGTGTCGCCCTGCGAGCGGAGCTCGGTGTCGAGGATCACCGCGGCGCCATCGAGGTTGAAGTCGAGCCGGCTCGGCATCACGGTGACGTCGACCTTGCGACCGAGCACGTCGAGCGTCTTGGTCTGGTTGAGTCCGGCGAGCGAATCGTTGAGCATCGGGACGACGAACTTCTCGGTCGCCCACGCGAGCACCGGCCCGAGCCGGGTATCGAGGTCGAGCATGTCGATGATGGTCTGCGGCACGCCGCCCATGTCGACGTTGAAGCCGGTCATCTGGATGTCGGTGTCCGACAGCGTGAACGTGATGTTGCCGAAGAAGTCCGTGCCGGCGGTCAGCATGCCGCCGATGAGGATGCGCTGCGCGGTCATCCGCACGTCGCGCGAGCCGTCGAGGCACGACACGGCCCACTGGAGGTGCGTGTCGACGCGGACGGCGTCGAGGTCGGCGTCGAGGAGCAGCCCACCCGAGGTCGGGATCAGCTTGATGTTGGTCGTCGGTCCGAGGTCGACGAACGTCGCGCGCGCCTGGCCGTAGAGGCAATCGGGGACGCCGTTGGTGGTGCCGATGTCGACGACCGGGTTGATCGGCGTGACGAGCGCGGTGAGATCGGAGCTGGCGGCGAGGTCGCTCGCGCCGCGGCCGAGGGCATCGAACGTCTGCGCGGAGATCGTGGCGGTGATCGACTGTGCGATCACGCGATCGAGGGTCTTGGTCGGACCGGCGACGACCGCGCGGCTCTCCTTACCGGAGTTGTTCTGCGCGTCCTTCGCGATCGCGTGGAGGAGGTTCGTGCCTGCCTTGACCGGCACCGTCGCCGACCACGTGCCATCGGGCTGCACGGTCGCGGTGACGCCGTTGACCTCGACGGAGGTCACCTGGGTGTCGTCGGTCGCGGTGCCCTTCACTTCCACCGTGCCCACGGCGCCGGCGAACGTGCCGCGCTCGGGAGACGTGATGTGGACCCGCGGAGCGTTCGGATCGATCGCGGGTTGATCTTCGTACGGAGTATCGCAGGCGCCGACTAACGAGCCGAGGACTGCGAAGAGGATGGGCTTGGTCCGCATGAGCTTGCGGAGAGAGTCAGCAAGAAGCTAGCCACGCCGTCGAACCACTTGCCCTGTGCTGACGATCTCGCCGTCTCGACCCGCGCGCTCGCGTGATCTGTCCACGATATCCGCGTAGTGCGCGGCTCCTTCGAGGCGATCGCGAGCTGCTTTCCCGCAGGCAACGGATACGTCACGAGCAGCACGATCATCGGACGTGCACCCCCAGGCTCGACGCCGATCTTCGTGCGGACAGCCGTGGGCACGAGGGGTTTCCCGTCGACAGTGACGTGGAGAGACTCGATCGCCTGTTGCCCCAGCATCGCGCGCAACGCATCGAGACCTTGAGCTTTGGGTTGATTGACCGCGCGAAGGAGCAGCGCGTCACTGGCCTCACCCGAGCCGGGGCGATAGCCCACGAGCAGCACCACCTCGCATTTCTCGACTTGGACCACAACCGTGCGCACCGGTGGGAACGTGTGGGCCCAGGCAGACGGACCCGCCAGCGCGGTGGCTAGCGCGATAGCCACTGGTAACCAAAGCCGCCGCTTTATTGGGGCTAGGGCCCCAACCCCCCTCATTGAGAGATCTCCGGTAGGGCGTCGAACTGAGCTCTCACGTCGGGCAACGCGGCCTGCACGGGCTTTCCCGCCCTGCGCTTGAGCGGTGCCTTCGGCGGCGTGAAGCCACCGCCATCGACGTCGATCCAGATCGGGTTCGTGATCGCGAACGGCGTCGACTGGTGCGTGGTCTTCGGCTTGAGCGCGGACGCGATCGGCAGCGACGACAGATCGAGCCCGACGCTGAGCGCCGAGATGATCACGGTCGCATCGAGCGGCGGGAACTCGGTCGGCGACAGCACCGGGAACATGTTGCTGGTGCCCGTGACCTCGGCGACGATCCACGCGTCCTGCGCGAAGGGCTTGGTGACCGAGTGGCGGAAGTTGGTCTGCTCGCCGGCCGGGATCGGGATGGTGTCGAGGATCTGGCTGTTCGAGTAGAGCACCAGCGTGTTGACCTTCGCCCACGACGGCGCGCGCACCAGGATATCGATCGTCTGACTGCCTCCCGTCACCGTATCCCCGATGCGCGCGGTGCCGATCGTCATCTCGACAAACGGACCGTTCGTGGTGATCGCGCGGTGCTCGCGCACTGCCTTGACCACGTCCGCGCGGCTGTAGCCACCGGGCGTGTCCTTGCCTTCGCCGACGAACAACAGCGTGCGCGCGTAGCCGGGCTCGCTGCCGAGCAGGCCGTGCGTGTCGGAGGTGCCCATGCCGGTCGGGCGCGCGCCGCGATCGAGCATCGTGAACCAGGTCTCGATCGTGCCCGGGAACTTCGGGCGACCGTCGTTACCGACGACGATCTCGCCCGGCACCGGCTGCGGATCGGGAAACGTGCCGGGCGGCAGCGGGTTCGGTGCGCGGAACGTGTGCGCGTCCTCGATCCGGCGACCGGTGACGAGCTCGAGCGCGTCGAAGTCGGAGCTGTAGTTCTCGGCCGCGAACTCGTCGCCATATGGCGCGAACACGCCGAGGATGCCGGTCGGCAAGAACGGCTCGGCGGTGTTCTGGTCGACGAAGAACTGCGCGAAGTAGCCGAGCACCTGCTGCCGCGGGTGATTGACCTGGACGATCGTCGACGGCGGATCGACGCCGAGGTTGCGCAGCGTATCGAAGATCACCTGTGGCGGTTGGTTCGCCCAGCGGTACTCGCCGCCGCGCGTCGAGCCCTTGTCGATCTTCAGCGGGTACGCGTTGAAGTGCCCCATCTCGAACGTCGTGAGCTCGACGCCCGGGAGCCCGAGCAACCACGGATCGAGGCCGCTCGACGCGATCACCGGCGCGTAGTCGGTGACGTAGTTGTGATCCGTCGCCACCGCGACCTCGAGGCCTTCGGCGGCGCACGAGATCACGCGTTGATCGATCGGCAGCCCCGAATCCGTCGACGGTGCGGCGTGCAGATGGAAGTCGCCGGAGATCCAGCCCGGCGTGTCGAACGACCGCTCCAACACCAGCTGCTCGGTGAGGAACTGCCCGGCGCGAAGGTCGAGCGTCTTCGTCGTCACCTCGTACTCGGGACCGCGCGACACGACCAGCTCGTAGATCCCGGGCCGCACGCGGGCCTGGACGCGCCCGTCCTTGGTCCACCACGCACCCTCGATGTAGTTGTCGGAGCCGTCGAACGCGGTCGGCCGCAGCCGCTCGTTGAGGCGCAGGTCGTAGAGGTAGCCGCGCGGATCGGCGCCCGCGGAGGGCGGCGTGCGATGACCGATCAACTGCACCTTCGACGGTGCGTGGCGACCGAGCTCGTCGATCGTCGCGACCACCAGCGTGGCCGGCGGCGCCATCTGGATCAGCCCGTTGCTGTTCGGGAACGACTTCGCCCCGGCGGTGATCGTCATCGTGCGCGGGATGTCGATCAAGCGATCGTCGGTGACCGCGACGTACTTGTAGGTGCCCGGCGGGAGCTTCGCGAGGAACGTTCCGCCCTCGTCCGTTTCGATCTGGTTGATCGGTCGATCCTGGTCGTCGAGGATGAACACGCTCGCGCGCGCGATCGGTGCGCTCGACCGCTCGTCGACGACGCGGCCACCGAACGTACCGGTGGGCTGACCGCGCAGCTCGTAGATCGTGTCGGTGGTCGACGCGACATCGCCATCGCCGATCACGAAGTACGCGAGGTACGAGAACTCCTCTCCGGCGAGCAGCTGCGACGGTGGGTTGTACATGTAGACGCCCGCGACACCCGCGTACGTGAACGGCAGCAGCACCGAGAACTCGGTGACGTCTTGATCGGGGTACCCGCTCTTGAACGTGTTGACGTAGTTGTTCGGCGAGCTCGGGATCGTCAGCGCGTACGACACGCCCTCGCCCTTCGTCGCGACGAAGTCGGCGGTCATGCCCGGGAACGCGGGGAAGCCGCCGGCGATCTTGTAGGTGTCCTCGATCGCGTACTTGACGTTGAAGCCGGCGCGGCCGGGCGTGAACAGATCCTGCTCGCCGCCGAACAGCGGCAGCATGCCCATCGGCACGCTGAGCTGGAGGTTCTCGAGGCCGGGGATGTTGAAGCCGAGATCCTTGATCTCCTGCGGCTGCAAGAACGGGAGCGGGTGCGCGCCGTTGGAGACGTTCTTCACCGTCGTCTCGATCTCGACGTACTTCTTCCCGGGCTGCAGCCGGTAGATCACCTTGAACTCGAGGTTCGCGGGGAACAGCAAGCCGGTGTTGAGCAGGCCGACCATCTGCAACAGATCGCCGCCGGTGCCTTTGACCAGCACTTCCGCCGCGCCGCCATCCGAACCATCCGCGAGCGCGACGCCTGCCGCGACCTCTTGCGGCGTCGGGCACGTGCCGGTCCTGGTCGGGATGCAGACGTCCGAGGGATTGACGACGGTGAACACGAAGCCCGGCAACAGCTCCGCGAGCTGATCGTTGCCCTTCGCATCGCCGCCGCCGACGCGCTGCAGATCGGCGTCGACGAGCGAGCCGCCGTAGGTAGTGTTGACGCGACCGAGGGTGGTGGTGGCAGGGTCGTTGGTGACGCCGGTGTCTGAAACGATCAACCGGATCTGGTCGTTCTGCAGCAGGAAGTCGCCGATCTGACCGACCGCGTGCGGGCCACCGATCACGTCGGACAGCGAGCCGATCCGCTCGACCCGCGAGTGCGGCTTCGCGCTGCCGGTGCAGCCCACCAGTGCGACCAGCAGCAGCGCCCTCAAAGCGAGAGCTCCGCCGCGACTTGCGCGCGCGAGTTCGACAGGTCGCGCTCGGCTTGTTCGATCACGTGGGTCAGTTGGAGCTGCAAGCGAAGTCGGTAGCGTGGCACGCCGAGCACGCCACCGACGGTGTGCTCCATCACACGATCGGTCGAGAACAGGCTCGAGGGATCGAGGAGCCCGAACCGGTAGCCGAAGGTCAGTGGGCGCGACTCGCTGCCGGTCCTGAACGTCAGCTGCGCGTGGCCGCCGAACGCGTTCTGCGCGGGGCCTCCGGTGGTGCCGAACGTGGTGTGGGTGACCACCACGCCACCGCCGAGGTTGACCGGACCCGCGGGGATCTGGACGCCGGCCGAGCCCGAGAGATCCGTCTCGTCCTGACGGAACGGCAGCTCGCCGACGGTGCGCGGGTTGTAGCGAACCGCGGCGACGAGGTGGCCGTCCTTCGCGAACCGCAGCAAGCCGGCGGCGGACACCGCGGGCTTGTCGTTGTCGTTGTTCGACGCGAACTCGTCGGCGCCGTTCTGGATCGCGAGCTCGAAGCCCCCGTGGAGCTCGGACAGCCCGAGTTGTGGCTGCAGCCGGATCGCGGCGCCGAGCGAGCGGCCGGG
>JANNBP010000132.1:0-2642 GCA_031385555.1 Deltaproteobacteria bacterium | reverse complement strand
CAGCTGCAGGTTGTTCTTCACCCCGTAGCCCATCACCTTCCACGTCTCGCCGTCCTCCTTGCGGACCGAATAGCTCAGCTGGCCGCTCGAACGGCTCGCCTTGCCACCCTCGGTGGGATCGATCGCGCCGAACCGATCGAGGCGACCCGCAGCGATCTCGTTCGCCGGCAACTGCCCCGACTGCTTCCACGTGCCCTGGTACCAGGTGCCCTGGAGCTTCAACCGGCCCGGGCCGACCTGGGTGTCGTACTTGCCGAGCGCGTTGCCCTGCTGGAAGTCCTGCGGGTTCGCGAAGGGGCCATCGGCTTCGGCGACCTGCAGGGCGAGCAGCGACCTATCGCCGTCGCGCAGCGTCGGGCTCGCCATGCCGACGAGGCGGCGATCGTAGCGTTGCGCGCGGGTCGACGAGGTGCCGAGCGGTGCGCCTGCGGCGACCCACACGGTGGAGTCGCCGACCTCCTCGATCGTCTTCAGCTCCAGCGCCCCCGCGGTGTAGAAGTCACCGAACCGCGCGGCGTACGGGCCCTTGTGCATGTCGACGCTCTGGATCGTCTCCGGGATCATCCAGTGCGTGTCGGCGTAGCCCTGGCCGTGACCGTGCGAGGACAGGTTGACCGGGATGCCGTCGGCGAAGATCGCGATGTCGGTGCCGTGATCGGCGTCGAAGCCGCGGATGAAGTACTGGTCGCTCTTGCCGCCGCCCGCGTGCTGCGAGACGACGAGGCCGGGGACCTGACGCAGGATGTCCGACGGCTGCGTGCGCGAGCGAAACCGCAGCGCGTCGCGATCGAGCCGCACCGACGACGCCGAGGCCGCGGGTGCATCCGAGACGATCTCGATCGTCTCGCCGGATGTCTTCTCGGCTTCTGCGTTCGCCGCGGCCTCGAGCTGGGCGTCCGACAGGCTGGGAAGGATTGCAAGGGCAGGAGCCGGAGCCGGGGCCGGTTGAGCGAGCCCGAAACCAAACAGCGTCTTGATCAGTTGAGCGAACAGATACACGGGAACCTCACGAGCGAGTAGTCAGGTGCGGATGCACCGGGGGCGTCCCCGCACGGGGCGGGTTCGCGACGAAGCGGCGACTACGCGTGAGGCGGAGGTCCACGCGCCGACGGCTGCGTGTGGATCGAGATCAGCGAGAACGTGATCGGAGCGGGTTTGACTCCCTCTCCGAGCTGACTGACAGGCGGCAACGCGGGTGGCGTGACCTGGAGAACGGCGACCGCGTGGTGAGCTACGCCGCCGGCCTGGTGACCGGACTCGACCGGGTGGTCGATGGCGAGCTGCACGCGGCGGGGTGTCTTCTTCTTCTGCTTGGCAACGTGTCGACCGCGATCGTCGTGCTGGTGCACGATCGAGCCGTCGGTCGCGTGGGTGTGGTCGGCCTCGTGATGAGCCTCGTGGAGCGCCGGCAACCCGACGATCGCGAGCAGCCACGCCACGCATGCGAACAGTGCGATGCGCCGCCGGCTATTGCCGAATTCTCCCAAGGCAGAGGAAATACGACCGCCCCGCCCACCCGGATCACCTGCCGATACACGAGCCAGAACAGCTACTTGGCCGCGGAACGCCTACTGCGGAGCCTCACTGACGCTGCAGGAACCTCGCGACTACCGTGGCGCTTCGACGATCGGAACGCAGTCGTCTTCAAAGTCGACCTTGAAACCTCCTTTGTAGTCGCCGAGCCAGAACGTCCACGCGCCACCGGGTGCGTTCGGCATGAAGGCGATGTGTGCGAACGCTGAGGGTGCAGCGTTTCGGGCAACTGCCCGCTCCCAGATCTCGTCGATCCCACATCGCGTCGCTGACGCAGTTCCGTACAGATTGGGTAGACACAGACCTAGCTGCGTTGCAGAGGTGCTCCAGTAGGGATCTCCCTCGGCGGTGAGCGCGTCTGAGGCAGACCAGTCAAGCTCGAGACAGCGCCCTGACTCGAACTTCGTGTACTGGATGCGCCCGTCGACAGGATCCATCATGCCGTCGCGGCTCACGCCGTGAACCTGGAAGTGGCTGATCGAGGAGTCCTCCGTGGCGAACTTTCCCTTGGCCGACGCGAGTAACGCTCGTGCTCTCCACTGTCGGGGGGTGTTGGGAGTCGGCGGAACCTGATCTGTCGTTGGAGTGCGATCGCTACATGCGACGAGCATTGCGAGCACACTGCCCCAGCGCTGGAACGCGGTCGCGGATCCGAACATTGACTAGAGGCTAGTGCATGGCTCGTTCCAGGCGATGCGCGACTTCGTTTCGGTATACGCACTCTCTGTGGTGTCGCTCTCCGGGCGACAGCGTCGCCTGCCTCTTATCGAAGTGGCGAAGCTTAGCCCGCCAGCGTCGCGATCACGGCACCGAGCCCGAGCCCCGTCGCAGCCAGACCGACCGCCCACACGACCAGCTTCAGCGTGCTGAACGTCCGAGGTGCGGTCGCGAGCTCGACGCTCGGCTCCACCACCACTGTGCCACCCTCGATCAGCGGGCTCGAGCCGATCGGCATGCGCGCCGGTTGTGCGACCGCTTCGGTCCCGACCGCCCACTGCGTCGCGTATAGCGGATGGGCGCCGGTGCGGCTGTCGAACGATTCGGCGACGTACTGGCCGGTCTCGGCGAACGGCACGCCGGTCCCTTGCACGCGCCAGCTGCGCGGTGCG
>JANNBP010000117.1:0-13350 GCA_031385555.1 Deltaproteobacteria bacterium | reverse complement strand
GCACGCGCGCTCGCGGCCTCGTTCGGGGCGTTCGGCATCGCGCTCGCCGGGCTCGTGCTGCCCGCGCTGTTCATCTCCCTGTCCTCGACGGCGGACCTCACGACCGGGGTGGTGTGCAGTGTCGTGCTGGGCGGCGCCGCGATGATCGCGATGGTGCGGCTCGCGACCGAGCTCGCACCGAAGTCGTTCGGAGGTGTGCTGGTGTGCTTCGCGTGGGCGATCGCGACGCTGGGGATCGCGGGCCGGCTCTGGATCGATCTGACGGCGGAGGTGCTGCTGTGATCGGCACGATCGAAACTCCCAAGCTGTCGCTCGGCACGATCGACCTGCTGCTGCGCGATCGCGATCGGATGCTGATCAAGATCCGCACCGGCAACGTCAACGAGATCCTGCGCACGATGATCGTGACGATCACGATCGCGATGGCGATCGTCGGTGCGGCGCTCGGCAGCTATCGCGGTGGAGAGCAGATCTTCTACGCCGCGATCAAGTTGCCGCTCGTGCTGCTCGGCACCGCGGCGCTGTCGGCCCCGGCGTTGACCGCGATCGGTACCGCACTCGGTCGCACGTCGCGGCTCGCCGTCGACCTCGCGCTGGTGATGTCGGCGCTCGCCTTCGGAGCGTTGATCGTCGTCGCGTTCACACCGCTGATCATGCTCGGCCGCACGCTCGAGGCCTCGTATCACGAGATGATCCTCGGCACCGTCGCGGTGTTCGCGCTCGGTGGTATCGCGGCGCTGACGATGATCGTCCGCGCGATGTCGATCGAGGCCGGGCGAGGCTGGAGGACCGCGGTCGCGAGCATGTGCCTCGTGTTCGTGATGGTCGGCGGTCAGCTGTCCTGGGCGTTGCGACCCTATCTCGTGCGACCGAAAACGCAGGAGATCGTCTTCGTGCGCGAGGTCGAGGGCAGCTTGTTCGACGCCGTCGTCGGTGCGGTGCGCTCGGCGCGCGGCATCTACCACCGCGATCACGCACCGGTACCTGGCCACGAAGCGCGGGAGGTCTCGCCGTGACGCTCGGGATGATCGGGGTCGGCTACGTCGCGATCGGCGTGCTCGCGGTGATCGTGATCGCGGTGGCGCGAGGCCTGCCGCGTCCCGGCGACGCCCTGCTGACCGTCGTGATGTGGCCGCTGTGGGCACCTCTCGCGCTCGCCCGCGATCCGCAGGATCACCGCGAACAGGAGCTGCTCGATGCCCTCGCCCGTGCCCAGGCATCGCCGCTGGCGTCGGTGTTGCCCGATGCCGAGAGTGCGCGCGTCCTGGCGTCGCGGTTGCGCGAGGCGTCGCAGCGCCTCGGCGAGCTCGACGACGTGCTGGCGCGACCGGACTTCGATCCCGCAACGGCCTCGCTGCGCGCTCGCGACCTCGAGCGACGCGGCGCGGTGGCGGCGGCGGCGACCGCGGAGCTGCGCGTGCGTACCCTCGGCCAGCTCCGGGTGTTGCGGGAGCGCTATCGCAGCGAGCTCGAGGAGGTCCACGAGCTGATCGCCCAGCTGGTCACCCAGGCCGAGCTGGTGCGGCTCCAACCGGCAGCGCACGGATCGTCGAGCGAGCTGGTGCGCGAGCTGGTGTCGCGCGTCGAGGGGTTGTCCGACCTGTTTAGCTACCAGTCGTCGCTAGGTGCGGAATATCAACCCCTTGCCGAGCGTTCCACCTCCGCATGACGTCGGTCCTGGTCGTCGATGATGACGCGCACATCCGGGAGGTCGCGCGGTTCGCGCTGGCCAAGGCCGGCTACACCGTGGAGCTCGCGCATGACGGGGCGTGTGCGCTGGAGCGGATCGAGCGTGGCCCGAAGCCCGACCTGATCGTGCTCGACGTGCTGATGCCCGAGCTCGACGGGCTCGCGGTGTGCCGCCGGCTCGCGGGTCGGGTGCCGATCGTGATGCTGTCGTCGCGTGGCGAAGAAGCCGATCGCGTGCTCGGCCTCGATCTCGGCGCCGACGATTACCTCGCGAAGCCGTTCTCGCCTCGCGAGCTGGTGTCTCGCGTCGCCGCCGTGCTGCGCCGTGCCACGGTCAAGGTGCCCGAGGCGCGCCCGGTGCTGGCGATCGGCCCCGTCGAGATCGATCGCGATCGCCACGAGGTCCGCGTCTCCAACACGCTCCTCCAGGTCACCGCGACCGAGCTCAAGCTGCTCGCCACGCTAGCGAGTCACCGCGGGCGCGTGCTGTCGCGCGGGCAGCTGATCACGACCGTGTATGGCGACGACCACCACATCAGCGAGCGCACGATCGATACCCACGTCCGCAACCTGCGCGCGAAGCTCTCCGCCGCCGGATCGGACGTGATCGAGACCGTCCATGGCGTCGGATATCGAGCCAGTTGATGCTCGAGCGGATTAGGAAGCTAATCCGCCACGGCGCGCGGATCCGCTATCGGCTGCTGCTGATCAACCTGCTCGTCGCCGCCGTGCCGCTGATCGGCATCGCGTTCGCGCGGATGCACGAGGAGCAGCAGCTCGGGCTGCTCGAGCAGGACATGATCCACCAGGCGCAGCTCGTGCGCGCGATCGTGCTCGCGAGCGACGGCACCCTCGCCGATCACGAGGCCATGCTGACTCGCGCCGCCCGCGATACGCGCGCCCGGATCCGTCTGCTCGATCCGACCGGGCGCGTGGTGGCCGATTCGCATCGCACCGGTCCTCCTGAGGGTGCGGAGCGCGGGGTGCCGTACTTGCTCGGCGGCGAATCGCCGACGCATGAAGCGGAGGCGCCGCGCGAGGTCGACCCGATCACCGAGCGGCGCGAGATCAAGGCCGCGCTCGCGGGTCGCTACGGCTCCGCGACGCGGTTGTGGGACAAGCAGGAGCGCGTCTATCTGTTCTCCGCGCTACCCGTCGTCGCCGCCGGCAAGGTGACCGCGGTCGTCTACGTCACGCGCTCGACGCGTGACATCAAGCTCCAGCTGTTCGAGCTTCGCGAGTTCCTCGCGCACGTCTTGATCGGGACGGTGATCGTGACCGCGCTGCTGTCCTTGTTGCTCGCGACGACGATCGCACGGCCGCTCGGCAAGCTGACCCGACGAGCGCAGCGGATCGCGGCACGCCTCCCCGCCGAGGGTGGAGACAAGCTCGCCGAGCGCAGGGACGAGATCGGGCAGCTCGCGCGCGCCGTCGAGGGCATGACCGAGGAGCTCGAGCGGCGCGCCCACGATGCGAGGACGCTTGCCGCCGACATCAGCCACGAGTTCAAGACCCCGCTCACCGGGATCCGCGGCGCGGCGGAGCTGTTGCGCGAGGGTGCGGCCGACGATCCCGAGGCGCGCGAACAGTTTCTCGCGATGATCATCGACGACACCGCGCGCCTCGACCGCCTGGTCTCGCGCCTGCTCGAGCTCGCCCGCGTCGACGACGATCGCAGCGTCACCCTACCGATCGACCTGGCGTCGCTCGCGAAGGCCTGTGCACGCCGGCCGTGGCCCGTTCCGGTCGAGGTCGACGCCGGCGAGATCAGCGTCGCCGGGCGCGAGCACCAGGTCTCCTCGGCGCTCGACAACCTCGTCGCGAACGCGACGCAGTTCGCAACCCCCGGGACCTCGGTGAGGATCGCGATCTCGAACCCGATCTCGAGTACGATCTCGAGTGCGAGCTCGAGTCCGAGTTCGAGTCCAATCGAGCGCGAGCGCGAGCACGTGCGGATCAGCGTGTCGAACCACGGACCCGCGCTGTCGCCGGTCGCGCAGCGCAAGGTGTGGGACCGGTTCTACTCGACGCGGATCGCCTCGGGCGGCTCCGGCCTCGGGCTCGCGATCGTGCGCTCGGTCGCTCAAGCGCACGGCGGCAACGTCGGTGTGAGTTGCGAAGACGGCATCACGACGTTCTGGTTCGAGCTCGCCGACCGCTAGGAAGAGACGGCCTCGCAAGCCTAGAACCGGCCGGCCAGCGCGACGCCGCCACCCTGCGGAGTCGGCGCCAACACCAGCGAGACGTCGCGGAAGCGGCTGTTGTACTTGCGCGCCATGCTCGCCGACGTCGCGATGTCGTCGACGGTGCCCACCACGTAGAGCGCCGCGGCGAGCAGCAGCACCGTGCTCGCAGCGTCGTCGTTGCCGTTGCTGCTCTCGTCGAACGCACTGTCGAGCGCCATCCCGATCCCGACCATGCCGACACCGAGCCCGAGCGCGCGGATCCCCATGCCGCGGGTCAGCGCCGAGTGCGCGTACCAGTGTCCGAAGCTCGGTGCGAAGAACGTCCCGAGCGCACCGACGGTGGCGAGCCCTGCCGTGTCGCGATTCTCCGAATACGCGGCGCCGATCATCAGCCCCCACGACAGCACGGTGCCGCCGAGCGAGAGCCCGAGCGCCACGTTCTCGTCGACCTGACCGGCGATCGGGGCCGCCGGTGGCGCGTAGGTGCCAGGTTGTGCCCGAGCGGGTGCAGCGGCTCCTGCGAGGGCGATGGCGGTGGCGACGACGACCTTCATGGGCGACGCCGGGTTCACGCTCCGCGCCACCTCGAAACCCGCGAAACCCCGCGTCCGGCCGTCAGCTATCGGACGGGTTTGCGATAACAATCCGCCGATGAACAAGTCAGTGCTCGCGATCTGTCTCGCAGCGTGTGTGGCGTCGTTCGCATGCCCCGCCGCTCCAGGTGTTCCCGGTCGAGGAGGTGGGCGCTCGGTCAGCCCCGACGCATGCGGCAAGATCGATGCAACTCCCGCCGGCAGGAAGCTCTACGCGTTTCTCCAAGCGTCGGCCGAGCTCGAGAAGGCGAGCGTCGAGCTCGAGGCCTCGGTCGCCTCGGCGTGCAAGCGGATGGCGCGCGAGCTCGCGATCAGCGATCAGGGCGAGACCAAGGATGTCTGCGTCCGCGTCGCGAACGAGATCGACGCGAACCTCAAGATCAGCGTGAAGAGCGAGTCGAAGCTCGTCACGCGCTACAAGCCACCGCAGTGCCACACCGAGATCGATCTCGCGGCCAGCTTCGCGGCGAAGTGCGAGGCCCGCGCCGAGGCCGACATCGACATCCGGTGTACCGGTCACTGTGGCGGGACGTGCAACGGTGCGTGCAGCGGTGCATGTGACGGCGGCGGTGGTGGCGGGCAGTGCAGCGGGCAGTGCGACGGCACGTGCCAGGGTCGCTGCACCGGACGTTGCGAAGGCTCCGCCGAGGTCAACGCCTCCGCCGAGTGCAAGGCGTCCGCGGAGATCCACGCGAGCGCGAACACTGTATGCACCGAGCCGAAGGTCGAGGTCGTGCGCGAGAACGTCACCGTGATCGACGACTCGAAGTTCCAGAAGGCGCTGAAGGCGATCGACGTCGGCCTGCCCTCCATCCTGCGCGCGTCGCGGCGGCTCGAGCTTGCAGGGAAAGCCGTCGCGAACTGGGTGAGGACGGGAGCATCGCTCGTCGCGTCGACCGGTGACCTGGTGCGCCAGGTAGGAGAGAAGGGCCTGTGCGTCGGCGCGCAGCTCGCGGCGGTCGCCGCCTCGTCAGTGCAGATCGAAGCGCGGTTCTCGGTCTCGATCGAGGCGTCGGCGAAGGTGTCGTCGTCGTGCGGCGCGACGGCTCAGTAGTCCATCCACTTCCCCGTAGTCAGCCGGGGATCGATCGTGGGAGCATGGAGGTAATGCGGAGGCGTCAGGGCGGGTTCACGCTGATCGAGCTGATGATCACCGTCGCGATCCTCGGCATCCTCGCCTCGATCGCGATCCCCGCCTTCATGCAGTACATGAAGAAGAGCAAGACGACCGAGGCGGACCTCGCGCTCGATCACATCTCGAAGAAGGCGAGGCTCTACCACCTCGAGAAGGGCGTGTTCCCGCCGCAATCGAACACCATGCCGACGGTGAGCGCGTGTCTGTCGGGGACCGGCAAGACGGGCGACCTACCGCAATCGACGTGGGAGGCCGACCCCGGCTTTGCCGCGCTCGAGTTCCACCAGGACGAGCCCGGCTACTTCCAGTACATCTGGTTCAACTTCGGCACGCTAGGCATCGCGTACTCGTTCGGCGATCTCGACTGCGACGGGCTCAGCGGTTCGAAGTACCGATTCCTCTCCGCGTCGGGCGGCAACATCACGACGACGTACTTCGACTTCATGTCGAGCGACTGATGGCGCGCCGCGCCTCCGAACCCCTGCTCCTCACCAACGCGACGCTGATCGACGTGGTGGTGATGGTGTTCGCCCGCTCGCGGATGCGCGAGCTGGTCGGCACCGACGCGCTCAAGACGATCCTCCAGGGCACCCAGCGCGATCTGTTCTCGCAACCCAAGACGCTCGCGCTGCAGCCGATCTGGGAGTTACTGGAGTCGCAAGCCGGCTTCGATCGCGAGCAGGCGACGCCGCCGATCTGCCGGCTGAAGCTGCTCGAGGACAAGCTGCAGATCACGGTGCACCTGCCGGTCGAGCTCGAGCAGATCGATCGCGAGACCATCGAACGCTCCGCGGCAGAGTGTGCGGTGACGTTCGCCGAGGTCGACAAGGTGATCGCGCCGCCGCGCCCCACGATCCCGCCGGCCCTGCGTGCAGTGGAGGTGGTCTCGCTTCCTTCGCAACCGGCGAGCAACTCACGGCACAAGCTCGCGGTCGTCGCGGCGGTGATCGGGCTCGGGGCCGCCGGCGTCTCGGCCTACCTGACGCTCTCCGAAGATACGCCCGTCGATCACTCGCAGTCGGTGCCCCCCGGCGAGATCTCGCGCGACATCCCGTTGCGCGAGGTCCGGCTCGATGGCACCGCGATGCTCGGCGTGCTCGCCGACCCGAGGTGGAGCATCGAGCCCGAGGCGCTGCGGCGCCGCCATCTCGAGGAGGCCGCACCGGCCGTGCGTGCGCATGGCGCGAATGCACTGATCATCGTCGATCCAGGCGGCATCCCCGCCGGCTCGCTGACGCTGATCGGCAAGCCGACGGTGATGTTCACGCCGGTCAAGAAACGCTGATTAGAAGTCGCTCTTGAGCACGACGCGGTAGCGAGCCTTACCCGCCTTGAGGTGCTCGAGCGCGTCGTTGATCTTCGACATCGGGAACTCCTCGACCATCGGCGCGATCTCGTGCCGCGCGCAGAACTCGAGCATCTTGTCGACGACACCGGGGGCTCCACTCGGTGACCCCGAGACCTCCTTCTGGCCTCCGATCAACGAGAACGCGACGACAGGCACGGGCACGGGCACCGCACCGACGAAGTGGATGCGGCCGCGCGGAGCGAGCGCCGCGATCAGCGCGCTCCAGTCGAGCGGCACGTTGACGGTCACGAGGAGCAGATCGAACGAACCTGCCGCCTTCGCGATCGCCGCACTATCGCGCGAGTTGATCACGTGGTGCGCGCCGAGCTGCTTCGCCTCGTCGGCCTTGGAGTCGCTCGACGTGAAGGCGGTGACGTCGCAGCCCCACTTGTTGAGGAACCGCAGCGCCATGTGCCCGAGCCCGCCGATGCCGACGACACCCACGCGATCGGTGGCGCGAACATCGAACTGGACGATCGGATTGAACACCGTGATGCCGCCACACAACAGCGGCCCACCAGAGACCGAGCTGACGGCCTTCGGCATCGGCGCCGCCCACAGCCAGTGGCTGCGTACCCGATCCGCGAACCCGCCGTGACGACCGACGATCGTCGCCTCGCCCTTGACGCACATGTTGTGATCACCCGAGAGGCACGGGGCGCACGACAAGCAGCTGCCGGAGTTCCAGCCGAGGCCGACGCGATCGCCGACCTCGACGCGCTTCGCCTGCGGACCCGCGGCGATCACGGTCCCGACGACCTCGTGGCCGCCGACGAACGGATAGCCCGACATGCCCCATTCGTTGTTCAGCATGGAGAGATCCGAATGGCAGAGCCCGCAATAGTCGACCTTGATCTCGACCTGCTCCGCACCGAGTGGCCCCGGATCGAACTCGAACGGAGTGAGCGGCTTGCCCGCCGCGGTTGCTGCGAACGCTGTGATGTTGGCCATGGGGCGAAGCTCCGCCCGCACGTGCCCTCGCGTCAACTAGTCGCTCGGGTAGCCAGGAGCACCACGGCATCATCCGTCACGAAGCCTTTGCTCCGGAGCAACGCTTCGATCACCGGCGTGGTGGTGTCGATGATGCGCGCGAGCTCCGGATGCTTCCACCAGTGCATGCGCGCGAAGGTCTCGGCGAGGGATCGCGCATCGCGAGGCGTGCACGCGATCGACACGTGGGTCATCTCGACGACGAACCCGGCGCGCTCGAGGAGCTCGGCGGCACCGGCGAGCAGGAATCCGTGATGGGCGTGGAGCTCGCCCGCGATCCCGGCCTCGACGTTGTAGACCTCGATCAGCTCGTTGCTCGGCGCACCCTGGACGATCACGACACGCCGCCGTGCCACGCGTGCCAGCTCGGCCACCGCGCGCATCGGATCGTCGGTGTACTGCAGCACCCAGGTGGCGAGGGCCGCGTCGTACGCGTGCTCCGGCAGCGGCAGCGCCTCGATCCGACCTTCCCGCGCGGTGATGCCGGCGGGCAAGTGATCGCGCTGGACCGCCGAGGGCTCGATCACGAGCACCGGCACCACGCGCGCGACGGCCTGCGTGATCAGCCCGGTGCCGCCGCCGACGTCGACGACATCGCTGCTATCGCCGAGCGCATCGAGGATCGCCGCGATCTCGTCCGCCGGATCGAACAGCGGCGTGAGGTCGCGCCACGCGTCGGGGTTGAACGCCTCCGGCCCCCAGAACAGCGGCGGCCACTTCGAGCTCGGACCGCACAGCGGATGGTTCCGCCAGTCGGTCGTCGAATCCTGCCGCGCGCGAGGATGTCTGCGTCGGAGCGTCTCCTCGAGGATCGGAAGTGTTAACCGGTCCTTGTCGCGGGTCGACTCGCGCTTGAGCTCGACCAGCATCGCGAGATCGAGAACGCGTGCTCGGTGCCCCGAGATCACGATCTCGATCGTGTTCGGGAGGAGTGCGTCGAAGTCGCGCCCACCCTCGATCGCACCGAGTACGTCGAGGGGACCGAGGGAGGTTTGCAGGAGTGAGTGTCCCGTGCCAGCCAGGATCGCGGCGGTCGGTCGCAACACCCGTTCGTAGTGACCGCGGTATCTCGCATCGAGTTGGTCGACCAGCACAGCGACGAGCCGCGCGAGGTTCTCCGGAGTCCGGCGATGCACGATGTCGATGTCATGCGTGGTCACCGGTGCACCTTGCGCCACGGCGGCGAGCGCACCAACGACGATGAACTCGACGTCAGCTGCGGCGAGGATCGCGAGCAGACTGTCGAGGCTGGGCGAGGCCGTCACGGAGCTCCTGGATCTGGCGCAGCATGCGATCGTTGTGCTGGATCCGCTGCTGCGGGGTCATCGCGAGCATCGTCTCGATCAACGTGGTGTCGACCTCGTGCTTCACGACGTGAAGCCTATCACTCCTCATCTTCGCCGGGCACCGGCGCTTCGATCATGCTCTCGATCGGCTGATCGCCGACGAAGTCGTTGACCCATTGCGCGAGCGTCATGTCGTGGTCCTGGATATCCGAGCCCGCGAAGTTGAGCACCGTGGTGCAGTGGCTGTCGTTGATGCTGCGGAAGTACGGGATGAAGTACTTGAGGTTCGCGCGGCTGTCGTACTGCGCGGTCAACAGCTTCGTGTCCTCGTCCCACATCCGCAGGATCTCGGCCTTCGGTGGGAAGTTGTAGAACCGCTCGTACGAGTACAGCGAGAAGTTCATGTCGCGGCGGAAGTACGTGGTCGCGAGCCGATCGGTCGGGAACTCGTCGGCGAGGGCGGTGTTGAGCGTCCCCATGTCGTCGAACGTGAAGCCCGCCGCCATCTCGGGCATCAGCGAGTCGAGGTTCCACGCGGCGCGGATCATCGCGTGCAGCGGATCCGAATACCCGCCCGACGGGAACACCGGACCGGAGTCGTCGATCATGTAGCCCTTCTCGACGGCGCGGATCCCGTTGCGCAGGAAGCGGTAGTTCGCGAGCGAACCCACCCCGCCTGCAGAGCATCCGGTGACGAGCAGCTTCGGGACGTGCGTGAAGCTGCCGTCGAGGTAGCTGACGATCTTCTTGATCACGTCGTGCCCGTCGTGATGAAACTCGACGGGCGGCTCGATCGCGTCGGTGTAGGTGACGATGTTGTTGCCGGTGTGCACGTCGGCGGTGCAGTACGGCACGTAGATCATGTTCCAGTCGCGCGACGGGTTGGTGTCGTCGAAGCGCGACAGGAATGGCGAGATGAACGGCGCGAGCTCCCAGTGATCGTCGGGAATGCCGTCCGGGTTCGCAGCGCCGCGAATGCCCTCCTTGCCGGTGCAGCTCGGATAGTCCCAGCACGCCCCACCAGGCTCGAACACGACGACGAGGTTGTCGCTCTTGTCGGAGAAGTTCGCGAACAGCTTGTACTGGCTGTTGTTGCCGCAGACGACGCCAGGCGGCTCGATCTTGACCCAGGTGTCATACGCGTCGCGCACCGGGTTCTGGATCGGCTCCTCGCCGGGCGCTGCGTTATCCCCACACCCGAGCAGTCCGGACAATCCGAACACTGCTAGCGCTCTCGCGATCCCCTGAAGACGACCCATGCCGCGACTCTAGCCTCGTCGGAGGATGGCGTCACGCAACTCTCGCATCGTGACCGGACGGCGACCGCGATCACAAAACGGTGGACCCGCATCCCACGGCGGAGGATCGAGCAGAAACGCGTGGGTGCCTGGAAGTGAACCGACGTCTGTTTCCCACCCATCCCAGCGAGAAAATGCATCGACGGGCGTCATGATCGTGTGGCCGAGCCAGTCGCCGTAGCTCTTGCCGGTGTCGCGCCACGAGAGCGAGCCCGGCGCGAAGTAGCAGATGTTGCCCTGCGCCGCCGAACCGAGTGCACCGACATCGATCGCGTACATGCCGCCGAGCACGTCGTCGCCGATGAACATCGCGCCAGGGAGGTAGGCGTCTCCCGGATCGCACGGCAAGCCGTTCCACCCCGCGATCGTCCGCGCGAGCCGGACGTGGCCAGCGCCGAGCACGCGGATCCAGCCGCTGTCGATCAACAGCCCACCCGTCTCGTACGCGATCGCGCCGAGCGGCGAACGCGCGGTTACCTGAAGGGCTTCCAGCGCGATCTCGCCGTGGGCGGGCACGCAGGGCAGCACCTCGATCGCGTGCGGAGCGCCGGAGATCCACGCCTCGATCACCTCCATCGCGGAACCTTCACGCGTCAGATCGTTCGACGTCTTCAACCGCACATCGCGATGGTACCTAGTTCGCGTCGTCGACGTACGGGGTCGCCGTCTAGAACGCGACCACGGCACGCGTCGCGATCACACCGGCGGTGCCATCGCGCGTCAGCGCGAGCTGCAGATCCGGCTGCACCGTCAGCCAGCCGCGTACGAGCACCTGGTACGTCAGCTCGACGGCGGTCTGCGCACCGAGGTCGCTCTGCGCGAACGCCATCCCGATGGAGATGAAGTCGCGCTTGCGCGTCTTCCAGATCCCGCCGGGGCCGAACCGGATCCCGACGTCGACATAGAACGGGATCATCTGATCGCGTGCGACCGAGACCCGGGTGAACGCGCCGACCCTGCGTGCGAGCTGCCGCGACACGACGCCGTAGTAGCCGTTGCCGAGCGCGGTGTGGTGCCACGCGCCGAGCTTGACGCCGTGGGACTCGACCTCGCCGATCACCAGCGCATGCTCGCCGAGCTCCTCGGGGAGGCCATGCTCTTCGATCCGATCACCGTCGTAGATCGCGCCTCGCACCGTCACCGTGTCACTCTCGAGCCGCGCCGACACGCCGGGCGTCGCCTGCGGATACACCGGGCCGCCGACATGGGACGGCATCACGGCGACGATGCCGAACGTCGCGTTGAGCAGCACCGTCGAGTGCTCGGCGAGCACGAACTCCTGATCCGCGGACAACAACCCCGCGCGGATCCCGAACGGACCGATCGCCTGGTCGTAGTACGCCTCGAACAACCGCACGTCGTCGTCGGCGACGTTGTTCGAGACGCCGTAGAGGTCCCGCAGCTGCAGCCCCTTGCCGTGGATCCCGAACGCCGCGGCGTGCAGCGTGCCGAGGCCATCGCGGAGATGCTCGAGCTCGACATCGATCGCCAGCGAGGCGAGCCCGGCTGCGACCAACCGATCTTGGTCGAGCTCCGGCGCGGAGAACACCTCGCCGGCATAGGCGGCGGTGATCTTGATGCCGTCCTCGAACAGCGCCTTGCGCACGCCTCCCCAATCACCAGTCAGTGCGGCCGCGCGATGGAACCCCGGCTTGTTCGGCGAGCACGCGCACGGATCGACGTCGGTGTCGGCGCGCGCGTGTGACGACACTGCGAGGATGATCGAGATCGCCTTTCGCACCCTGCGGTCATTACAACACGACTCGTGCGACGATGACTTCGTGAAGCGCCGAACCAAGATCCTGGCCACCCTCGGACCGGCCTCGCGCGAGCCCGCGGTGCTCGATGCGATGATCGCCGCCGGCCTCGATGCCGTGCGGCTCAACTTCTCGCACGGCACCCACGAGGCGCATGCCGAGACGTACCAGCGCGTGCGCGAGGCGTCGGCGCGACAGGGTCGCGAGATCGCCGTGCTCCAGGATCTCCAGGGTCCAAAGATCCGGCTCGGCAAGATCGAGGGCGAGCTCCACGTCGAGACCGGCGCGAAGCTCGTGATCACCACGCGCAAGCTCGTCGGCAAGGCCGGCGAGAATGTCGTGCCCACGGACTACGAGCTGCTCGCGCGCGATGTCGAGATCGGGATGAAGATCCTGCTCGATGAAGGCCGCGTCGCCGTCGTCGTCCGCAGCGTCGACGGACAGGACGTGCTGACCGAGGTCACCGACGGTGGCATCCTGGTCTCCAACAAGGGCCTCAGCGTCCCCGGTGCCACGCTGACGGCGGCGGCGATGACCGACAAAGATCGGATCGACGTCGAGTTCGGCCTCAAGCTCGGCGTCGATTACGTCGCCCTGTCATTCGTGCGGCGCCCGTCCGATGTCGAGGATCTCCGGCGCGTGATGGCCGAGCAGAAGCGCGTGGTGCCGATCATCGCGAAGATCGAGAAGCCGCAGGCGGTCGACGCGATCGACGAGATCGTCGCGGTCGCCGACGGCGTGATGGTGGCGCGCGGCGATCTCGCGATCGAGTCCTCGCTCGAGATGATCCCGGCGCACCAGAAGAAGATCATCTCGCGCGCGAACCAGCAGGGGAAGCTCGTCGTCACCGCGACCCAGATGCTCGAGTCGATGACCGAGAATCCGCTGCCGACGCGCGCCGAGGTCACCGACGTCGCGAACGCCGTCCTCGACGGGACCGACGTGGTGATGCTGTCCGGCGAGACCGCCGTCGGCAAACATCCCGTCGAGGTGATTCGCCGGATGGCGTCGATCGTCGAGACCACCGAACGGACCCTCTATCCGTTCGATCGCGAGATCCATCCCGCG
>JANNBP010000108.1:0-22472 GCA_031385555.1 Deltaproteobacteria bacterium | reverse complement strand
CGGAGCGTCTCGATGACTCGGAGCGTCTCGATGACTCGGAGCGTCTCGATGACTCGGAGCGTCTCGATGACTCGGAGCGTCTCGATGACTCGGAGCGTCTCGATGATGAGGGTTCCGACCGCGCCGTCCGTGGCTGACTCGCACACGTGCTCGACCCCGGAGCTGCGGCGACGTCGCGTCGAGCTCGGCGCCCGCGACCACGCTCTCGACGATCCCGGAGGTACACGATGACGCGGATCTCGCTTGCCCTGGTCTGCTGCTTGTCCTCGCCCGCGTGGGCCGAAGAGCCGGTGGAGCCCGCCGCTCCCGTCGAGGAACCCAAGCCGCTGTCGCCAGCGCCGATTCCTGCGAAGCAAGACGTCGTCGTCGCGCGCCCGACGATCGAGGAGACCAAGCTCGTGTCCCCGTTCCTGCCGTGGCAGACGTCCAAGCTCTACGTCGAGCTCGAGGTCTACTCGCAGGCGCGGATGACCAGCCGCGAGGGTGACGACCTCTCCGAGCTGCGCCTCGATCGCGGCGAATTCGGTGGTCGCTTCCAGCTCGGGACGCAGGCGGCTGCGGAGCTGCGCTTCGAGGCGATCCGCTCTGCGGTCGAAGGCGGCTCGCTCGGCATCGACGGCGACTCGACGGTGTTTCGCCTCAAGTTCGCCCAGCTCCTCGGAGGCCACGACTTCAGCACCAGGCTGCGCCTCGATGGCGCGCTCGGCTTCGTGCCGGATCCATGGATCCGTTCGCTCGAGGAGGACTACACGGTCAAGCCGCTGTCGCGCACCGGCAGCGAGCGCTTGCTGCTGTGGCCCACCAGCGATCTCTCCGGCCTCGTGCGACTCACCGCCGGCCCGGTGCGCGCCACGATCGCGGTCGGCAACGGCGAGGGGCCGCAGTTCCCGGAGCGCAACACCGGCAAGACCACGACGGGCGTGCTCGAGGTCGTCCCGATCGCCAACGAGCACGTCCGCGTCACGCTCGGTGGCGTGGTTCGCGACGGCTCGATCGGCGTCGCCTCGATCCGCGATCGCCGCTACGGCGGTGGCGCTTCGATCGTCACCCCCTACGTGCGCGGCGGCTTCGAGGCCGTGGTCGCGCAGGGCATCGGCGATGTCGCGGCCGCCGAGGGCCTCCTGACCTCGGCGTGGGCCGATATGCGCCTCGTGCCTCGCGTCTTCGTCGCTGCGCGCGGCTCGTCGCTCGGGTTCTCCAACGGCGGTGGCCGGCAAGCCACGTTCGGCGGCGCCGTCGCCTACGAGCCGTGGCGCGACCGCGATCCACGACAGCGCGGCATCTTCCGCGTCTGGCTGGCCGTCGATCGCGTGACGTCCTCCGGCGCGGCCATGCCGCTGCCCGGGATCGATGCCGGCAAGGCCACCCAGATCATGTTGATCGCGTCGGCGATCGCCCCCTTCACGTTGGAGTAGTCCATGCGCGCCCTCGTTCTCGTCGCCCTCGCCGCTTGCAGCAATGCCGCCGATCCCTTGACCGACAGCCCGCTGCTACCGGTCGACACCTCGCCAACCCCCGACGGCGTGCCCGCCGATGGGCCCGTCGCGCTGCGCCTCCTCGTGATCAACGAGGTCGCGGCCGGTGACACGCCGGACTGGATCGAGGTCGTCAACGCGACGACGTCACCCATCGCGCTGTCCGACTTCGTCTACGTCGATAGCGAGCGGGATTTCGCGAAGGCGAAGGCCTTTCCCGCGATGACGCTCGCACCGGGCGCGTACTACGCGCAGGACATCGACGACGCGACCTCGGGGTTCAAGCTCGGTAGCGATGAAGCGGTCTTCGTCTACCGCGCGGCGGATCAAGCGCTGTCCGACAGCGTCGACTGGGACGAGGGCGCTGCCCCGGCGAGCATGAGCTTCGCGCGGTCACCGACGATCTTCGGCGAGTTCGCGACGGGTGCGCAGAGCAAGGGAACGGCCAACCCATAGCTGGTCGACCGCTCGCGAGGTGTTCGACTTCTGAACGGCGACGGAACGTCACCGTGGTCTCATCGAGTGGTTGCCTGTGGTGTCTACAACAGGCTCATGCCACCCGGCCATCTCCACTACTACGGTTCGTACCGCTACGACTCGCGCGAGACGCTCGAGCGTGCGGTCGCCCTGGCTTCGACGCAGTTCTTCGACGAGGACGTCGGACATCCCTCGCTCGGCTTGATCCAGCAGGGCCTGCGGATCCATGTCGATCTGACCCTGTCGACGGCCGCGGACTCGCGGTTCGCCGCAGCCGGCATGCTCGAGGTGCTCGCGAGCAATGCGGTCGATGGCGTCGTCGAAGCGCGGCACGGTAGCGACCACGTCGACTTCTATTGCAGTGGAGAAGACGACTGAGACGGCTCGCGCTCCTCGCCTTGGCTGCACTCACCTGCGGCCCACCACCGGTGCGTGCACCGGTGTCGACGAAGCCGCGGCTTGCCGTGCTGCTCGTCCTCGATCAGTGGCCCGAGTGGGCGTTCGAGGTCAAGCGACCGCACCTCGACGCCGGTGGCTTCCAGCGCCTGCTCTCCGAGGGAGAGTGGCTCGTCGGCGAGCATCCATCGATCGCGACGCTGACCGCGCCGGGTCACGCGCTGCTCGGTAGCGGCGCGCCGACCTACCGGAGTGGCGTGCTCGCGAACGAGTGGTACCACCGCGAGCTCGACCAGCGCCTCGCCTCGGTGGCCGCAGCCGATGGCGCGCGCACCTCGCGATGGTCGCGGGTTCCCGGCCTCGGTGATTCGGTCACGCGCGCCGGTGGCAAGGCCGTCGCGGTGGCGCTCAAGGATCGGTCCGCGATCCTCTCGCTCGGTCATGCAGGGATGCCGATCTGGTACGACAAGAAGGCGGTCGCGTGGGCCTCGCACCAGGTCCCCGCGTGGCTCGCCGTCCACAACGCCGAGCATCCGATCGCCGCGCGCATCCACGAGGTCTGGAGGCCGCTCGATCCCGAGCTGCTCGCGAGACGCAGCGGCCTCGCCGACGCCAGTCCGGGCGAGCTCGGCGAGAAGAAGTTCGGCGGGGTGTTTCCGCATGACCCCGATGCCACCGGCGATGCGGCCGACGCCGTGTTCGCGACGCCGACCGGCAACGAGATCGCGCTCGAGCTCGCGCTCGCGGCGATCACCGGCGAACAGCTCGGCACGCGCGCCATCCCCGATCTCCTCGTGATCAGCCTGTCGGCCCACGACTACGTCGGGCACGGTTGGGGCCACGAGTCGTGGGAGATGTGGGACGCCGAGCTACGGCTCGATCGCGAGCTGAGGGACTTCCTCGCGGCGCTCGATCAGCGCGTCGGGACCGGCAACTGGTCGATGATCGTCACCAGCGATCACGGCGCGAGCCCGGTGCCCGAGCGGATCGGTCGCGGCGGCCGGCTGCTCTACGAGACCGTGCACGACGTCGCACAACATGCCGCGAGCTCGGTGCTCGGCGACGGTGCATGGATCGCCGACGCGAAATATCCAAACGTGTTCTTCACCGCGGCAGTCCCCGCGAGCTCCCGCGACGAGGTGACCGCCGCGATCCAGCGCGAGCTCCGCACCCTGCCCGGCATCGCGTGGGTCGAGCCGAAGGCCGCACTCGCCGGCAACTGCGAGGCTCGCACCGGGACCGCCCACACGATCTGCGTCGGCCTCGACGTCGAGCGCTCGGGCGAGCTGATCTGGATGCCCGCGGAGCACTGGATCACGCAGGATCTCGACGAGCCGGTCGCCACCGGGCACGGCTCGATCTATCCGTACGACCGCCGCGTGCCGTTGATCCTTCTCGCCCCGGGACGCACCACCCACGCTGCGGCGACGAAGCCCGGCGAGACGCGGTCGATGACCGAGGTCGCGCCGCTCCTCGCGCGCTGGCTTCGGGTCACCCCACCTCTCGAGCTGCGGTGACGGGAGGGCTCGCCGCGCTCGCGACTGATCGATCGTCACTGCAGGGTTCGCGCGCATCGCGGCAGCTCGTCCTGCTCGATGTCGAGCCCCGCGACACGCAGACGAGTGCGGTGCCGTCACCGCGCGTCTTCACGGACGCGATGAACGTGTCTCCACGCGTGTTACCGCGCCGGAACAATCAGCTGTCGGTGGTCGCCGCGGCGTCGACCTTGCGATCGGCGCGGAGCGATTCGTTGTCCCACGCGGCGTCGCTGGCGTCGAACACGTTCGGATTCTCGTCGCGCATCAGCTTCTCGGCCTCGACGAACGCATCGCGCGTGCGCCGCAGGAACGTGTCCTGATCCGCGGTGCCGTAGAGCGCCGTCAGATCTTCGATCAGCGTCTCCTCGTGCTGGCGCCAGCGCGCGCCCAGCCGATGCGCGGTGTTCGCGCGGTAGCCGAGCTCGATCAGCGCCGCGACGCCGGACTCCCACGCCGAGCCGAACGTCTCGCGGAACACCTTCTTCGCGCCCGCGCGCCGCAGCTGCCAGTAGTGCTGGCGATCCTTCGCGCGCGCGAGGATCGGCAGGTGCGGGAAGTGCTCGCGCACGTGCTTGCAGATCTCGGTGGCTTGCTCGGCATTGTCGACGGCGAGCACGAACAGCTTCGCGTGATGGGCGCCGGCGGCGTGGAGGAGATCGACACGCGACGCGTCACCGTAGTAGACCTTGATGCCGAGGCGGCCGACGAAATCGACGATCTCGGGATCGAGATCGAGGATGGTCATCGGGATCTTGTTCGCGCGCAGCATGCGGCCGACGATCTGACCGAACCGGCCGTAGCCCGCGATGATCACGTGCGAGCCGTCGTCGTGGACCTCGTCGTGCTTGCGCTCCTCGGTGCGCTGGGCGACCCGCGGGAGGACGACGCGCTCGAGCAGGATGAACATCGGCGGCGTCAGCACCATCGAGATCGCGACCGAGGCGACGAGCGGCGCGGCGAACGCCTGGTCGTAGATGTTCGACTGGACGCCGAACGAGAGCAGCACGAACGCGAACTCGCCGACCTGGGCGAGCGAGAACGCGAACAGCCAGCGCGCCGTGCGGTCGAGCCTGAACAGCCGCGCGAGGCCGTAGAGCACGCCGAGCTTGGCCCCCATCGAGACCACCACGATCGTCGCGATCATCAGCGGCTCGCTGCCGATCAAGCCGAAGTCGATCTGGGCTCCGATCGAGATGAAGAACAGGCCGAGCAGCAGGCCCTTGAACGGCTCGATGTCGGTCTCGAGCTCGTGGCGATATTCGCTGTCCGCGAGCACGACGCCTGCGAGGAACGTCCCGAGTGCGGGTGACAGGCCGACCACCTGCATGAGCAGCGCGATGCCGACCACGATCAGCAGCGTCGCGGCCGTGAACGACTCGCGCAGCTTCGCGCCGGCGAGGAACTGGAACACCGGGCGCACGATGAAGCGACCGATGCCGACCACGCCGACGACCGCCGCGATCACCAGCAGGCCCGCTGCCCAGCCGGGCAACCCCGGTTCGGCGGGCAGCGCGATCAGGAGCGTTTTGCCACTCGGGAGAACGATCTGGAGGATCTCCGCGGTCGTGGTCGCCGTCGCGCCGAGCAGCGGGAAGATCGCGAGGATCGGGATCACCGAGATGTCCTGGAACAGCAGCACCGCGAAGCTCGATTGCCCTCCCGAGGTCTTGAGCAAGCCCTTCTCGGCGAGCGTCGCGAGCACGATCGCGGTCGACGACATCGCGAACGTCATGCCGACCGCGAGCGCCATCTTCCACTGGATGCCGACCACCAGCGCGAGCGCGAAGATCGCGGCCGCGGTGACCGAAACCTGTAAGCCTCCGAGCCCGAAGATCGGGCGTCTCATCTGCCACAGCAGCGCGGGGCGAAGCTCGAGCCCGACGAGGAACAGCATCATCACGACGCCGAACTCGGCGAAGTGCATCACGTGGTGTCCCTCGCCACCGACGAGGCCGAGCACCCACGGCCCGATCACCACGCCGCCGACCAGATAGCCGAGCACCGCGCCGAGGCCCGCGCGCTTCGCGATCGGGACGAACACCACCGCAGCCGCGAGATAGATCAGCGCTTGCGCTAAGACACTGTCGGTCATGCGACATCCACCTTCCTGGGATGCAGGACGTCGTCGAGGTTCTGCGCCAGGTTCTCCACCGCCGCGGCACGGTCGAGATCGAGCCGCTCGTCGCGCAGCGCCTCGACCAGCCTGACGTAGGCCGCGCGGCTGGCGGCGAGATCCGCATCACCGGCGATCTTGAGCGCCGCGTGCACCGCGAACGGCGCGAGGAACTTCATGCCGCACAGGTGCGCCGTCTGATCCCACGGCGCGAGCAGCTCGCGCATCGTGAACCGGTTGTAGCCGCCCTTGCGGTACGCGGCCTCGGGACCACCGGTGGTGATCGCGTTGAGCGTGATCTTGCCGCGGAGCTGGGTGCCGCCCTCGCCGTAGGCCCAGCCGTGCTCGAGCACGAGGTCCTGCCACTCCTTGAGGATCGCGGGCGACGAGTACCAGTAGAACGGGTGCTGGAACACGACCACGTCGTGGTCGAGCAGCAGCTTCTGCTCGGCCTTCGCGTCGATCGCCATCGTCGGGTACGCCTCGTAGAGGTCGTGGATGGTGACGCCGTCGAGACCCTTGATCGACTCGACCAGCCGGCGATTGACGCGCGACCGCTCGAGGACCGGGTGGGCGAACAGGACCAGGACCCTCCGCATGACGACGACCGGTGTTACCACCCCCACGGCCCTCGGTGTGCGCCCCGAAGCCTCCCCGATCACGGAGGTCTCGACGGTGTATGCTCGGGGTAATGCGCTGGATTCTCGCGCTGGTCACCACCACCGGATGCTACGGGCCGACGCCCGCGCCTGGTGCGCCGTGTGCCGCCGGGGACGTGTGCCCGACCGGCCTCGAGTGCCGGAACGAGATCTGCGTGTTGCCCGGGACGCCGCCGTCCGACGGTCCGCGCCCGGATTCCACCCCGAGCGATGGCCCGGCGTCGGATGGTCCGCAGCCCGATGCTCCGCCGAACCTCAGTGGGTGCAGCGACGGCGAGCGCGAGGGCTTCCCGAACCTCACCGACTTCCCGACGATCGCCGCCTGCGATGCCACCTGGACGGCCGCCAAGGACATGCGCGCCGCGAAGTCGGGCTCGTCGTGCGGCGACGATCTCGGCATGCAGTGCGAGCAGCCTGCCGACGCGTGCGCCGATGGCTGGTCGATCTGTGGCATCGACGGCAGTCCGAAAGCGATCAGCAATCGCGCCGATGCCAACGCCTGCCTCACCGTCGGTGGCGTCGATGCAGGCGCGTACGCCGCCGGGCTGTCGCATTGCACCGATCCGCTGGTGTTCTGCACGTACGAGGAACCCTATCCGTGCTTGGTGTCCGGCGACTGCTCCGAGGCGGTGTGCTGTGGCCCCGCGTGTTCCTCGGCGATCGGCTGCGCGGACGGGGTCTACCCGGGCACGACACGCGCCTCGAGCAGCAACGCGATCGGCTGCGGTGCACTCGAGATCGGCGTGCTCACGGGCGTCCTGTGCTGCCAGGACTAGCGAGCGAACCCGGCGAGCACGACCGCGATCCGCGAGAACACCTGACACGACGACGCGGTGGCGACGGCATCGAACACCTGCGCGTCGTCGGCGAGTCCGAGCGCGCGGATGCGCTGGTACGCGGTCGGGCCTAGCTTCCACGGTGCGAGCGTCGTGAGGTCGGCGAGCTCGACCAGCGCATGATCGAGCTCGTCGACGGGATCGGCGGCCGGGCGCTCGCGTAGATCGCCGAGCCGATCCGCGACCGCGCGCGCGATCACGCCGCGGCGACGACGATCGAGCGACGGCGTATCGCGATCGAGCGCGAACGCTTGCCACGTGTCGTAGACGTCGGTACCCGGGCGCAGCGCGAGCTCGATCGGGCCCATCCCAGCGGGTGGTGGATCGAACGGCAAGAGGTACGACGGGGTCGCGGGCTCGACGTGCGGAGCGCCGAACCGATCCGGATAGTCGGCGGCGACCCCGACCGCATCGGCGATCCGGTTGAGGTGGCAGAAGTTCGCGCACTGCAACACCACGTGAAGGATCGAGGCGTCGTCGAGTCCGGCGGCCCGCGGTGCCTCGAGATCGCGCGCGGTGATCGACCACGGCCGCTCGGTGACCGCGACGGTGAGCGCGGTGATCGCGCGGATCGTCGGATCAGGATGACGGGTGGCGACCGCATGCGGATCGACCACGACCGCTCGAGACAGGGCCTCGTCCTCGAGCGCGGCACGCAGAAACTCTGCGTGAGCGGCCGTTCAATAAAAACACTGGTTGAGTCGTGACGTGGTCGCCGCGATCAACTCGCGTTGCGACCAGCTCAGCGGACCTTGCCCGTTGACGGCACTCGACGTCGCGAACACGCGGCCCATCAGGCCGGCATCGAGGCTGTGGGCGCGGACGATGCCGGGCAAGCCGCCGTGCGCGGGCTGATACGCCGGCTGCATCTTGCGCGAGGCCATGCGACCGTAGATCTCGGCAAGCTCGCCGGTGGCGTGGGCCGGGTCGATGATCGTCAGGTGCGACATGCACCATCATAAAACGACATCGGGCCGCCATCGAGTCCTAGCGCAGGTGTCGCGAACAACTCACCCGCGCTCCCGAGCGTGGTCACCGAGCGGTCACGGACGGAGCGCACGGTTGTCAGCGAGGAGGCCATCATGAACCGCTATACGGTCCGCACTCTCACCTCCACTGACTTCGCCGCGCTCGCGACCCTCGAGACCGAGGTGTTCGGCGCCCTGGGCGAAGCCGTCCTCTGCCCGCACTACCTGCGGCTGTGCACCGAGATCTACTTCGAGTCCTGTTTCATCGCGCTCGACGGCGACACCCCGATTGGATATCTGCTGTCCTTCGTCCACGGTCGCGAGGTTCACTGCACGACGCTGGCGGTGATCCCCGCGTACCAGAAGACGCGCGCGACCATCCAGCTGATCGGCGAGTTCGTGCGCCACATCATCGACCGCGTCGACGCGTGCTGGTTCACCGTCAAGGAAGACAACGCCCCGGCGCGGGCGCTGCACAAGATGCTCGGCGCCACCGAGGTCGGTCGCCGCACCGCATACTACGGCCCCGACGACGAGCGGCTGGTCGCGAAGATCGACCGCGCGACGTTCGATCGGCTGCGGCCGAAGTACGAGCGGCTCGGTTTCGTCGATGCTCGCCCCGTCGAGGTGGCCGCGTGATCGCGAGACTGTGCGGGCTCGCGGTCGACGCGCGGGTGCAACGTCGCGACGACCTGCGCGCGCTCGCGAGGACCAGTCGATGGGTCGCCGGGAACGCGATCGGGCTGCGTGGCCGGCGGCTGTTCAGCTGTGGAGCACTCCCGGACGAGCCGTGGCTCGCACGGATCCGCGTCGGCGGCTTCGGTGAGTTGCTCGCCGGGCTCGCGGTCGCACCCGCACTCCTCGCGGCCGAGGATCTGCCGGCGCGCTGGCGGTTCGGCTTGCGCCTACTCGGCGTGCCAATGCTCGACGAGCCCGCGAGCCGCGCGCTGGAGCGCGGAGTCTCGGTGCTCACGCTCGCTCCGTCTGCACCGTGGACGATCGAGGTCGAGCAGCAGGGTCACTCGTACGTGGCACGAGTGACATGCGCGCAGCAGTTGCTCGCCGCATGAGACTCACCGAGCTCGACGAGATCGTACGCCTCGCGCAGCTCGCCGGGACCCACGCCGAGATCCTCGCGGAGGTCGAGGGCCTGCCGATCCACGCATTTCGGTTCGGGAGTCGCGATCGCACGGTGCCTGCGGTACTGGTCGTCGGTGGTGTCCACGGTATCGAGAGGATCGGCACCGATGTCGCCACCGCGTACTTGACCACGCTGCTCGCGCGGCTCGCGTGGGATCGGTTGCTCGCGCACTCGCTCGAGTATTGTCGGATCCTCGTCGTACCGTTGCTCAATCCGGTCGGGATGAGTCGAGGCCAGCGCGCGAACGGCAATGGCGTCGACCTGATGCGCAACGCGCCGGCGAGCGATGACCACGTTGCGACGCCGCTGCTCGGTGGGCAGCGGATCTCGGCGCGACTCCCCTGGTATGCCGGTTCCGGCTGGGAGCCCGAGAGTCGCGCGCTGGTCGACCTCGTCGAGCGCGAGCTGTTCGATGCGCGGTGTGCGATCGCCGTCGACCTGCACTCGGGGTTCGGTACGATCGATCGGCTGTGGTACCCGTACGCGCGAACGCGCGAGCCGATCGCCGATCTCTGCGCGATCGAGTCGCTGACGGCGTTGCTCGACGACACGCTGCCGAATCACATCTATCGCATCGAGCAGACCGCGCAGGCCTACACGATCCGCGGCGATCTCTGGGACTACCTCTATGATCGTCGCCGTGCCGCGGGCGCAGGGCTCCTCGTGCCGCTGACACTCGAGATGGGCTCGTGGGCGTGGGTGCGCAAGAACCCGTTACAGGGCCTCACGAACGCGGGGCGCTTCAATCCGCTCGCCCCGCATCGACATCGTCGGATCCTGCGGCGGCATCTCCCGCTTCTCGACTTCCTGTTTCACGCCGCGGCTTCGCACGCCGCCTGGCTCAGCGACGGGTGACAGCGAGCGCGGCGAGCATCTCCCACGCGAGATTCGCGGCGAGGTGGCCGGTAATGTCGGCATGATCGAGCGGCGGGCAGTACTCGACGAGGTCGGCGCCGCAGATCTCGAGACCAGCGAGCCCGCGCACCAGCGAGAGCGCCTCGCGCGCGGTCAAGCCACCCGGCACCGGCGTGCCCGTGCCCGGTGCGAACGCTGGATCGATCGCGTCGAGATCGAACGTGATGTAGCAGGGCCGTGACCCGATCCGCTCGCGCAGCTCGGCGGAGAGATAGCGCGCACCGCGATCGGCGACGTGATCCGCGGTGAACAACGAGTGCCCCCGCCGGCGAACCAGCTCGTCGTCGGCGGCACTGCCGCGTGGGCCGCGCACCCCGATCTGATAGAGCTGCCCCTGTTCGATCAGCCCTTCTTCGATCGCGTGCCGGATCGGCGTGCCGTGGTGGAACTCGTCGCCCCACACCTCGGGACCGCTGGTGTCGAGATGCGCGTCGAAGTGGATCACCGCGAGCGGCCCGAACCGCTTCGACAGCGCGCGCAGCACCGGCAAGGTCACCGAATGATCGCCACCGATCACGAGCGGCGTGACCAAGCTCGCCGCGAGTTGCCGGACCTCGGCCTCGACCGCCTCGCGCATCGCCGCGCGATCGAACGGCGGGAACACCACGTTGCCACCGTCGACGCAACGCAACGACTGGAACACGTCGAGCGCGTGCTCCGGGTGGTAGCCCTGGATCAACGCCGAGATGCGACGTAGATGATAGGGGGCGAGCCGGGAGCCCGGCTGGTACGTCGAGCCCGCGTCATGCGGCACCCCGAGCACGGCGACGTCGGCGTTGGCCGTGGTGATCGTCGACGGGAGACGGAAGAACGGGGTCTGGCCGTGACGGAGATAGGTCAGTGCGGCTTCCTGCATCAGCGCTCCTTTCGAGCATGCGCGTGATCGCGTTGCGGCAACGCGCGGCCATCGCCTCGGGCGACTCGCCGGTGCGTGGCTCGATCGCGGGGCCGAGCTCGAGATCGATCTCGATCCGGCGCTGACCGAGCATGCGCGTGTAGTGAGGGAGAAAGGTCGCGCCGCCGTACCAGGCCATCGCGGGGTCGGCGTACCGGATGGCGATCGGCACCACCGGCACGCCGAGCCGTTGCGCGATGCCGAAGCTGCCGCGCCAGAACGGTAGCGTGCGATCCCCGGCCGTCGTCGTGCCTTCGGGAAAGTTGAGCACCGAGACGCCCTCGACCAGCAGGTCGTGGATCCGGCGCAGCGCGCGGATGCGGCCGTGTGGGTCGTCCCGATGGACGAACTCCACGCCGAGCCGCTGTGCGATCGAACCGACCACCGGCCATCCTTCGACCTCGCTCTTCGCGACCGGAACTGCCGGACAGATCGGCAACACCGCGAGCGGGTCCAGATAACTGACGTGGTTCGCGACGATCAGCGCACGCGTTCGCGGAACCTCACCGCGGCGCGTGACGATGATGTCGTGCGCTCTCGCGATCGTCCCCAGTGCACCCGCCAGGCGGTGAGCCGCTGCAAGACGGTCTCGAGGCGGAGCCAGGCGTGCCGATCCGAGCTCCGCGAGGGCGTGGAACAGACCCGCCGCACCGTGTCGCAAGGAAGTGGCCACCTGGAACATCCGCTCCTCCGTTCGTTGGGGAGACCTTGCGATCCGCCTGTGTCGGCTCGCGGGATCTGGCGAAACGCAAGCGCAACTTCACGGCGGCAGGGATGACGCGATCGTGCACGGAACAAAACACAACCTGTCTGTCACCGTCCGGTTGCAGAGCCGGAGCGATTCGTTCACGCGATGTCCGTAGCCTGAGACGTGTACGCCTTGGTTGCCGTCGACGACGATTCAAAGCTCGAGCCGGTTCGGGTCGGTGTCATCACGCTGGTGACCACCTCGACGACCCTGGATGTCGTCGCCGAGCTGCGCCGCCACGCCATGCTCGTCGACGTGGTGACCTCCGAGGTGCTTCACGGCGCACCCGAGGTGCCGGTGTACGTGGTGAGCGTCGACGCCGCGGTGGCGGGAGTCCTCGCCGACAAGATCGTCGCCTGGGGTGCTGGCAGCGAGCTGCGTCCCGGCCTGATCGGGCTCGTCGAGAACGGTGGCAACAAGCAACTCGAGCTGTTGCTCGCCGCCGGCTTCGACGACGTGGTCGCCAGCCCGATCAGTGCGCGCGAGCTCGCAGGCCGCGTGCGCGCCGTCCACCGCCGGGTCCACTGGAAGGGCATCTCGAACGGGCGCCTCCGGTTCGGCGAGCTGACGCTCGATCTCTACGGTCGCTCGCTGTGGCTCGAGGGGAAGGCGATCGCGCTGACGTAGATCGAGCTCGCCGTGTTGCGCGAGCTGATCAAGGCGCGGGGCCGGCCGCTATCGCGCACCGAGCTGCTCGACGCCGCGTGGGGCGAAGGCGAGCTCGAGGTCTCCGAACGAGCCGTCGACAACGTGATCTTGCGATTGCGCCGGAAACTCTCGCGCCCCGAGCTGATCGAGACCGTGCGCAGCGTTGGCTTCCGGCTCGCCGGTCGCGGCTAGCTCACCAGCCGATCACGGAGCCGACCTCGACGAGCACGACGTCGGTGACTTCGCGTCGCCGGTCTTCAACATCCGCACGCCGTCTCGAGACGTCGCGTCGTGGCCGTGGCCGTAGTAGTTCGCGATCGATCAGCCCGAACGTAGCCCGCGGTGCCGTCCGCGAGCGCCGTGCCGCTCGACAGCTAGCCCGAACCACGTTCGCGTGGAGATCTCGCAACCGCGAAGTTGTCGCACCGTCGCCGTGCCGTCACATGGGGAACCCAGGATGCGACGCGAATGCCACACGGAGTCTTCCATGTCGATGGTTTCGCGTAGTTCGTTCCTGATCGCCGCCCTCGCGCCGGCGCTCGCCTTCGCTCAACCCGAGCCGGCGCCGCCGACGGAGCCAGCTCCCGCGCCGCTCGAGCCTGTGCAGGCAAAGGATCCCGCACCTGCCGTGGTCGCACCTCCACCCGGGCAAGAGGCACCCAAGGAGGAGCACGAGAAAGCCGAGCACGAGAAAGCCGAGCACAAGAAAGCCGACAAGCCCTGGTACGAGCGGTTCACGATCCGCGGGTACATGCAGGCCCGGTTCAACCGGATCTACTCGACGGACGACGACTTCAAGAATGATCTCGGCGACAAGAACATCGCGAAGAACAACAGCTTCTCGCTGCGCCGCGCACGCTTCGTGCTGACGGGTGACGTCGCGCCATTCCTCGCGATCTACCTGCAGACCGAGGCCTCCGGCGCCGACGTCAAGATGCGCGACTGGTATGGCGACATCTTCCTCGACAAGGACAAGGAGTTCCGGATCCGCGTCGGCCAGTCGAAGGTGCCGTTCGGCTTCGAGAACATGCAGTCGAGCCAGAATCGCGCGCCGCTCGATCGCTCCGATCCGATCAACTCCGGTGCACCCGGCGAGCGCGATCTCGGTGCGTTCGCGTACTGGGCACCGAAGCACACGCGGAAGGTGTTCAAGCACCTGGTCGACGACGGCCTCAAGGGCAGCGGCGATTACGGGGTGCTCGCGCTCGGCATCTACAACGGCCAGGGCATCAACGTCGACGACAAGAACGAGAACCGCCACGTCGTGCTTCGCGGCACGTATCCACTCGAGCTCGGGGATCAGATCCTCGAGGTCGGCGCGAACGGCTACCTCGGTAAGTTCACGATCGAGCGCGACGCGGGCATCGCCGGCAAGGCGAACATCCGCGACATGCGCGTCGGCGGGCACGTCGTGCTCTACCCGCAGCCGATCGGCTTCCAGGCCGAGTACAACGTCGGCAAGGGCCCGGAGCTGACCGGTGACACCGTCGCCGACGAGAACCTCCAGGGCGGCTACGCGATGGTGATCGGCCATGTCGGTGACTTCTTCCCGTTCGTGCGTGGCGCGTACTACGACGGCGCGCTCAAGACCGAGAAGAACGCTCCGCACCACGAGACCAAGGAGCTGGTGATCGGCTCGGAATGGCACTTCCACAAGCGCATCGAGCTGACCCTCGAGGTCGACCACGCGCGCCGGAAGATCGCCGACGACGAGGTGCGTGGCACCATCGTGCGCGGCCAGCTCCAGCTCAATTACTGAGGGATCTCCGGTGTCACGACCACGGCCGCGGGCCGTCACACCCTCGTCACAGTGCCCGTGCTAAGGCTGACCCATGCTCGTGCTGGTCATCGAGGACGAAGTCGATCTCGCCACCACCGTCGAGTACAACCTGCGAGCCGAAGGCTTCCAGGTTCGTCTCGCCCATAGTGGACGCGCCGGGCTGACCGCAGCCACCGGCGAGCCGCTACCGGATGTCATCGTGCTCGACCTGATGCTGCCGGATCTCTCGGGTACCGAGATCTGTCGTCGGATCCGCGATCAGGAACGCACGCGCGACATCCCGGTGATCATGTGCACGGCGAAGGGCGAGGAGATCGATCGCGTCGTCGGCTTCGAGGTCGGTGCCGACGACTACATCGTCAAGCCGTTCAGCGTTCGCGAGCTGATCCTCCGGATCCGCGCCCTGCTCCGTCGCGTCAACCGCGTCGAGGGCGAGCCGTCGCTGATCCGGTTCGGCCGGCTCAAGATCGATCGCGACGCCCACCGCGCCTGGGTCGACGAAGGCGAGATCGGGCTCACCGCCCTCGAGTTCCGGCTCCTCCACGCCTTCATGTCCCGCAAGGGCCGCGTCCAGACGCGTGATGCACTGCTCTCCGACGTCTGGGGGATCGAGGCCGAGGTCACCACCCGGACCGTGGACACCCACGTCAAGCGTCTGCGCGAGAAGCTCGGCGATGCCGGCGGATACATCGAGACGCTGCGTGGAGTTGGCTATCGCTTCAAGGATGCGCCCGACGAGGCGGTCGTCTAATGTCTGGTAGCGCATGGATCTACGAGCCCGCGTGATCCTGTTCGCGGTGGCCGCGGCGGTCGCCGCGTTCGCTGCGGTGCGGGTGCTAGATCCTGAACAGTTGCCGGTTGTGATGACCTTCGGCGTTGGTGGCCTCGTGCTGGTCACCGGCTGGCTGGTCTACACCTGGTCGCGGCGGCCGCTCGCGAACCTCACCATCGCGGTGCGCGACGTCGTGCGCGACACCTCGAGGCGCGTCCCGCAACTGAGCGACGCCGGCGCGAGCGAACGCCAGCTCGCGGACTGGGTGAACTTCCTCGCCGACGACGCCGATCGCTCGCACCGCGGCCTGATCCGGGAGCGCGAGCTGCTGTCGACGGTGGCCGATGGCCTGACCCAGGGTGTGATCGCCGTCGACGACGATCACCGGATCGAGCTCCTCAACGATGCAGCACGGAAGATGCTCGGCGTCTCGAGCTCTCCCGTCGGCGAACCGCTGATCGAGTTCGTGCGACTCCCCGAGGTGTTCTCGCTGATCGATCACGACCAGGCGGCCACCGCCGAGGTCGAGCTGCAGAACGGCATCAGGACGCTGATCCGCGTCGCTCACAAGTATGGCGGCTCCGGACGCGTGCTGCTCCTCGAGGACGTCACCACGGTGCGCAGGCTCGAGACCGTGCGGAGAGACTTCGTCGCCAACGTCTCGCACGAGCTGCGTACGCCGGTCGCGGTGATCCGCGCGAATGCCGAGACGCTGCTCGCCGGTGCGAAGGACGATCCGGTGATGGCCCCGAAGCTGATCGACGGCCTACACCGCAACGCCGAGCGGCTCGCGCGCATCCTCGCCGACCTCCTCGATCTATCGCGCCTCGATGCCGGCCAGTACCGCCTCGAGCTGTCTCCCGTCCCCGTGCGGTCGGTCGCAGAGCAGTCGATGACGGCTGTCGAGCCGCAGGCGGCGCATCGCAACGTCACCGTGTCGATCGACATTCCCGCGGAGCTCGCCGTCAAGGCCGACGCGAAGGCGCTCGATCAGATCCTGGTCAACCTCGTCGACAACGCGGTCAAGTACACGCGCAACGCCGGCCAGGTCTGGATCGGCGCGAAGCCCGATGGCGAGGACGTGAGGATCGAGGTCCGCGACGACGGCCCCGGCATCGCCGCGAAGCATCGCGAGCGGGTGTTCGAGCGGTTCTATCGCGCGGATCCGAGTCGCTCCCGCGAGGCCGGCGGCACCGGGCTCGGCCTCTCCATCGTCAAACACCTCGTCGAGAGCATGCATGGCGAGGTCGGCGTCGAGCCTAACGTGCCGACTGGCTGTATCTTCTGGTTGCGTCTTCCACGCGCAGCGGAGAACCCCTGATGGCGGCACATACCAGTAAAGACTTCGAACAAGAGCTGCGTACGCTTCGCGAACGTCTCGCGACGATGGGGGAACGCGCCGCGCAACAGATCGCCCTCGCGATGAAGGCGCTGTCCGACAAGGACGACGACCTCGCGCGCGAGGTGATCAAGGCCGACGCGCTGATCGACAAGGACGAGAACGACGTCGACGAGCTCGCGCTCCAGATCCTCGCCACCCGGCAACCGGTCGCCAGCGACCTGCGGTTCATCACGATGTCGCTCAAGTTCGTCGTCGATCTCGAGCGCATCGGCGACCTCGCCTCGGGCATCGCGAAGCGCGTCCTCGAGCTCAATCGGTTGCCGGATCTCGCTCCGCGCGTCGACCTCGGCTCGCTCGCCTCACTCGCCCAGAAGAACCTGCATGCGGCCCTCGATAGCTTCGTCAGGCGAGATGCCGACAAGGCCATGACCGTGATCCAGGCAGACGTCGAGATCGACAAGCTCAACGCGAGCCTGTTCGCCGAGCTGATCGCGCACGTCGCCACCGACCCAGCAACCGTCACGCGGGTCCTGCCCCTGACCTCGGTGTGCCGCTATCTCGAGCGGATCGGCGATCACGTCAAGAACCTGGCCGAGGAGGTCCTGTACATCGTCAAGGCCACAGATGTGCGCCACCGCCCGCTGATCTCCTAGATCGACCCGGCAATCTCATGACGATCTCGCGACCGTCACAGTCCCGCCACATTGGTTTCGCAGATGCGCCATGTGGGCTCGCTACGGTGCAGTCATCTCATGAAGCCCACCTGGTTCGCAGCACTCGCGCTCGCCGCCTGCGGCGGTAGCAAAGATCCCAACGGCGGTAGTTCGGGCGGTGGTGACAAGGGTGGAGGAGGTGGCGGTGGCAAGGTCACCCTCAACGCCTCCGGTGCGACGTTTCAGAAGGCGGCGCAGGAGGTCACGATCGAGGCCTTCAAGAAGGCGAACGGCGACGTCACCGTCAACTACGGCGGCGGCGGCTCCGGTAAGGGCCGGCAGGACTTCGCCGATCAGGTCGTCGACTTCGCGTGCACCGACGCGCCGTACAAGCCCGACGACCTCAAGAAGGTCAAGGGCGGCGAGTTCTTCTACATCCCGAACGTGCTCGGCGCGATCACGGTCGCGTACAACCTGCCCGACGTCGCGAAGCTGCAGCTGTCGGCCGACACCACGTCGAAGATCTTCCAGCGCGAGATCAAGAAGTGGAACGACCCCGCGATCGCCGCGGATAACGCCGGCGTCACGCTCCCCGATCTCGAGATCATCGTCGCACGGCGCTCCGATGGCTCCGGCACCACCGAGAACTTCACCAAGTACCTCGACAAGGCCGGGGGCGGCGCGTGGAAGCTGAAGTCGGGATCCACCGTCGAGTGGCCGGCCGACACGCAAGCCGGTAACGGCAACGGCGGCGTCGCGCAGATCGTGAAGTCGACGAAGGGCGCGATCGGCTACGTCGATCTGTCCGATGCGAAGGGCAGCAAGCTGGCGATCTCGGCGATCAAGAACTCGGCCGGCAAGTATGTGGTGCCGGATGCGGCGAGCGTGACCGCGGCAGGTGCCGGCATCGAGATCAAGGACGATCTGATCTTCAGCGCACTCGACGCGAAGGGCGACTCCGCGTACCCGATCACCGCGCAGAGCTGGTGCATGGCGTACGCGAAGCAAGGCGACAAGGCCAAGGGCGCTGCGGTGAAGGCGTACTTCAAGTTCATGGTCACCGACGCGCAAGCGCTGCTCTCCGAGGTCGACTACGCACCGATCCCGAAGGCGCTGCAGGACAAGGCCCTCGCCCAGATCGACAAGATCCAGGTGCCCTGAATGCAGCTCTTCGAGCTTCGCGGTCGCTCCCACCACGCCGATACGGCGTTCCGGTGGACGACGATCATCGCCGCGACGCTCGTGCTGGTGATCCTCGGCCTGGTCGCCGCCTCGATGACCCAGCGGGCGCTCCCGGTGCTCCAGAAGATGGGCCCGGAGTTCCTGACGTCGTCGAAGTGGTCAGCCGCGGAGGATCACTATGGTGCCCTCGCGTTCATCTTCGGCACGCTGTACACGGCGCTGATCGCCCTCGTACTCGCGGTGCCGGTCAGCCTCGGGGTCGCGCTGTTCATCACCCAGGTCGCGCCGCGTTGGCTGAAGAAGCCGCTGATCTACTTGATCGACCTCTGCGCCGTCGTGCCGTCGGTGGTGTGGGGTTTGTGGGGCGTGCTCGTGCTGTCGCAGCACTTCGGGCTCGGTCGTTCGTTCGCCACCGCCGGGGTGATCCTCGCGGTGATGATCACGCCGATCATCACGTCCCTCGCACGCGAGGTGATCGAGACCACGCCGACCACGGACAAGGAAGCCGCGATCGCGCTCGGCGCCACGCGCTGGGAGATGATCACGGCGACGGTGCTACCGCACAGCAAGGGCGGGCTCGTCGGTGCGGTGATGCTCGGGCTCGGCCGCGCGATGGGCGAGACGATCGCCGCCGCCCTGGTGATCGGCTCGGCGCTCGGTCAGCTGAGTGCGAATCCCTTCGCCTCCGGCAACTCGATGCCCGCGGTGATCGCGAACGAGTGGGGCGAAGCCGATGACCTCCACAAGTCGGCGCTGATCGCGCTCGCGGTCGCGCTGTTCGTCCTCACGATCATCGTCAACCTGGTCGCGACCTGGATCGTGCAGCGCGGGAGGCGGCGGCAATGACCTCTGGAACAACCGCTCCTGACCTGCGGCGCAAACACACCTGGCGCTCGAGGAAGAGCACGCTGATGACCGGGCTGATGATCGGCGCGGTCGTCGTGCTCGCGATCCCGCTGATCGCGGTGCTCTACTCGGTCATCTCGCGCGGCGCGGGCTCGGCGCTGTCGGGCTTCCCCGATTTCTTCACCAAGGAGATTCCGGCGATCTCGCGGCGCGAGGGCCCGGGCATGGGTCCCGCGATCCTCGGCACGCTGCTCGTCACCGGTGCGGCGACCCTGATCGCGGTGCCGCTCGGCGTGCTCGGTGCGGTCTACCTGCACGAGTACGGCGCGAATTCGAAGTTCGCCCGCGGGGTTCGCTTCATGGCGATGGTGATGACGGGCGTGCCATCGATCGTGATGGGCCTGTTCGTCTACGTGATGTGGACGATGCGGTTCGGCTACTCGGCGTTCGGTGGAGCCCTCGGCCTCGCCTGTCTGATGCTGCCGGTGGTGATCGGCTCGACGGAGCAGATGCTGCGCTTGGTGCCTACACAGCTCCGCGAGGCGGCGTACGCGCTCGGTGCGTCGAAGTCGAGGACGATCCTCACCGTCGTGTTGCCCGCCGCATTGCCGGGCATTGTCTCCGGTGCACTGCTCGCCGTGGCGCGCGCAGCGGGCGAGACCGCCCCCTTGTTGTTCGCCGTGGGCGCTGCCAAGGCCTTCAACCCTCATCTGTTCACCGAGGCGAACACGGCGCTGTCCTTGCAGATCTTCAACAGCGACCTCGCCTTTCCGGCCGCCGAGGGGCGCGCCTGGGGCGCGGCGCTGACACTGGTCGCCCTGACCTTCCTGATGACGATCACCGCCCGGGTGTTCACCGCCCGGCTGGTGCTGAAGAGGTAGCTCGATGGCATCGGAGGACCCCATGGCAGTCGTTCAAGAAGCCCGCCGACCGAACAGTCCGCGCATCGTTGTCGAGCGTCGCTCGGCACCCAGCGTCGACGACACGCCCGTGCTGTTCGAGATCGAGGATGCCGCCGTCTACTACGGTGCGTTTCGCGCGGTGCGCGACGTCTCGATGAAGATCCACGAGAAGCAGATCACCGCGTTCATCGGACCGTCGGGCTGCGGCAAGACCACGATGCTGCGCGCGCTCAACCGGATGCACGACACCACGCCCGGGGCGCGCGTCACCGGCAAGATCGCCTATCACGGGACCGACCTCTACGGTCCCGAGGTCTCCGCCGTCGAGGTGCGCCGACGGATCGGCATGGTGTTCCAGAAGCCGAACCCGTTCCCGAAGAGCATCTACGACAACATCGCCTTCGGTCCGCGCGTCAACGGCGTGCGCGCGCGCGCGAAGCTCGACGAGATCGTCGAGAAGTCGCTGCGCGCGGCCGCCTTGTGGGACGAGGTCAAAGATCGGCTGCGCGCCTCGGCGCTCGGCATGTCCGGTGGTCAGCAGCAGCGTCTCTGCATCGCGCGCACGATCGCCGTCGAGCCCGAGGTGGTGTTGATGGACGAGCCGTGCAGCGCGCTCGATCCGATCGCGACCGCGCGGATCGAGGAGCTGATGCGCCAGCTCAAGAGCCAGTTCACGATCGTGATCGTCACGCACAACATGCAGCAGGCCGCCCGCGTCAGCGATCGCACGGCGTTCTTCACCGCCGAGCTCGACGCGAAGAACGACCAGCGGACCGGCATCCTGATCGAGTACGACGCGACCGCGAAGATGTTCTCTAACCCTGCCGACGAGCGCACCGAGAACTACATCACCGGTCGGTTCGGTTAGTCGCTATACTCGCACCCGATGTTGGGTCCCGCCGCACGCGCGGCAGTCGTCCTGCTGTTGACCGGGTGCAGTTACGTCGCGCCGGCGAACGCACCGACGGATGGCGCGCCGATGCAGCAGCCGGATGTGCTGCCCGACCCCGAGCTGTGCACCACCACACCGGATGCCGAGTGCATCGGCAACACGTTGCGCGAGTGCCGGACCGTCGGTCAGCTGCCCATCGATACGCTGTGTGCGATGTGCATCGCCACGCCGGCACCGCACTGCGAGACGCTGGTCCCGTCGGCCAACGGCGCGACCGCGAATGACCTGGCGCCCGATGGGACGTTGCTCGACATCACGATCGCCGCCAACGCGAACGTCGACACCAACAGCGGTGAGATCGAGGGAGTTCGCAACGGTGGTCAGGGCGTGGTCGATGGCATCGGCTTCTCCGTCGTCAACAACATCGCGATCTGGCGGTTCCACACGCTGGTGATCGACGGCGACCTCGACTTCAAGGGCGACCGTGCGGCCGTGTTCGCCGCGAACCGCACCATCGACGTCAACGCCGGCCTCGATCTCAAGGGCGACTGCGACTTTCAGACGGCGGGTCCCGGTGGCTCGAACGGCGGCATCGGCGAGACCGATGGCAGCGGCCTCGGCAAGGGTCTCAAGGGCAACGGCTCGCCGGGCGGGGCCAGCGGCGGCGGGGGCGGCAGTCACGGTTCCGTCGGAGCGGCGGGCGGTGCGGCCAGCGGCCAGGCGGCGCCCGCGACAGGCTCGGTGTATGGAGACGCCACGATCACGCTGCTCGTCGGCGGCTCCGGCGGTGGTGGTGGCGGCGGCAGTGCGGGCACGGCCGGTGTCGGCGGGGGTGGCGGTGGTGCGATCCACCTCGTCGCGAACGATCGGATCACCTTCACGTCCTCGGGCGGGATCAACGCGGGTGGCTGCGGTGCGCAGCGCCAGATCGTCAACACGGCCGCGGGTGGCGGTGGTGGCTCCGGAGGCACGATCCTGATCGAAGCGTCCCGCGTCGACCTCGCGGCCGCGGTGCTCGCCGTCAATGGCGGTGGAGGCAGCGGAGGCGATTTCGCCTGCGGCGATGGCGAGAGCGGGAAGCGCTCGCGCTCGGTCGCCAACGGTGGCAGTGGCACCGGGACGATCGGCAACCCCAACATCTCGGGTGGCCGCGGTGGCAACGGCGGCGCCGGCAACACCACGCCGGCGACCGGGAACTCGGGCAGCGCGAATCAGAACGCGGGTGGCGGTGGCGGCGGGATCGGCCGGATCCGCGTCAACACCCGCGACGACACGAACCTCACCGGAACCTGTG
>JANNBP010000095.1:0-9319 GCA_031385555.1 Deltaproteobacteria bacterium | reverse complement strand
TCGCCGGCGACGAACGGCAACGCGAGCAGGCGATCGATCTGTGCCTTCGGCAACTTGACCGGCCACTGGTAGCGAAACAGACCGCGCACCGCGGCATCTGCGAGCAGGCGGGTTCCGAGCCCGCGCAGGCATGCGGCCTCGAGGAGGCGCGGTTCGAACACCAGCACCGCTTCGAGCAGCATGCCGCGCGCAGGCGTCTTCGGTGCCGTCGCCAGGAACGTCAGCAGCGCCGCGGTGAGCCGTCGCGTCATCGCGGTCGGCTTCCTGGGCAGCATCGCCATCACGCGGTGCTCGATCACGCGCGCTGCGAGCTCGAGATCGCCGTGATCCAGGACGTGGGCGAGCGCGGCGAGCAGGCGATCGATCAAGTCGCGCCCCGGTGCGGGCATCAGCCTCTCGGCCGTCGCCAGCGATCCGAGATACGCGTCGACCTGCTCCGCAGCGCGCCGCTGCTCGTGCGAGATGAACGCGGCGAGCTCCTGCGGTGAGACGCGCAGCAGCACCTCGAGGAGCTCGCGTGCCTCGAGGTGATTCGCGGCGTACAGATCGAAGGCGATGGGCAGCGGCTGCTGCGGCCACGGCACGTCGACCGTGAGCTCGGCGCACGCGGGATCGGCGCGCAGATAGATCGCGAGGCCCGCGGCGCGCGGCGGCATGTTCGTCAGGGCCGCGCGACGGACAAGGGCGGAGGGATGAAAGATCGCGTGGGCGTAGCGATCGGGTGCGTCGGTCGCCGTCGCGCGCAGCGCATCGAGCGCGACCTCGCGAACCTCGGGATCCGCGAGCGCTCGCACGATCACGCGAACTCCTTCCACCCCGCTCGCACCGGTCAGCGCGCGCAGGGCCTCCGCACGCCGCACACCGTCGACGAGCACGCGCAGCTTCCCGAAATAAGGCGCGCGTCTGGGCAGCGTCCAGGTGGAGAGCTCCACCAACGCTTCCGGCGAGGGCTCGCCGCTGAAGATCTCGAGATCGCGCACGGGAACTGATTCTGGCTACCGGAGGACGCGCGCTGCAACCCGCAGCGAACGCGACCTTCGCACGCAACGAGCGACGATCGCGGCGAGCGAGCCCTGGCACTTCGGTTGCTCGTCAGGTCGTCACGATGACCAAGCTCGAGACCGTCGATGTCGCCGCGTGGGCCGGCACCTGGAACGGGAAGTAAAATGGAAATAACCGGGCATCGGCGATGCCGCTGGTCGCGGACGAACTCGTGACACCTCCGAGCTGGTCACGCATGCAGGTGCCGCACGAGTGACGCGTAGGAGTGATTTCGAGGTCGAACGCGGCCGTCTGGACCGGAGACGATACGCGAACGCACTCGAGTGCGTTTCCCACACCGCGTTGGCGGCGGCATGGGGCGTCACTCGAAGGGTCGAGTACCGAAGTCGATGGCGCGAGACATGGAACGACCCGAAGGTGCCACTTGTGGAAACAGTGCAGCACCGGGCTATGCACCCAGCTGCTCCCACCCGAGGAGCTGTCGCGCTGGCGCACGTCGAAACATCTGACTCCGATCCGGACTGCGGCATCGCCGAGCCGGGTTGGAACTGAAGTGTTTTACAGCGTCGTAGACGTCATCGGCAGCCCTCCTGAGCGCGACGAGGACGCTCTACCTAACAACCCACTCACGATCGCGCAACGACGATCTCGCAAGTGGGTGTGGCGCGCCGACTTGTTCGTCACGCGTCTCAGGCGTCGCAGCCCGTCTCAGGGTGCGAACGCGGCGGCGGAGATGTCGAGCGTCGAGCGATCCTCGCGATTGATCAACTGTGCCTTCGCGCGCACGCCGGGGAGCACGTTGAACGCGAAGTACTGTGCCGCGTAGCGCTTACCTTCGTAGAACGCGCGGTCGGCATGATCCGCCGGCAGCTTCGTCGCCGCGGCCTCCGCGATCACCGCTTGCTCGAGGAGCAGCCAGCCGACCACGGTCTCCGACATCATCTCGAGGAACCGGTTCGCGACCGTCGGCACCATCTCCATCTTGCCGCCGCCGAACCACATCATGAACTTGCTGCCCGTCGTGGTCAGCGCATCCATCGCATCGGCGAGGATCGCGACGCCTTCCTTGAGCACCGGGTGCTCCTTGTTCGCCGCGACGAACGTGCCGACGTCCTTGCCGAACGCGCCGACGTTCTGACCACCGCGCGACATCAGCTTGCGACCGACGAGGTCCATCGCCTGGATGTGGTTGGTGCCCTCGTAGATCGAGAAGATCTTCGAGTCGCGACAGTACTGCTCGACGGGCCAGTCCTTGAGGAAGCCGGCGCCGCCGAACGTCTGGATCGCGGTCGCGCAGATACTGAACGCCTGATCGCTGCCGTAGGCCTTGAGGAGCGGCACGAGCAGATCGACCTGACCCGTGTGGTACTCGGCGACGCTCTTGTCGCCACCGGTCTTCTCGATCGCGTTCGCGCGGTCGAGGTGCATCGTCAGCTTGACCGCGAGCGCGCGGATGCCTTCGACGCGCGCCTTCATGTCGAGCAGCATGCGCTTGACGTCGGGGTGATCGATGATCGCCACGCGCGGCGCGGTGGCGTCTTTCCACTGCTTGATCGACGAGCCCTGCTTGCGATCCTTCGCGTACTCGAGCGCGTTGAGGTACGCCGACGACGCGAGCGCGAGCGCCTGGATCCCGACGCCGATTCGCGCGTAGTTCATCAGGTGGAACATCTGCGACATGCCGCGGCTTTCGGTCGCCCCGACGAGCTCGCCGATGCAGTCGTCGTTGTCGCCGAACACGAGCTGCGCCGTCGCGTTCGCCTTGATGCCCATCTTGTGCTCGATGCCGGCGACGGCGACGTCGTTCGGCGTGCCGTCGGGCCGCACCTTGGGGACGATGAACAGCGACAGGCCCTTGGTTCCCGCCGGCGCGTCGGGTGTGCGAGCGAGGACCAAGTGGACGATGTTCGGCGTGATGTCCTGATCGCCGCCCGAGATGTAGATCTTCGTCCCCTTGAGGTTGTACTTGCCGTCGGGGCGCTTCCTGGCCTGCGTGCTCGCGCTCCCGACGTCGCTACCGGCGTGTGGCTCGGTCAGACACATCGTGCCTGCCCACTTGCCGTTGAACATGTTCGGCACGTACGCAGCCTGCTGTTCGAGCGTGCCGAACGCCACGATCACCTCCGCCGCGCCCTGGGTCAGCGCCGGGTACATGTTGAAGCTCGTATTCGAGCCGCACATGAACTCCTCGACCATCATCGCGAGCGTCATCGGGCCGGCCTGACCGCCGTGCTTTTCCTCGATCGCGAGCGTGCGCCACCCCGCCTCGAACAACGCCTTCCACGTGTCCTTGAACGGTGCGGGTACGTGGACCTGGCCGTCCTTGAGCGTGCACCCCTCGGCGTCGCCGAGCGCGTTGTACGGGCCCATGTATTTCTGGACCCACGCGTAGGCCTCCTCGAGCACCGCGAAGACCTCGTCCTTGCCCCAGTTTGGATAGGGTTCTTTGCCGATCAGCTCGTCGAGCTTGAACTGCTCGAACAAGAGGAACTGAACGTCGCGAAGGTTGGCCTTGTAGTAGTTCTGGTTCGCCACGTGGGACTCCTGAATGAATGAACCGTCATTCAGTTTATGGCGCCTCTAACGCCCCGCGTCAAGGTCAGGACTTCGCGGACTGCACGCTCCCGCTAACGAGGGTGGAGCATCTCGGGGTGGAGTGACACCGCGGCGAAGTGTCGAGGCATGCGCGAAGCGGCACTCACCGCACGCAACGCGCGGGTGTGGCAACTCGGCAGCATGATCGACGGCGGCGAGCCGGCGCGAGATCGAGCCGCAGGGCCGGGATGGGTAGCGGTCCGGCCGTTCTCGAAGAGCATCGATCGCGATCGCGTTCGCGACGATGCCGAACGAGGAGGACGTTCAGGGGATCGACCGCGCGCTGTGCCGGATGCTCGAGCAGATCGCACGGGCCTGAAACGTGTGTCATCGTCGAGTGGTGCGTTGGTTGCTGTTCGTCCTCGCCGCGTGTGGTTCCGCTCCACCGCCCACCCCGACGCCGTTGCCGGTCGCACCCAGATCGGTCCCACCGCCCGCACGGGTGACGTGCTCGGATGCCGGTGTGGTGCTGCGCGGCACCGTCGACGATAGTCGCAAGGCGGGGCCCGCGAAGGAAGCGGCGATCGCGAGCGCGTGTCTGTTCGACAAGTGGTCGCAAGCCATCCTCGATTGCGTCGGTGCGATCGCGGCGGCCGAGGTCGATCGGCACACCGAGCAGAGCAGCAAGTGTCTCGCGCTGTTGTCGACCGAACAGCGCGCGGCCCTCGACACCAAGCTGACCGCATGGACGTCGATCTACGAGAACGAGTCGTGGATCACCGCCGAGGACGAGCGGATCGCGAACCTTCCGCCCCCCATCTCCTGCAGCGCGGTGATCCAGTTCAACACCGTGCTCTCGCTCGCACCGGCGATCACCTCGACGGGCGAGGAGCGCGACTTCGCAGGTGTGCTGCGGCGAGCGACCCTGCTCGGCGTCTGCGAGGCGTGGCCGCACGAGGTCCGCGAGTGCATCCAGACCGGCGCCGTCGTCGAGGCATGTCGCGGCAAGCTCGACGCGAATCAAGCGCAGGTGCTCGCCGACAAGCTGGCGGCGAACGAGGCGGCGATGGCGAAGATCGCCGCCGCGAAGACCAAGCCGGCCGCGACGTACGACTGCAAGGCCGTCGTGGCCGCGCACTACAGCGAGGCGGCGTGGCGCGGCAAGGCAGAGCCGCCGAAGGATCCGAAGGCCACACGCGCGGAGCTGACGAAGCAAGCCGCGGATCGCAAGGCGATGATCGCGGAGTCGCGCCGCCTGATGCTCGACGCGTGCCTCAAGGAGGCGTGGAGCGCGACCCTGCGCGCATGTGAGATGGTCGAGAGCGACGCGACGTGCGGTCAGGCCACCGGGCGGAAGCTCGTGCGCTGGGGCTTCCCGGCGCTCGGTACGTCGGTGAAGACCGGGGTACTCGAGTGCGATGCCTACGGGCAGACGGTGCAGGTGCTGCTGACGTGCAACCAGTTCCCTCAGGGGACCAAGGACGCGGTCAAGCAGAGCTACGAGCAGCTCGTGCAGGCGCTCGTCGGCAACCCGGCGACCGCGCGGGCCGCGGCGGCGTCTTGCAAACAGGGAGACGACGGGCTCAAACAGGCGCTCAGCGCGATGGGCTGCATGCCGTGAGATTCACGTGAAAGGTCGGACCAGTTGCTGTGGAGTTGGTAGACCTCTCGCGAGATGGAGCTGGTCCTGTTGGTGCTCGCGATGGTCGTCATCCTCGTCGGGATCGACGCGGGGTTCCGGCTCGACGAGCGTCGCCAGAAATCCCGAGCAACCAGGCTGGACCGAAACACCCCGGTCACGGACGACAAGATCGTCGTGGACATGAATGGGAGGGATCACGATTAATACACGCGTGCGTCGTCTGCTCCTCCTTGGCCTCCTCGCCTGCGGGGACAACCACGGGGACAAGACCGCCGCGTGTCGGCTGGCGACGAGTGCGTCGACGATCGAGGATCGCTACGCCGTGGGGGAAGCAGCGCCCTACGCGGCGGACCTCGGGATCGCGGCGCGAGATCGCGAGCTCGAGGGATCGATCGCCGCGCGGCGCCAGGTGGCGTGGCAGATCGTCGAGCGCGTGGTCGCGCCGGTCTCGCTCGCGGAGTCCACGCTCGGCACGCTGCCCGCGTGGCGCACGTGGTACTCGCGCGATGACTTCGAGCGCGTGTTCAAGACGCAGTACCGCGCGTTCACGCCCGAGCAGCGGGTCAATCGTGCACCGATCGATGCGGCAGCAGGGTTCGCGGCCAACGCGATCGCGCTCGAGAGTGATCCGGCGTGGACGCCGCAGCGCTTCGACGACTACGTCGGTGCGATCGACACCGTCGAGAAGCTACAGGGGCTCGGTGGGACGCCGCGCGTCGCCTACAGCCCCGGTGCGATGGGGCATCTGATCGAGAGCTACGCGAAGCAGGATGCCTGTCGCGTGTCGGCGGATCCCGATCCGTTCTCGACCGATCCCATGCGCGCAGGGCACGCGGTGACGCAGCGCGAACCGGCAGAGGTCGCCGCGTGCGAGCTGAAGGTGCTGGGCCCTGTGCAAGCCGGTCGTGGCACCGTCGCGATCGCGCTGCACGGTGAAGGCGATCTCGATCTCTACGTCCGGCGAGGTGCACCGCCGACGCTGAACGCCTACGACTGCCTGTCCGACGACGATGCCGCGGACGAGAGCTGCGCGGTCGAGGGCGAAGGCCCGATCTACGTCGCGGTGCTCGGAGCCACAGCCGGGCAGGGCGAGGTCTCGATCGACTACGTCACCGAGGACGTTCGCGATCCGGCGTGCCTCGATGGCGAGCTGCCACGCGATGCGGTGGTGGTCAAGTCGGACTGGCGGCGCGAGTTCGCCGGCGAGACGCTGCCGGTGTTCGCGACCGATGCCGCCACGCTGTCCTCCACGCTCGCCGCGAACGCGCAGTGGACCGCAGCGGGTGCGGCGAACCCTGCACCGTCGGAGATCTTCACGATCGAGCTGCCCACCGGTGCGCGCTTCCGGATGCCGGCGCTGCACGTGATGTCGAAGGAGCTCGATCACTGGCTGTGGATCACGCTGTGGTACTCGCCGGATCCCGACCGCGATTTCGGCAGCGACCGCCCGGCGTCGATCCAGGGCCCGTGGCGCAACTACAAGATGTGCGTCGCGACGACGTACCTCGAGGGCGACGCCGACCCGCGCGGCGGGCAGGCTGGAACGCTCGGTGATTCGCTCGCCGCCGTCCACGCAGGCGTCGGCGCACCGACGTGGTGCTCGAACCCGTACCTCGAGGAGGGCGCGGGCAACGCGGCGACCAACTGCATCGGCTGTCATCAGCACGGCGGCACCACGCGGACTCCCGAGTCGATCCTCGCCGACGATCCGCATCACGGCACGACGCGGACGCGGAACAACTTCTTCACCGACTATCTGTGGGTGATCAAGGGTGGCAACGGCGAGGACCTGTCGTCGATCGTCCAGGCCGAGATCGACTTCTGGGACGCTACCGACCCTTAGTGTTGTCGACGTGCACCACCTGGTGCATGAACCCGTTCGCCCAGTAGGTGAGCTCCTTCGAGACGCCAGTTGAGATCTCGAACGGCGGGCGCGTGATGTCGAGCTCGCGATACTCGCCGGGCTTGATGTCGCTGTTGAGCGCGGACAGGTAGACCGCGTCGACGCCGTTGGTGAGCAGGACGTGCTTGTACTTCTTGAGCTGCTTCGCGAGGAACTTCTTCACCGCCTCGTTCGGCAGGTGCTGCAGCACGTGCTTGCTGACGAGCAGATCCGCTTTCGGCAGATCGTCTTCGATCATGTTGCCGACGAAGAAGTGGATGTTGTCCTTCTGAAACCGCGCGGTGTTCTGCTCGATCAACTTCGGGACGATGTCGTAGCCCTTGTAGTCGATCCCGGTCCAATCGATCTTCTGCGAGAACTCCCAGTCGCCGCAGCCCGCATCGACGACCGACGTGATGTGGTTCGCCTTGATGAAGTCCTGGAGGTACTGGCGATACAGCGCGGTCGCCTCGAGGGTCGAGCCCGTGCCCGAGTTGCCGATGCCACCGGTGTTCTTGCCCCAGTCGGCGTCGCGATAGATCTTCTCGAACGCCGAGCGCGTCTCGGCTTCGGTGGCGACGATCGGCTTCGCGGTCGTCGGCTTCGCGGTCGTCGTTCCCTTCGACTCCGGCGTCGAGATCGGACAGTCCGGTTTGGATTCCGTCGCGTGCATGCAGGCAACGACGGCGAATCCGATGACCGCGAACGGCAACACGACAGAGGCGAGCTTGGGATACGTCACGCGCGGATTCTGCTCGCAAACATGTCCGGTAAAAACCCGTTGACAGAGCATCCGCGATAACGGACATTCGTCCTGCGCGACGGATTTCATCAGCTGTCGCGTCTCCTCAGCGCCGGGTCGCTCCCTCTCTCCTCGGGTGACTCGGCGCTTCTCCTTTTCCTCCCTCGTCCACGATTCAAAGCATTTCGGCGCGCACTCCGGAGGCGCGCCGAGATCCCTTCTTTTACTCTCGTTTTACATGGTGGAGCTCGAGCTGACCGTGGTCTCGGCCGGCAGTGCCGAGCGCGGTTTCATCGCCGGTTTCGCAGTCACCGACCAGGTGATCGTGGCCCTCGGCGGTGGCGGCGATGGCCTGGTGTTCGCCTCCTCCAACGCGCAGCACTTCGAGGCTCGTCGCGTGCCTCGCAGCGGTCTGCGCGACGCGCTGCCGATCGCGGATCAGGTGTGGACCTGCGGCGAGTACGGCCAGCTCGCGGTGTCGCGCGATCACGGTGAGAGCTGGCAGCGGATCGAGACCGGTACCGAGGCGTGTCTGTTCGGGCTGACCCTCGGCAGTGATGGCGCGCTGTGGGTCGTCGGCGATCGCGGGTATGCGGCGCGCGTGCTCGGCGAGCGGCCGCAGCGGATCGATTTCGGAACCGAGGAGCGGCTGTCGGCGGCGTTCACGGTGCGCGACGAGATCGTGGCGCTCGGGTTCGACGGCAGGATCCGACGGTGGCGCGACCACGAGGTCACGACGGTGAATACCGGTGCCACCAAGCCGCTGACGTGGCTGACGCTGTCGGCGAAGAACACGTGGATCGTCGTCGGCGATCGCGGCTTCATCGCGCGTTCGCCGGACGGGCAGTGGTGGTCGAAGGTCACCACGCCGCTCGATGCCGACTTCGAGGCGGTCCACGCGCTGCCCGATGGTCAGCTCGTGATCGTCGGTGCGCGCGGCACGATCTTGATCTCGAGCGACGATGGGCGGACGTGGAAGCCGTTCGCGCATGCCCTCGGCGACGTCCATCTGTGGGTGGTCGAGAAGTTCGGCGGTGGGCTGCTGATCGGCGGCGACGGTGGGTTGATCCTGCGGCTCGCTCCGCCGGGAGACGCGGCGTGGTCGGATCGGATCAACATCTTCGCATCGGCGCTACGGCTCGACGCCGTGTTCGAGCCCGGCCCGGGGATGTTCATCGCGAACGGGCTCACCGCGTACCTCGACGCGATCGAGAAGGCGAAGCAGGAAGAGGCCGACGCCGAGGACGACGAGGACGACGAGGACGATGATGACGACGATGACGACGATGATGACGACGTCGACGAGGTCGAAGAGGTCGACGAGGACGACGAGGACGAGGACGAGGACGAGGATGAGGATGAGGATGAGGATGAGGATGAAGACGACGAGGAAGATGCCGCGATCGACGCGGTGTTTGAAGCCGTCGGAATCTCCGTAGCGGGTGACAGCGAAGACGAAGATGAGGATGAGGACGACGGCGGTGGCGACAGCGAAGATGAAGATGAGGACGAAGAC
>JANNBP010000089.1:0-2550 GCA_031385555.1 Deltaproteobacteria bacterium | reverse complement strand
CCTCGATGCCGATGCGTTGGAGTCGTGTATGAAGTCCGACGATGCCAACCGAACGCTCCTCGCGAGCATCGACGCCGCGGCGCGAGAGGTTCACGCGACGCCGACACTGTTCATCAACGGCACTCGACACGTCGGTCGCCTCGATGACGCCGACCTTCGCTGTCTCGCAACAGGTGCCGCCTGGATCCAGGTTCGAGCAACCCAGCTCGCGGTTCACGTGGGTGAGGTGGTTCGGTTGCGATTCAGTCGGATGACAGGAAACAGCTGCGCGCGCGAGGTGATCGTCAGCCTCCATGGCGAGCATCAGATTCGTCGCGAGCTCCCGGTCGGCATTCCGGTCGACATCGAGTTGCGCTTCGAACGACCCGGCGAGCTCGGCTTTAGCTGTGGCATGGCGATGCTCGGTGGATCGATCGACGTCCGCACCCACGCCGCAGCTGAAGGTCGACAGCTCAGACGAGTGATCGAGCCACGGCTTCGATGGCCTTGAGCCCCGCTCCGAACCTCGCCATCGCGTCGCGATGCCTCTCGAGCTCGCTGTAGGGCAGGTAACGCACGTCGAGCTCGCGCACGTGACGGAATGCGGGCCGTGAAAGCTGGGCGCGCACCTCGTCCTCACGGTTGTCGGGTGCGACGAGAAATAGGCCGCGCGTCGCGTGGCCGGGCGCACCGAGGGCAAGATCGAGCATGCGAACGATGCCGGATTAAATCGTGGTCGTGTGCTCGACCTCGAACGCCGCTGCGACGCGCGACGATGTCCGATCGAGCCACAACACATCGATCAAGCGGATCGCGTCGGCTCCCGGTGCTGCCGCAAGTTCGTCGGGCAGCGCCTCGAGGCAATCGTCGCCGAGCTTGCCGTTCGGTGTTTCGCGCCCCTGATCGTTGGCAGCGATCCAGACGTCGAACCCGAGAGCCCTGCCGAGATCTCGGAGCCACTGCTGGATCTCCGTGTGCGTGCGGTCCTCGTCCGCGGACTTGGATTTCTTCGCCGACTCGCGCACCTTCGCGAGATCGGTTTCCCAGGCGGCGAGCGCGGCGGCATCATCATCGCGCGGTGGTGCGGTGTAGCGTTCCGTTCCGATGTCGAACAGCAGACCCGCAACTGCCCCGAGATCGTTGGATAACAAATTCCGATGCGTCTCGTTGATACGCAGCATCCCCTCGCGCATGGCGAGATAGTCCTCCCACTTTCCAAGCTTCACCTTGGTTCCGCACAGGGCGTTGTAGCCCTTGACGATCGCCGTGTTGAACGGAGCGATGTGCGTCGGGTGCAAGAAGTAAAGCAGGTTCGCTGCCGCGGGTCCGAGTCCCTTGATCTTCAACCGATCGAGCTTGCGGATCGCTGCGAGGAGCGCGTCGGCGCCCGTGCAGCAGACACAGGTATCGAGGAATCGCCCGAAGGCACGCTGGTTCTCCGGTGATTCGTAGATGTCGGGGATGCGAAGTTTGGGCTTCCAGAGGAATGCATGATCGGCGCCCTTGAAGATCTGGCGTTGCTCGGCGATCGAGCGAACCGCCGTCTGGAGCGACGAATCGTTATAAGCAACACCGAACGACCCATCGTCGATCTGCTCGATCACCCGCAGGATGCCGGTCCGGATCGAACGGAAGTTCTTGATCCGTTCCTCCCACAGGAACCATGACCTGTAGGTACCTCCGGCATCCGCTCTCCAGCGCGTGATCAACGTCTCCAGCAAGCTCGCCACCTCGGGCATCGTACTGCACGACGGGCTGGCCTCGACGATTGCAGCCACGGTTTGGCGATGATCATCAGTCTCGAGCGATCGCGAGTCGCTCGTCCGATCGCGTCGCCAGAACGACTCGCGACATCATTGACCCTGCAGATTGCTCGGTCGCGCTCGAGAAGAGAATCGTTGGTACGCCGTGTGACCCGGTCGGCCACGGTCCTCGGGAAACCAACACGAACCTCGATGACAGACCACGATCGATCTGCGAGAGTCCGCGAAATGAAGAAGCTGATCTTGATCGCGTCGTTGGCCGTGTCGTCGTTCGCAGCCTGTGGTGGCAAAAAGACTGCTGCCAAGCCGGCGACTGGCTCCGGTGACATGGGCTCCGGTGACATGGGCTCGGGACATGACATGGGCTCAGGACATGACATGGGCTCGGGACATGACATGGGCTCGGGCTCGGGCCACGACACTGACGGACATCACCACTGAGAGTCGGCGCTGTCACTCAGACACGCTTCAAGCTGAACGCGAGCTTGTGGGCGGATCGATCTAGGCATCGAGATTACGCCTATGGAAGTCGGTGTGACTCGGCCGGTCCCACGTCTGGCTTCGAGCTACTTCAATCGGCACGAGGCAGTGCGTGCGGCCGCTTCCTCGTATCGTCGCGACGATGGGTTTTCGACAATAAGCGAGCGGGGCCACTGCCAATGAAAACGGTGGCTCCGCGTCGTCGCACCTGCGATCGACGCGTGCGTGACTAAACCGGTCACATCTTCGTGGAAATGGCGAGCGTGCTTGTGGAACATCCGATGGCCGCCGTCACCGCGAGGTACGTGGGTCGCATGCGTGGATGCGG
>JANNBP010000034.1:0-3567 GCA_031385555.1 Deltaproteobacteria bacterium | reverse complement strand
TGTCGGTCCGGCGACGATCAGTACGTCAGCTGGTCGTTGACGTACGCCTTGTCGACGGTGAGCGGCTGTCGGTCCGGCGACGATCAGTACGTCAGCTGGTCCTTGACGTACGCCTTGTCGACGGTGAGCGGCTGGACGTAGATCTCGTTCTGATAGAGGTACCGATAGCGCGCGTAGTTCTCGGTCACCTTCTTCATGTACTCGCGCGTCTGTGTGAACGGCACGAGCTCGACCAGCTCGTCCATCTCGCGATCGCCGTGCTTGTCGATCCACGTCATCACCGGGCGCGGGCCCGAGTTGAACGAGCCGGCGGCGAGTGGGACCTGCTTCTTGAACTTCGTCAGCAGGTGCCCGATGTACCAGCTCCCCGTCTGCACGTTGTAGGCGGGCTCGTAGAGCTTGCCGGGGTCGTAGGGGAGGCCGAGCTCTTTGGCGACGCGCTTGGTGGTCGCGGGGATCATCTGCATCAAGCCCTGCGCGTCCGCGTACGACAGCACGTGCGGGTCGTAGCCGCTCTCCTTGCGCATGATCGAGTAGAGGTAGCCCTCGGGGTTGTCGCCATTCTTCTGGTACTTCTCGACCAGCTCGCGGTAGGCGCGTGGGTATGCGTTGGTCCACCAGCGCAGTGCATCGTCGACGGGTGGACTGTCGAGCGCGCCACCGTGGGACGTGATCGCGAGCATCCACGGGCGGTTGAAGTTGCCGGCCTTGGTGTAGCGCTCGAGCAGCATCGCGAAGGCGGCGCTGCGATCGTGACGCTTCAAGAAGCCGCGCTCCCCCCGCTCGAGCTCGTTGCCGGCATCGACCACCAGGCCGGCCGCGATCAGCTCGTCGGCGCGGCGGATCAGCTCGTCGGATGCCAGCTCCGGATCGACGGTGGCGGCGAGGCGCGCCCCGCGAGCCGGGGAACTAGTGCCGAACGGACCGACGGTGACCCCCAGCGTGGTCAGGCGCGACCGCGAGAGCAGCGCGTACCAGGAGAATGGAGAGCGCTCGAGCGTGCGGGTGTAGCCGGCGATGGCGTCGGGCTTGCTGCCGAGCTTCTCGTCGATCCGCGCGAGCCAGTAGAGCCCCTTGCCACCCTCGAGCGACCCGCCGAGCTTCGACAGCGCCACCAGCCGGGTCCGCGCCCTGGCCCAGTCGCCGAGGAAATAGTGGGACATCCCGAGGAACCACAGCGAGTCGTCGACCCACTTGGACTTCGGATAGCGCGTCAGCAGATCTTCAAGAGGCCCGAGCGCCTCGCGATACTTGCCGCGGTTGAACTCGAGCCAGCCCGAGAGGAACTGCGCTTCCTCGGCGTACGGCGTCTTCGGGTACGTCGCGACCACCTTCCGGTACCAGGCGATCGCCTCGTCATCCTGGTCCGAGCGCGACTTCGCACGCCCGCCGTGAAACATCGCCTCGGCGGCAGACGCGCCCATCCGCGACGACACCCCGAGGAGGAGCTCGGCAGCCTCGTCGTAGCGGCGGCGCATCTTGAAGAGCGTCGTCCCGAGCCAGTAGTCGCGCTGACGCCTGTCCTCGTCGGAGAGCGACGCTAGATCGAGCAACGAGAGCTCGGCGACGGCCTCGTCCCACAGGTGTGCGTCGCTGAGGTTTCGGGAGCGCTCGATCCGCTCGGCGGCCGTCAGTGGAGGCGCCCCTTTGTCGACGAGGATCGCCTCGGCACGCTCGCCGAGCGGGTGCGACGGGTAGCCGACGAGGAACGCGCGGTAGGCGGCGAGGGCGGGCGCCCCGACCTTGGTCTCGGCGATCCGGAACATCGCGGTGCCGAGGTCTCCGCCGGGATTGCCCGGCTTCTCGGGGCCAGCCGCCGCGACCTTGAGGCCGATCAGCTTCGCGTAGGTCTTCGCCGCCTCGCCGCGATCGCCGCGCGCCCACGCGATGTCGGCGAGCCGCCACGGGACCTCGCGCTCGAACTTGCTGTCGAGCTTGTCGAGGCGCTCGAACGACCGGCGAGCGTCGTCGTACTGACCGGTGCGCAGCGCGATCATGCCGCGCAACCAGAGGCCGTAGTCGCGGTTCGCGAGCGCCTCGAGGTCGAGCCCGTTCAGCGCGGCCTCGGCCGCTGCGAGATCTCCGCGCTCGTACGCGCGAAAGCCCTCTCCCAGCCGCTTTGCGGGATCTGCAACCGCGTGATCTCCGACGAGGATCAGGAATACAAACGCGACGACGACCCGCACGAGATCGAGTATAGCGACGTGGTCGACTCGGGCCAGGATTCGTCGTATGACGCCGGGCGATGGCGTACTCCGCGCTCGATTACTACGCGATCGACAGCCTGTTCACGCACGAGGAGCGGATGGTCCGCGACACCGTGCGAGAGATGATCACGTCACGCGTGATGCCCGGCATCGGGAAGCACTTTTCCGCCGGCACGTTCCCGCATGAGTTGATCGGGGTGTTCGGCGAGCTGGGCCTGCTTGGCAGCTCGCTGACCGGGTACGGGTGCGCCGGCGTCACGCCCACGGCCTACGGCTTGATCTGCCAGGAGCTCGAGCGCGGCGACTCGGGGATCCGGTCGTTCTGCTCGGTGCAGAGCTCGCTGGTGATGTACCCGATCCACGCGTTCGGCTCCGAGGAGCAAAAGCAGAAATACCTGCCGGAGATGGCGGCGGGTCGGCTGATCGGTTGCTTCGGGCTGACCGAGCCCGACTTTGGCTCGAACCCGAATGGCATGCTGACCACCGCGAAGCGGAGCGGCAACGGCTTCGTGCTCAACGGGACGAAGCGCTGGATCACCAACGGCTCGATCGCGCAGGTCGCGCTGGTGTGGGCGAAGCTCGACGGAAAAGTCCATGGGTTCTTGGTCCCGACGACTGCGAAGGGCTTCACGGCGCGCGACATCCACGGCAAGTGGTCGCTGCGCGCCAGCGTGACCTCCGAGCTGATCCTGGAGGACTGCGAGGTCGGCGAGGACGCGCTGTTGCCCGGCGTCTCCGGCATGCGCGGTCCGCTGTCGTGTCTCTCGCAGGCGCGGTTCGGCATCTGCTACGGCGCGGTCGGGGCGGCGATGGCCTGCTACGACGAGGCGCTGTCGTACGCGAAGGACCGCGTGCAGTTCTCGAGGCCGATCGCGGGCTACCAGCTGGTGCAGAACAAGCTCGTCGACATGGTCCAGGAGATCACCAAGGCGCAGCTGCTCTGCCTCCAGCTCGGTCGCCTCAAGGAGAGCGGCAAGCTCGTGCCCGCGCAGATCTCGCTCGCGAAGCGCAACAACATCTCGATGGCACGCGACATCGCCCGCGACGCCCGCGATATCCTCGGCGCGAATGGTGTCACCGACGAGTACCAGTGCGGTCGCCACATGCTGAACCTCGAGAGCGTCTTCACGTACGAGGGCACGCACGACATCCACACGCTGGTCGTCGGCCAAGACATCACCGGCCTGGCGGCGTTCGACGGCTGAGCTGGATGAACGCTGGATGAACGCTGGATGAACGCGGATCAACGCGGATGAACGCTGGATGAACGCTGGATGAACGCTAGATGAACGCTGGATGAACGCTGGATGAACGCTGGATGAACGCTGGATGAACGCTGGATGAACGCTGGATGAACGCT
>JANNBP010000558.1:0-2034 GCA_031385555.1 Deltaproteobacteria bacterium | reverse complement strand
CCAATGCCGGTCGCGGTGAGCGGCTCGACTTCACCGGGTTCTTCGAGCCGATCGACGACGGCTGGCTCGGCCGATCGAGCTTCTCGGCGGGCGGCGGTGGGGGGACGTGCTCGCTCGGCGTCACCCGGCAGACCGCGATCTTGAAGGGCGCGACGCTGACCATCGAAGCGACCAGTCACCAGGACGACGTCGAGGGTCTGTCGGTCGACGACTGCAGCCCCGCGGAAGCCGAGCGCCGCGAGGACGAGATGCCCTGTACGGGGCACCAGCTCGTCGTGACGACGAAGATCTAATCCCAGCGCTCGCCTGGGTCGATCCTTCGACGCCGGCGGCCGAATCCCTGAGCTTCACCCGGAGGACAAAGAATCTTCCGGCGAAGCTGGAAGATCGAGAACCGAGGTGAGCTCTGGGTTAGTAGCAGAAATCCTCGACGGGGGTTCGCATCGGCCGAGGCCGTCTCATATGATGCGCCGTGGCCTCGAAGCGAGTGGCGGTGTTCGACCCGTCGGGGCGACTGCTGTCAGAGCTGTCCGCCCTCACCGACGCCGCGCGCGTGACGCTCGTGAGCTGCACCAAGGACACGATCCCGACCAACGTGGTCGCGGTGCTGATCGCGCCGCTGGTCGCCGCCGATCTGGGGCCGGCACCCGCCGACGGGCCACCGCGCTGGATCGTCGGGGACGGCGCGAACGCGGCGCGGGTGGCTGGTGCCGCGGCGCAGGCCGGCGCCTCGGGCGTGCTGTTGTCGCCGATCTCCGAGAAGGCGCTCGATGCGGTCGCGCATGCGGATTCGCAGTCACCCGATGTCGATCTCGCGCGAGCGCGCGGCCTGATCGCGACGTCGCTGATCGATCTGACCGGCGCCGCCAACGAGACCTTGACGGCGGTCGCCGAGGGCTTCGCGGCGAACGACTGCATCGTGTGGTGGCGCGACGGGGCCCAGATGACGCCGACCGCTGCTCGCGAGTTCCCGAGCGAGGACTATCGCGCGCAGATCGCCGGCGCCGCGCGGATCGCCGCCGCCGCATCGGGCACCGTGATCACGTCGGGGCACAACCCGCGCTCGGTGATCGCCGATGCGCTCCGCTCGGGCCGCGCGGAGGTCGCCGGGCTCGTCGCCGTGGTCTCCGACTCGGGCCGCCGGTTCTCGGCGAGCGAGCGCACCGATCTCAAGGCGATCGCGGCGCGGCTCACCCGCGAGTTGACCTGGCTGACCAGCCATCGCCGGCTCGTCCAGGAGGGCGAGCGCCTGATGGCGGCGAGCATGCACGACCCGTTGACCGGCGCGATGACGCGGGGTGCGTTCGAGCAGACGATCGCGCACGAGGTGGCCGCGGCGCAGCGCCGCAGCGAGCGCCTGACGCTGGTGGTGTTCGACATCGCCGGACTCCGCCGGATCAACCTGCAGCACGGGCACAAGGCCGGCGACGAGGCGCTCGCGCAGACGGCGAACCGGATCCGCGCGATGGTGCGCGGCAACGATCCGATCGGCCGGCTCGGCGGCGACGAGATCGCGGTGCTCCTGGTCGGTGCGTCCGACGACCAAGCCGCGCTGGTCGTCCGCAAGATCCTCCACAAGACCCAGAGCGAGGCGATCAAGGTCGACGGCGACGAGATCAAGGTCGAGCTCCGCGCGATCGCTTCCGAGATCGGGGCCGGCGAGCGCAGCGGCGAGGCGGCGTTCGCGCGGTGCTATGCGGCCCTGCGGTCGGCACCGATCGGCGACGTCCGGATCGTCGCGAGCGACGAGCGCACCAGCGAGTCCGATCACTCGGCGGATCAGGGGTTGTCGGCGGGCACCGTCGTCGGCGGCACCTATCGCGTCGTCCACGAGCTGTCGCGCGGTGCGATGGGCGTGGTGTATCGCGGCGAGGATCTCGGGCTCGGGCGGCAGGTCGCGATCAAGGTGCTGCGCAGCGATCTCGCGAGTGATCGAGATCTGGTCTCGCGGTTCCGCGCCGAGGCCGGCATCCTCGCGTCGCTGCATCACCCCAACCTCGTGCAGGTCTACGCGCTCGGCGAGCACGCCGGCGA